>NZ_JBEEWD010000031.1:0-538 GCF_040140245.1 Proteus sp. fly-1013 | reverse complement strand
AGTTTCAGTAGATGTTTACCAACTGGAACAGCTTTAATATTATTTTCATGGGGGTAAACTCTACCGTTGCGCACCCTTGTCGATGAGGCTTACGCTTGCACTTTTTTTTCCCCCTAACTGTTAGCTTGGTGTTGCCCAGATTGTAACTGTCCTTTTCCTTTCTTCCTCTTCTCATCCCTCAGTCAGAGATCCCAGTGGAATCCTGGACGTGATGGTGGTTTACAGGGATCCGGCAGAGCACTGCTGTCAGGACTCCAGTGATGAAGACAGCCTACGTGTAGAGTGGCCTGGGCACGCGACGCCACCGAGGAAGGCCAGGACAGCAGATGGAACTGGCAGAGTTTCAGCCTGCGTTGCCTCGAGAAATGCCAAGTGGGAAGGGACTCTTCTGGCAATGGTGCCAGTCCTACACCTCCACAGCTGCCTTCTGCAGAAGTAGCTCTCCAACCGACCTCAGCACTGTCTCTTTGTCCAGCCCAGGATCAGTTGACCACAGAAGTTCCCAGAGTGGGAGGGAAGGGTCTAGGTGAGGAGCTGC
>NZ_JBEEWD010000030.1:0-547 GCF_040140245.1 Proteus sp. fly-1013 | reverse complement strand
GTTGGGTAGGGGAGCGTTCTGTAAGCCTGCGAAGGTGTACTGTGAGGTATGCTGGAGGTATCAGAAGTGCGAATGCTGACATAAGTAACGATAATGCGGGTGAAAAACCCGCACGCCGGAAGACCAAGGGTTCCTGTCCAACGTTAATCGGGGCAGGGTGAGTCGACCCCTAAGGCGAGGCTGAAAAGCGTAGTCGATGGGAAACGGGTTAATATTCCCGTACTGGTGGTAACTGCGATGGGGGAACGGAGAAGGCTAGGTTGTCCGGGCGACGGTCGTCCCGGTTCAAGCATGTAGGCAGAGTGATTAGGCAAATCCGGTCACTTAATGCTGAGGTGTGATGACGAGCCACTAAGGTGGTGAAGCAATTGATGCCCTGCTTCCAGGAAAAGCCTCTAAGCTTCAGGTTACCAACAATCGTACCCCAAACCGACACAGGTGGTCAGGTAGAGAATACTCAGGCGCTTGAGAGAACTCGGGTGAAGGAACTAGGCAAAATGGTGCCGTAACTTCGGGAGAAGGCACGCTGGCGGTAAGTGAAGTCCCT
>NZ_JBEEWD010000029.1:0-553 GCF_040140245.1 Proteus sp. fly-1013 | reverse complement strand
CTTCGGGTTGTGAGGTTAAGCGAATAAGCGTACACGGTGGATGCCTAGGCAATCAGAGGCGATGAAGGACGTGCTAATCTGCGATAAGCGTCGGTAAGGTGATATGAACCGTTATACCCGACGATTTCCGAATGGGGAAACCCAATATCCAATGGATATTATCATGACGTGAATACATAGCGTCATGAAGCGAACCGGGAGAACTGAAACATCTCAGTACCCCGAGGAAAAGAAATCAACCGAGATTCCCCTAGTAGCGGCGAGCGAACGGGGAACAGCCCAGAGTCTTAATCAATAGCAGCATCAGGAGAACGGTCTGGAAAGTCCGGCAGTAAAGGGTGATAGCCCCGTATCCGAAGATGCTGTTATTGTGAACTCGACGAGTAGGGCGGGACACGTGTTATCCTGTCTGAATATGGGGGGACCATCCTCCAAGGCTAAATACTCCTGATTGACCGATAGTGAACCAGTACCGTGAGGGAAAGGCGAAAAGAACCCCGGCGAGGGGAGTGAAAAAGAACCTGAAACCGTGTACGTACAAGCAGTAGGAGCC
>NZ_JBEEWD010000028.1:0-582 GCF_040140245.1 Proteus sp. fly-1013 | reverse complement strand
CCACTGAATCCAATGTCTCCATAGACCCCAATGACCCCAATCTGGAGGGAGTCTGGGGGAAACGTCTCCTGCTTCCAATCATGCAGTGCCTCAGCGAGAGGGTGACCCAGCCTGGCTACACAACAATCGTGTGTATTTCTCTCTTCTGATGCTTCACAGAACCCCATTGGGTGAGGCTCCAGTTGGTTTCTTCAAATTTGGGACCAATCCAAGGGACCAAAGCCACAGCCTGAAAGGCTGGAACCAGTCCAGGGACTTGGAGCCACAGCCCCAGCTAGAGAGGCCAGCACTTTCCTTGTGGCCTAAAGCCACGCACACAGCCAGGGAGGCCAGCACTGGTCCTGGGACTTAAAGCCACAGCCTGAAAGGACAACATCTGCCCCGGGGTCTATAGCCCCAACCAGAGATGCCAGCACTGCCCTGGGTTTTGTTTTCTACTGGTTCCTCTGGGATTCCACTGACCACTATGAGGCCATATTAGTCCTTACTGGCTTTTACTCGTCCATACTGGGATGAACTGCTACTGGTTCCTACACGTTTCTCTGGGACTCCACTGACCACTAGGAGGCCATACTGGTCTTT
>NZ_JBEEWD010000027.1:0-622 GCF_040140245.1 Proteus sp. fly-1013 | reverse complement strand
TCGCTGCCGCAGCTTCGGTGCATGGTTTAGCCCCGTTACATCTTCCGCGCGGGCCGACTCGACCAGTGAGCTATTACGCTTTCTTTAAATGATGGCTGCTTCTAAGCCAACATCCTGGCTGTCTGAGCCTTCCCACTTCGTTTCCCACTTAACCATGACTTTGGGACCTTAGCTGGCGGTCTGGGTTGTTTCCCTCTTCACGACGGACGTTAGCACCCGCCGTGTGTCTCCCGTGATAACATTCTTCGGTATTCGCAGTTTGCATCGAGTTGGTAAGTCGGGATGACCCCCTAGTCGAAACAGTGCTCTACCCCCGAAGATGAGTTCACGAGGCGCTACCTAAATAGCTTTCGGGGAGAACCAGCTATCTCCCGGTTTGATTGGCCTTTCACCCCCATCCACAAGTCATCCGCTAATTTTTCAACATTAGTCGGTTCGGTCCTCCAGTTAGTGTTACCCAACCTTCAACCTGCCCATGGATAGATCACCGGGTTTCGGGTCTATACCCTGCAACTCATTCGCCCAGTTAAGACTCGGTTTCCCTACGGCTCCCCTATACGGTTAACCTTGCTACAGAATATAAGTCGCTGACCCATTATACAAAAGGTACGCAGTCACCCCA
>NZ_JBEEWD010000026.1:0-727 GCF_040140245.1 Proteus sp. fly-1013 | reverse complement strand
CCTCAAGAGGTCATCGAGTCCATCACCCCTGTTAAAGCAGGTACCCTACAACAGGTCACACAGGTAGGCATCCAGATGGATCTTGAATACCTACAGAGGAGGAGACTCCACAACCTTTCTGGGCAGCCTGTTCCAGCACCTCACCACGCTCTCATAGTAAATAATTTATTTTACTTTTCTCTTTCATTTCTTTTAAACACAGAATTCACCTCTTAGGCCATAGGTGGCCAACCTTTTGGCTTGTCTGGGCTGCACTGAGTGAACAGGAATTGTCTCGGGCTGCCTATCCATGAGTTGCCCTGGAAGTAATGCCTCCGGTTTATTTCCATGAAAACTACAACAAAGAGCAAAATAACACTGATTGATACAGCAAAGTCTCAGCAACAAAAATACAGTTTTTCAGCATAGTCGCCATCATTAGCTGTGCATTTTTGCCAGAGATGAACAGCCTGCGTGCTGTTCTTATCAAAATTCTGTATGGCCATCCAGAACAGAGCTTGTCTTTCACATCTCTGTTGCCACTGCTTGAAACATACTACCCACCACCTCAGTGTGCTCACATCCACTGTTCAGCAAGCATCGATGACTGTAACTAGATGAAATATTTTCTGCATGGAAGAATTCAATGACACATTTCCAGTTCATGCACACTTCCACATCAGATGTCATTTTGCCATCTGCCCCTCTGCTGCCATCTGTCACACAGCAATAAAATGCAACAGAATAC
>NZ_JBEEWD010000025.1:0-758 GCF_040140245.1 Proteus sp. fly-1013 | reverse complement strand
CGGTTGGATCACCTCCTTACCTAAGAGATACGTGTTATGTGCAGTGCTCACACAGATTGTCTGATGAAGAACGAGCAGAAATACCGGTATAGGCTTGTAGCTCAGGTGGTTAGAGCGCACCCCTGATAAGGGTGAGGTCGGTGGTTCAAGTCCACTCAGGCCTACCAATTTTCCTTTATACTGCGTTGTGAATTCACTCGTTTACTGATGTAAACTTCGTGACCCCACGCCTTGCCTAAAGAAAAATCTTCTTTCTGAAAAGAAGAAAGGGAGTGGTTGTACTGGTATTAAAGAATGCATTATGGGGCTATAGCTCAGCTGGGAGAGCGCCTGCCTTGCACGCAGGAGGTCAGCGGTTCGATCCCGCTTAGCTCCACCATAATCTCTTGAATATAAAATAATAATTCAGAGTATATTAGCAATAGTATACTGCGAATTATTTTGCTCTTTAACAATCTGGAACAAGCTGAAAAATTGAAAACAAATCAATATATCACCGAGGTATATTGATGAGTCTCTCAAAATCTCAAATCTGAAAGTACTCTTCAGAAAGGATATGCGAGCAAAATGATTTCAAGGCGGACAGCGCACAGCAAGCGGAGCATACTTAAAGTATGTGAGCATTGCGAGCACTGCCCAACGTCGAAATCATGAAGCGCAGCAATCCGTTTTAGAAGACACCTTCGGGTTGTGAGGTTAAGCGAATAAGCGTACACGGTGGATGCCTAGGCAATCAGAGGCGATGAAGGACGTGCTAA
>NZ_JBEEWD010000024.1:0-758 GCF_040140245.1 Proteus sp. fly-1013 | reverse complement strand
AGGGCGTGAAAAATTTAAGGCGTTAGCGTCACGGCATAAAAAACACTGGAAACCGAACGGATTGACCTTTTCGGAGTTGATCCGATGGGCAATAGAGTGCGGAACTCCCGAACAATGTCAGCTTGTTTTAGCGTTATACCATTGCACAAACGATGATGATTATCAGGCGGTGGGAATTCAGTTAAGCCGAAGTATTGATAATGCAAATGTCAGCCCGATCATCTTTTTCACAGGTAAAAATCAACGATTATTAGGCGATATTTCGATGCTAAAACAGCTCGAAGAAAAGGTGCGCTGACGTTAGGTTTACCTATTATTTTATGTATTATCCTATCTATTATTCTATCTCTTATTTTATCTATTTCGTCTGTAATAGGTAGAATAATACATAGAATAAGATACAGAATAATAGATAGAAGCTGAAAAAGTCATGATGCTTAGCGCATCAAAGCCACTCATTTTCTGGACGAAAATGAATGACTTAAGGCTCCGCCCTCTGACTATTTTCTTCGGCTGGACGCCTGCGAAAAAAGCCATTCACCCAAGCCCGTCAAACTCACTGCGTTCGTCTGACCACCCCCTTTTTTCGCCCCTGTATTTGGTCGCTCAAAAATGTGGTGGTCAGACGCTTCGCTTGACGGGGGGCTTTGCCCCCAAAACGAAACACGTTCACTGGGGTTCACTTGCCATCGCTGGGGCGTGTCATTTCGTTTCGGCTCCCCCTGTTTTTCCCTTTCTTCGCTGGACGCTCATCAGGA
>NZ_JBEEWD010000023.1:0-892 GCF_040140245.1 Proteus sp. fly-1013 | reverse complement strand
TGACCCGTCCTGAATAAGGTTGACACTTTTCCAATCTGAAATTGGAGAGTGTAATGAAACCAATCACTAAACGAACTCAACGCGATTATTCTCTCGCTTTTAAATTACAGCTTGTTGACCAAGTTGAAAAAGGCGAAATAACCTATAAACAAGCCCAAGATCGCTATGGTATACAAGGATGCTCTACTGTTTTAGTTTGGCTTCGTAAGCATGGTAGGTTAGATTGGTCAAACGGTACCCCTGATACTTTTTATAGAGGTTCAGCTATGACCCAATCTTCTGAACAACAAACGCCGGAACAACGCATTAAGATCCTTGAAAAGGAACTTGAAGAAACTCGGCTTAAATCCGATTTTTTCGAAGCTGTGGTTAAAGTCATGGATAGAGACTTTGGAGTTCGTTTGTCAAAAAAGCGCAAAGCCGAGTTATTAAAGAAAAAACGGTTAAAAACCTCACCGTAACAATTGCTTGCCGTTTTATGCAGATCAGCCGACAGGCTTATTACAAGAGACTGGATAGAACTGAGGAACGAAAGAAAGCCGATTCGGCCATTATTGACGTTGTTAAATCTGAACGAGTCTTACAACCTCGACTGGGTGGGCGTAAATTACATTTTATTTTAAAGCAAAAACAGATGGTTATTGGTCGTGATCGGCTATTTTCTTTATTGAAGGAACATCAGTTACTGGTGCCTAATAAACGGGCTTATCATCGAACAACCTTAAGCCATCATCGTTTTTATCGGCATCCAAATTTAATTAAGTCGGGGTTTATCCCCACACAACCAGAACAGCTTTGGGTAGCAGATATTACCTATTTATCGACGCATGAAGGTGATACTTATTTAAGTTTAATTACGGATGCGTATTCACGAAAAATCGTGGGATATCAT
>NZ_JBEEWD010000022.1:0-1133 GCF_040140245.1 Proteus sp. fly-1013 | reverse complement strand
AATTAACCTAATACTTTAGCAACAACGCCCGCACCTACTGTACGGCCACCTTCACGGATAGCGAAACGTAAACCGTCGTCCATCGCGATTGGGTGAATCAGTTCAACGATCATGTTGATGTTGTCACCTGGCATTACCATTTCTACGCCTTCTGGTAATTCGATAGTACCAGTTACGTCAGTTGTACGGAAGTAGAACTGTGGACGGTAGCCTTTGAAGAATGGAGTATGACGACCACCTTCATCTTTGCTCAGAATATAAACTTCTGATTCGAATTTAGTGTGTGGCTTGATTGAACCTGGTTTTGCCAGTACTTGTCCACGTTCGATTTCTTCACGTTTAGTACCACGCAGAAGAACACCAACGTTCTCACCTGCACGACCTTCGTCAAGTAATTTACGGAACATTTCAACGCCAGTACAAGTTGTTTTAACTGTTGGTTTGATACCAACGATTTCAACTTCTTCACCAACTTTAACAACACCACGCTCAACACGACCAGTTACTACTGTACCACGGCCTGAGATTGAGAATACGTCTTCGATTGGTAACAGGAATGGTTTGTCAATTGCACGCTCTGGTTCTGGAATGTATGAATCCAGTGCTTCTGCTAATTCAACAATTTTTGCTTCCCACTCAGCTTCGCCTTCCAGTGCTTTCAGCGCTGAACCACGAATTACTGGAGTGTCGTCACCTGGGAAATCGTACTGAGACAGAAGTTCACGAACTTCCATTTCTACTAATTCCAGTAACTCTTCATCATCTACCATGTCACATTTGTTCAGGAATACGATGATGTAAGGAACACCAACCTGACGACCTAACAGGATGTGCTCACGAGTTTGTGGCATTGGGCCATCAGTCGCAGCAACAACCAGGATAGCTCCGTCCATTTGCGCAGCACCAGTGATCATGTTTTTAACATAGTCGGCGTGACCTGGGCAGTCTACGTGTGCGTAGTGACGAGTTGGAGTGTCATATTCTACGTGTGAAGTAGAGATGGTGATACCACGAGCTTTTTCTTCTGGTGCGTTATCGATTTGATCGAATGCACGAGCAGCACCACCGTAAGTTTTAGCTAAAACTGTAGTGATTGCAGCAGTCAGAGTTGTTTTACCGTGGTCAACGTGGCC
>NZ_JBEEWD010000021.1:0-1199 GCF_040140245.1 Proteus sp. fly-1013 | reverse complement strand
GTCTCTCAGACAAAACACCTTCGGTGTTGTCAGGTTAAGCCTCACGGTTCATTAGTACTGGTTAGCTCAACGTATCGCTACGCTTACACACCCAGCCTATCAACGTCTTAGTCTTAAACGTTCCTTTAGGTCACTCAAGGTGACAGGGAAGACTCATCTCGAGGCAAGTTTCCCGCTTAGATGCTTTCAGCGGTTATCTCTTCCGCACTTAGCTACCGGGCAATGCCATTGGCATGACAACCCGAACACCAGTGGTGCGTTCACTCCGGTCCTCTCGTACTAGGAGCAACCCCTCTCAATCTTCCAACGCCCACGGCAGATAGGGACCGAACTGTCTCACGACGTTCTAAACCCAGCTCGCGTACCACTTTAAATGGCGAACAGCCATACCCTTGGGACCTACTTCAGCCCCAGGATGTGATGAGCCGACATCGAGGTGCCAAACACCGCCGTCGATATGAACTCTTGGGCGGTATCAGCCTGTTATCCCCGGAGTACCTTTTATCCGTTGAGCGATGGCCCTTCCATTCAGAACCACCGGATCACTAAGACCTACTTTCGTACCTGCTCGAGCCGTCACTCTCACAGTCAAGCTGGCTTATGCCTTTGCACTAACCGCATGATGTCCGACCATGCTTAGCCAACCTTCGTGCTCCTCCGTTACTCTTTAGGAGGAGACCGCCCCAGTCAAACTACCCACCAGACACGGTCCCCGATCCAGATTATGGACCTAGGTTAGAACATCAAACGTTAAAGGGTGGTATTTCAAGGTTGACTCCATGCAGACTGGCGTCCACACTTCATAGTCTCCCACCTATCCTACACATCAAGGCTCAATGTTCAGTGTCAAGCTATAGTAAAGGTTCACGGGGTCTTTCCGTCTTGCCGCGGGTACACTGCATCTTCACAGCGAGTTCAATTTCACTGAGTCTCGGGTGGAGACAGCCTGGCCATCATTACGCCATTCGTGCAGGTCGGAACTTACCCGACAAGGAATTTCGCTACCTTAGGACCGTTATAGTTACGGCCGCCGTTTACTGGGGCTTCGATCAAGAGCTTCTCCTTACGGATAACCCCATCAATTAACCTTCCAGCACCGGGCAGGCGTCACACCGTATACGTCCACTTTCGTGTTTGCACAGTGCTGTGTTTTTAATAAACAGTTGCAGCCAGCTGGTATCTTCGACTGGCTTCGGCTC
>NZ_JBEEWD010000020.1:0-1587 GCF_040140245.1 Proteus sp. fly-1013 | reverse complement strand
ACTTGCCATCGCTGGGGCGTGTCATTTCGTTTCGGCTCCCCCTGTTTTTCCCTTTCTTCGCTGGACGCTCATCAGGAGAAAAACAAAAAGCCTACCGCCCTCGTTTTACTCGGTTGGTCAAATCGCCGATCACCACAAAACAAGTTTGTGTCTTTCAGCGATTTCGCATCGGTTTACTTGTCAGTTGGCATGATGTTAAAAACGCACTCAGAAGCCCGCAAAACCGTTCTAAACTTTCAGCGTAGATTTGGGTGTTTTATAGGGTGTTCGTGTCTTAAAATCGTTTTGAGGGGCTTAGATGGGGATGAACGGGCGGTTTTCGCTAACTAACTCGCCCGTTTAACATAAAAGGGATTAAGAGAAGCTTTATAAAGATATTTAATCTTCACTATCGCCAACAATTTTCGCATTATGATTCAATGCTTTTGACACATCTTGTCTTAAACGTCTCATGTAATCACGGTCATATTTTTCAGTTTCATCGCCAAAAAGACAATCGTGATCACTTACAGCATGAAAAACCATTGTTTCATATGCGCTATGATAGCCATCAGGTATATCAACGAGTTCACCCCTAAATGATACAACTATCAATGGATCGTTTTTACCTGCTATGATGCGACCGTGAAAAAAACCAGTATAAAAACCTATACCTGGGGCATCAATTGAATCTGTAGCTTTAAAACGCCCCCAACCACAACTATCAGGTTCTGAATATATTTCCACGAAGTTTCGCTGTTCACAGAAGCTCCCTAGCCGTACAACGGTATCTAAGAGACTCTCTGTAGTTACTTTATTAAACTTTTGTAATTTATCAGAATTATAACCGAATTCGAGACTGGCTGTTGCAAAATCAGTACTATACTCAACTGTTGATATGTAACGCTTTTCTATTGCCACTAGATGCCTTTTCTTCAGCAATCCTGAACATATTCAGCAATTGGCTTACTTGTTGTTTATGGTTTCCAACAAGTTTCACTGTGCTTGCATTAATGTTTAAGATATTAGCATTATTTACTGGAGAGTGTTTCATTGAGAACCTCCGTTCGAACATATAGAAAAATCTATTTTTATTAGCTGTTTATAAAGGATATTAAGTTTTCAATTTGTCTCTGTAATGGTTCACATGCGCCACCTTGAAACTGTACATTGCCAGTATTAAAAACATTAACAATAAAACCATTATAGGCAGGATCAGCAAATAAAAATGAAGTTCCCAACTGACCAACGCGTTCCGTCACTTGGTACTTATCTAAGATTTCCGCTTTTAGCTTGTTTATGTCTCTACAAGGAATTGCCATTTATTCATTCTCATTTAAGTTTCCGGCTTATAAGTATGATACCAGAAAAACAGAAAAAAACACCATATGCCCCAATGTGGTACTAATCAAAATGGAGCGAAGCGACAGCATCTTTCTGTCTTTGCTTTTCTCCATGATCAGTTATTGGGTCATGGCTTCTTAGCTCGTTAATTCAGCTAAGTCTGGTTAGTTGGGCTTCTTTCGACGGTGCAATCCAAGAAATCCCTAGTCCGTTGATTGGTGCTCTTATCAGGTACGCACTGTAATCTTTCGATACCGCAGCGTG
>NZ_JBEEWD010000018.1:0-1943 GCF_040140245.1 Proteus sp. fly-1013 | reverse complement strand
ACTCCGAAAAGGTCAATCCGTTCGGTTTCCAGTGTTTTTTATGCCGTGACGCTAACGCCTTAAATTTTTCACGCCCTTGATTATATTTTTCTGCCCCGATCACCGGATCTTCACAACGAACCCCTTGAACCGGTCGCTTATCAAATGACAATTCCCATAAATTTAATTCTTCGATGTATTCGTAATCTTCTGGCGATGCCAAACGAAATAATTGAGACATAGAGACACCCTCCGATCATGTGTGAACGGAGACAGTATAAGGCTTTCGAGAAATTCCGCTTCCTCGACGTGAAACAAGTTCACGCCTTGCGGCGAGCGTTGCGAATTGAATTTATGAGGTTTACCAAGCTCCAGATGTAACAAAGCCCCGTGACAGCATCACAGGGCTCTGGTACTCTAAATCTTGTGCATTCGTTGCTCAGATTAGACGTCGCAATCCAATCTTAGCAACGTGAGAGGCGCTTGTCACGTTCTCATTAAATACCAGCCAACGACATTAACCCAAATGCACCACTTGATTGACTCGGACTTAGCCCGGTCTCCGAAAGGATAAACAGGCAAATTGTGGTAGTAAAACGTACCGGAAAACGAAATTCCGGCTCTACCTCCGAATCACGCTGCGGTATCGAAAGATTACAGTGCGTACCTGATAAGAGCACCAATCAACGGACTAGGGATTTCTTGGATTGCGAAGTGTCGAAAGAAGCCCAACCTAACCAAACTTAGCCAGATTAACGAGCTAAGAGACCATGACCCAATAACTGATCATGGAGAAAAGCAAAGACAAGATGAAGATGTCGCTTCGCTCCGTTTTGATTAGTACCACATTGGGGCATTAGGCGTTTTTTACCTAGATTTTATCGGTGAACAATAACACCTAAACTCTCAACAAGCTGAAGCGCCTGCTCTCCATCCAACTTCACTCCATCTAAATTAATTCGCCTTGCATCAAGCTCGCCAAGCGCCCCACCCGTTAAATCACAACCAGTAAAATCAGCCAAAGACCAATCAAACGATGAAAACTCCCCACAAGAAAGATCGGAGCCACGAAACACGGCGCCAGTTATCACAGTGCCATTCCAGCGATTTTCCCACAGTTCGCACTTTTCTAATATGACTCTAGAAAAATTAGCGTAACTAAGATTTGTCTTGGTTATATAAGCACTACAAAACCATGACCTTGTAGTTATCATATTCATAAAATTAGCCCCTCGAAAATCAGCTCCTTGAGCTAAACACTCACTAATTTCAAGACCTAAGGCGCTAATGTTTTTAAAATTACTCATTGATAAATCGCAGCTTTTAAAGCTAGCGTTTTTTAGTTTGGCTCTATTAAAATCACACCCTTCCAAGCTATTCCTGTCGTAAAAACTACAATCAACAAATTCAGTATCAGTTAAATCAACCCCTGAAAAATCACAATTTGAAAAGGCAATATTTTTAACTCTATTCCCCGTAAATTGATCTCGTGAAAACTTTTCATTGATAAAGTGCTTTTCCATACATGCTACACCTGGTTATTTATACAGTGCAATCATTGTACATTAATTTGAACAACCTTAAACTCTAGCTAAAATTGATTCATACAATCCCTTTTATGTTAAACGGGCGAGTTAGTTAGCAAAAACCTCCCGTTCATCCCCATTAAAGCCCCTCGAAACGATTTTAAGACACGATCACCCTATAAAACACCCAAATCTACGCTGAAAGTTTAGAACGGTTTTGCGGGCTTCTGAGTGCGTTTTTAACATCGTGCAAACTGACAAGTAAAACGATGCGAAATCGCTGAAAGTCACAAACTTGTTTTGTGGCAAGAAGCGATTTGACCAACCGAGTAAAACGAGGGCGGTAGGCTTTTTGTTTTTATCCTGATGAGCGTCCAGCGAAGAAAGGGAAAAACAGGGGGAGCCGAAACGAAATGACACGCCCCAGCGATGGCAAGT
>NZ_JBEEWD010000017.1:0-4372 GCF_040140245.1 Proteus sp. fly-1013 | reverse complement strand
GCAGCACCACCGTAAGTTTTAGCTAAAACTGTAGTGATTGCAGCAGTCAGAGTTGTTTTACCGTGGTCAACGTGGCCGATAGTACCAACGTTAACGTGCGGTTTTGAACGTTCAAATTTTTCTTTAGACATTTAAATTGTCCCTCTAAGACACGGAATCGGTGGTTACACCACATCAACCAAGCAGTAAGTAAATTAGCGATTTGCTAGTGCTTGTTAAGATTTTAATCAGGGAGGCAAGAACATGAAGGAGTGGTGCTGATAGGCAGATTCGAACTGCCGACCTCACCCTTACCAAGGGTGCGCTCTACCAACTGAGCTATATCAGCACATCTGGAGCGGGCAGCGGGAATCGAACCCGCATCATCAGCTTGGAAGGCTGAGGTAATAGCCATTATACGATGCCCGCAGAACTCGGCTACCTGACTTAAAATCAGCTTTGTATTCTACTTAAGTGTTTACTAATTTAAAACACTTAAGTTAGGAATTAATGGTGGTGGGAGAAGGATTCGAACCTTCGAAGTCTGTGACGGCAGATTTACAGTCTGCTCCCTTTGGCCGCTTGGGTATCCCACCAAACCTAATTTTTAATGGTGCCGGCACCAAGAGTCGAACTCGGGACCTACTGATTACAAGTCAGTTGCTCTACCAACTGAGCTATGCCGGCTAAGTGGTGCGCATTCTAGGAGGACTTTCATCATGATGCAACAAAAAAATTGCGATATTTGTTCTTTTGCTTAGATTTTGTTCACTTTTGATTGAATTGTTGATTTTTTAGGAAAAAAACGACCAAAATGCCAACAAAAATTCATGATAGATTAGCAAGCTAATTTATCTATTCAGTCCCAAATTTATTAATCATCAATAAATTTTTAGAAAAAAGATTAATTGCACCCTTATTAGTCTACGCTAAAAAATTATTTTTATGACTATTTTTTGTACTTTTTTTACAAATTTATTCAGTTCGTGTCAAAAAAAGTAGAAAAAATTTAAAAAATATCTACGCCTAAGAAGCATCACTCGTTATGATGCTGTTTATTTTTTATCGGATACGGGTGTTTTAAACAGCCTGTCCAACCTGCGAATATTAGGCAGATGTTGGCTTATGAATAACAAAGAACGCTTTATAACCCCTTATTTAGAATTTGACAGAAAGCACTGGGCAACGTTAAGAGATTCCGTTCCTTTAACACTAACCGAAAAAGAGATTGCCGATTTAAAAGGAATTAACGAAGAAATTTCTATTGATGATGTCATTGAGATTTATCTTCCTCTTTCAAGATTGCTCAATTTTTACATAAGTTCTAACTTACGTCGTCAAGCCGTCTTAGAGCAGTTTCTTGGAACAAGAAGCGCTAAAATCCCTTATATTATTGGTATAGCCGGCAGTGTTGCTGTTGGTAAGAGCACCACTGCTCGTTTACTACAAGCACTTTTAACCCGTTGGCCAGAACATCGTAAAGTTGATTTAATTACTACTGATGGTTTTCTTTTACCTAATGCGGAGTTAAAGAAACGCGGGATAATGAAGAAGAAAGGATTTCCTGAATCCTATGATATGCATAGCCTTGTCTCTTTCGTTTCTGATATAAAATCAGGCAAAAAACAAGTAACAGCCCCTGTCTATTCTCATTTAGTGTATGACATCATTCCAGATAAGAAACAGGTTATTGAGCAACCTGATATCTTAATTCTTGAAGGATTGAATGTATTACAAAGCAATCAGGATTATCCTCATGATCCACATAATGTTTTCGTATCAGATTATGTAGATTTCTCTATTTATGTTGATGCTGAAGAAGAATTACTAAAACACTGGTATATCAGTCGCTTTTTAAAATTTAGAGAAGGTGCGTTCACTGATCCTGAATCGTATTTTAATAATTACTCTAAATTAAGCAGAGAAGAATCTATTGAAATAGCATCTTCAATTTGGCAAGAAATTAATGGTTTGAATTTAAAACAGAATATTTTGCCGACGAAAGAAAGAGCGAGCCTTATACTGACCAAAGGCCAAAATCATACGATCACCAACGTTCGATTACGTAAATAAATCTAAACAATTAGTGATGTTTGATCTCAGTATTATTGTATTTCAGTTATTCAAAGTAGTATCAACAACTAAAAAGCTTTCCAATAAGGAAAGCTTTTTAGTTGTTGATGTTCGATACAATTTAAAGCATTACGATGCATTTCTCAGTGAAATCTCACCACCTATATAAGGTATGATTTTTCCATCTTGTTCTAAAAGTAAAGCACCTTGATCATTGATGCCCTTGGCAATACCAAAGATCTCTTTTTCACCAATAATAAGCTTCACTCGGCGATCCATAAAATTATCTAAACGTTTCCAACGCTCGATAAACACAGATAACCCTTGTTTTTCAAATTGAACAAATGCTTCTCTTAGTGCATTAGTAATTTCACAAGCAAGCTTATTTCTATCAATTTTGATACCAACTTGCTCTAAGTTAATCCATTGCTGGTTAATGGCTTCAGTTTGATTTTTACTCATCGCAATATTGATACCAATACCCGTGACAATATGAGCAACATCGCCTGTTTTTCCTGTTAACTCAACAAGAATACCTGAAAGTTTTTTATCATTTAAATAGAGATCGTTAGGCCATTTAACTTTAACGCCATCTGCACCAAGCTTTTGCAATACCTCAGCCATAATAACGCCGACAACCAAACTCAGTCCTATTGCAGCCGCAGGCCCTTGTTCGAGTTTCCAATACATACTCAAGTATAAATTTCTACCAAAAGGCGAAATCCATTGACGTCCTCTTCGGCCTCGTCCAGCAGACTGGTATTCAGCAATGCAGACATCACCCGATTTTAATGCGCTAATACGTTGTATCAAATACTGGTTAGTAGAATCTATAACAGGAATAACGCTAGCAGGTTCACCTTTGATATTTTTGTTTACACTATCCGCATTTAACAAATTCATAGGAGCATCTAATTGATAGCCCTTTCCTGCGACAGTTTGAACATCGATACCCCAGCTACGCAATGTCTGAATATGTTTATTAATACCTGCGCGTGTCATTCCTAAGCTTTCGCCTAGTTGCTCTCCTGAATGGATATTTCCGTCAGCAAGAATTTCAATTAATAATAAAGGTGTTGGTGTTTCTTTCATGAAATAGCGTCCACTGCATTGATTTCGCCATATTGACCAATAAAACGGACTTCTGGCTCTAATTGCACACCGAAGCGCTCGAAGACTTTTTGACGTATATATGCAGCTAAATTAACAATGTCTTTGCCTGTTGCCAGACCGTCTTTATTGATAAGAACAAGTGCTTGCTTCATATGAACAGCCGCACCACCAATCTGATGGCCTTTAAGACCGCATTGATCAATCAGCCAACCTGCTGCAAGTTTTACACCATCTTGTTGAACATATTGCGGACAGAAGGGGTATTCTGCTTTTAAATGTTGTGCAATACGAATATCAACAATTGGATTCTTGAAAAAACTACCAGCATTACCTGTTATGGTAGGATCGGGGAGTTTGCTCGTTCTCATAGAGCACACAGACCCAAACACATCTTTTGGCGTTACTGTTTCTAATGATAATTTTGATAAATCGCCATAGGTAAGAATAGGCTCCCATTTTTTGCTAAGCTGTAAGCCTACAGCAACAATCGCAAAGCCTTGCTGATAATGATGTTTGAAAATACTATCTCGGTAACCAAACTGACATTCATTATTAGTTAATCGATGAACATGACCTGTACTTAGTTCAACAATATCTACATAAGCGCAAACATCTTTTAATTCTTTACCATAAGCACCGATATTTTGTATTGGTGCTGAACCTACATTTCCTGGGATCAGTGCTAAATTTTCCAGTCCATAGATGTTCTTTTCTAACAGAAATTCAATAAGTGCATGCCAATTTTCGCCCGCACCAACATGAACAGACCAATATTGCTCATCTTCAGTAATTTCAATACCAGCAATACAGTTGCGAATAACAACGCCATTAAAATCTTCTGTAAATAGTACGTTGCTACCACCACCTAGAATAAGGGTGGGCAATTTCTGCTCATGGGCATTTTGCCAATATGTACAAAGCTCATCTTTATTATTTGCAGTTTCTATTTGGTGAGCTTTTGCTCTCAAACCAAATGTATTAAATGCTTGCAATGAAACCGATTCTTTCATGAAAGTCTACCTCATTTAGCTGATGGCTTAGTTTAACAGCCAAGTATCGCCGAGGATAGCAAAGTGATAGGTGATTAGTGTGGAGATATTACATCTGTATTTTAGATGTTGTCTTAGAATGCAAAAAAGCCAACCCATTGGGTTGGCTTTCTCGTCTTATTTAATGCCTGGCAGTTCCCTACTCTCACATGGGGAGA
>NZ_JBEEWD010000016.1:0-25278 GCF_040140245.1 Proteus sp. fly-1013 | reverse complement strand
ATCGTCGGTCAGTGGATGCGCATTATAGGGAGTTCTCGGATTAGCGCAAGTATTTATTTCAACTTTTTTTCTGTTCGTTCTCTTTTTGAACTTTGCGTCTATTTTTGATACAGAAAACATCTTTTGTGTGTAAAAAATATACGCTTTATCTTGTTATTGTCTATTCGGTATATTCTATCAATCACACCCTATTGCTCTACTTTCTCCTTTAGTATCGATTTTGATAGTCATGTAGCCTAAAAATCATTGCCCTCGCCAGCCACCCCCATCCACTGCTATGCTTTTCTTATTATAAAGTGAAACCAAGTACGAGGTTAAATTATGGGGAAATCAACAATCAGGAATTACTTACACCTTTCGCCTTCTATTGATAAAGATGTTTTTATTGATGAAACAGCAACTGTGATTGGAGATGTACGTATTAGTGAAGATGTCAGTATCTGGCCTATGGTTGTTATTCGTGGTGATGTGAATTACGTGAGTATTGGTAAAAGGTCAAATATTCAAGATGGTTCAGTTCTTCATGTCACTCACATCTCACCCAATGATCCTGAAGGTTTTCCTCTTATTATTGGTGATAATGTTACTGTTGGACACAAAGTAATGTTACACGGATGCACAATAGGAGATCGCGTTTTAGTCGGAATGGGTTCTATTTTACTTGATGGTGCAATTATTGAAGACGATGTAATGATTGGCGCAGGTAGTTTAGTTCCGCCAGGAAAGCGACTTGAAAGTGGTTTTCTTTATTTAGGGAGTCCAGTGAAAAAAATTCGCCCACTTTCATCAGCAGAAATAGAGCACTTTATCTATTCTGCTAATAATTATGTTGGATGGAAAAATAACTATTTACCTACTCATCTATCTGCCATTGATAAAGAATAGATAGGATAAAGAGTTGATAACTCATATTCCGTTACCAACTCTTCAAATTCTTCTTCAATGTCCCAACGATTTTGTTTAAATAATAAAATTCCTTCTCCAACACCAAAACGTTCAATAAGCTCTTGCTCTGTAATTTGACAATCAAAAAGCATTCCGTTGATCATTATA
Organism: Proteus sp. fly-1013; assembly: GCF_040140245.1. Classification (NCBI taxonomy): domain Bacteria; kingdom Pseudomonadati; phylum Pseudomonadota; class Gammaproteobacteria; order Enterobacterales; family Morganellaceae; genus Proteus; species Proteus sp. fly-1013. The sequence continues at coordinate 24,225 of NZ_JBEEWD010000016.1, read as the reverse complement.
GGAAAAAGAACACTCCTATCCTCAGCTAGCCATATTTCACGATCTGGAAATTGAATGGACTGGTTCATTGATTCAATCTTTCTCTTAATATATTAAGGACGGGATTAATATCCGGCACAATTTCATACCACAGTTCAAGTGCATAAGCGGCTTGTCCTACTAACATACCTAATCCATCTGATAAACGCGTGCTTCCATGTTTTAACGCGTTATATAGAAATGATGTCATCCCTGTTTGATAATAAAGATCGTAGCACGCTGTATCAAAACCATAAACAGTGTTAGGAATAGGTGGTAAATCATTAGTCATGCTGGATGAAGAGGCATTTATAATTAAATCGTAATGTCTATCGGCAACATCTTCGACAGCTATTGCTCGGATCGTTCCAAATTGACTAAATTCTTTTACTAATTGTTCAGCTTTAGCAAATGTACGATTGGTTAAAGTAATATCACAATCAAAATCAAGTAATGGAAGCAATATTCCTCTTGTTGCGCCACCAGCACCGATAACTAAGACTGATTTAACCTTATTAGGCACAATAAAATCGAGTCTTGCTAAATCCAGAATAAGTCCTTGCCCATCAGTATTATCACCAAGGAGTGAGCCGTCTTCCAATTTAACAATAGAATTAACTGCACCACATGCTTTCGCTCTATCCGTTAATTTATCCACAAAGCGGAATGCATCTTCTTTAAAAGGAACAGTAACATTAGCACCTCGCCCCCCATTAGAAAAAAAATGCGAGGCTGTTTTATCAAATTCACCTAAAGGAACGAGTAAACGTCCATAGTCATACTCTATTCCTGTTTGTTTTGAAAAAAATTGGTGGATGAAAGGAGACTGACTATGCTCGATAGGATTTCCCATCACTAAATATTTTTCCATCACAATCACCCTTGTCGGTATAATTCACCCGTTAATGCATCTCGGATTTCAGAAGGATTCTGTCTACCTCCGACACTCCCTTCAACGATAGGAATTGTATCCTGAAACTGTGCTTTTACTTCTTCAACTGTACGACATGGTGGTAATCCACTTAAATTCGCACTCGTTGAAACTAAAGGTTTTCCATAGGCTAGGCAGAGTTCTTTAACAACTGTGTGGTCTGTTACTCTCACAGCTAAAGAAGTAAATTTTCCAGTTAGCCACTTTGGTGTCGTTGATTTGGCAGGAATAACCCATGTAACAGGTCCTGGCCAAGACGCAAACATTCTATCTCGCTGAGTTTGTGTCAATGCACTATCATCGATATAAGGTTTCAATTGCTCATAATTATCAGCAATTAAAATTAATCCTTTGTCAATTGAGCGTTGTTTTAACATTAATAATGCCATAACAGCATGTTCGCTATCAGGATCACAACCTACCCCAAATACGGCTTCTGTTGGATAGGCGATAACTTTATTATTTTTTAATGCTGCTATTATAGTGTTGCTTACAGGTGATACTTCGTTATTCATGTTCTTCTCTTTTTGTTTGTTGCTTTCCACATAATTTGCTGGCGCACACCAATCTTACTCCTTGAGAAGACCTTTTTTCCATCAATAATGGATAGTGGCAATGTTCACATTCACCATTAACAGGTTTGTTGTTTAATACAAATTGGCATTCTGGGTATTGGTTACAAGCATAAAATGTCTTACCAAACCTAGACTTACGTTGTAATAATTTTCCTTTTTCGCATTGAGGACAAGGTATGACGGTTTCATCAGGTTTATCAATTTGTTCTATATGTTCACATGCAGGATAATTACTACAACCAATAAACATCCCAAATTTACCTTGACGCAAAACTAAATCAGCGCCACAACACTTACAAGGTTGCCCTTCTAAGACTTTTATAATTTGCCCATCACCTTGTGATTTTAATGTTTTAATATAGTGGCAATCAGGGTAAGCCGAACATCCTAAAAAAGGGCCATGCCCTCCACTTTTCATCACTAATGCACTGCCACATTCAGGGCATTTTTCCTGTTCAGGTTGCTGTGTAAACGGCATATGCTTTGCCATTGTTTTACCTCATTACACTTATTCCAATCGAGTATAGCCACCAGCCACAATAGCGACTTTTTCAATAAGCTCAAGCTCTAATAAAAGAGGAGCTAATTCAGAAGTTGATAATCCACTATCCTGAGCAATGATATCAATGGGTACAGTTTTATTAAAACGTAGAAAAGGTAATATCACTTCCATCGCCTGCTGTTGTTCAGGTGTAAATTGTTCTACTTTAGCCTCTTGTTTTTCACTATTAATAAGTGTTGTATATTCTTCTGTGATTTGTTTTTGTTGATACTCATTAACACAAGTAAGCCACTGCAAAGAACTATTTAAATATTCAAAGATATCTTCAGGTGAAGATGTTAAATTTGCACCTTGCTTAATAAGTTGGTGATTACCTTCAAAATGAATATCACCCAATAGTCCCGGTAACACGAACAACTCTTTACCTTGTTGCAAAGCATAGTTTGCTGTTATTAAAGAACCGCTTTTAATTCCGGCTTCAATAATAAGTAGTGCAGCACTTAATCCACTAATAATTCGATTACGTTGAGGAAAATGACGCGCTAAAGGTGGAGTCATAGGTAAATGCTCAGAAATAAGAAGACCAGATTCTTTTATTTGTGTTGCAAGAGTACGATGAAATGACGGATAAATCTGCTCTAAACCACTCCCTAGTACAGCAATAGTAATACCATTATTTTTTAATGCACTTCGATGTCCAATACCATCAATACCTTGAGCTAACCCACTTGTAATAGTTAACTCTTTCTTTACTAGTTCCTGCGCAAAATAAGTTGCCCATTTGGAACCATATGGTGTAGCAACTCGACTACCAATTAATGCAATTTGTGTGCTTTTTAAATACTGCCTATTCCCTGCAACAAAAAGCAAAAGCGGGGGCGATGATATTTGCTTTAATAAAGGAGGATAATCTGAATCTGTTATCGTTAATAATGATGATTCGTTTTTATCTAACCATTTTAATGTATCGTTGACAGCATTTGCATGAAGTCTTAAGAATTGATGACTTTGCTGTTCTGACAGACCACAACCTATTAATAGCCCTTGATTTAATTGAGTTAAAGATTGTAGATACCTTGCAATTTGAATCGCTTTACTAATGGGGAGTCTTGAAACAGCATTAAGCCTTATCCATATTTCTCTAGCATCCATGCATTATCCTAATATTGTTTTTAGCAAACAGGGTGAGTGCTAAACACACCAAATACTGTCAATCTAGACAATAAATGTCTAGAATAGACGTTAAATCCTATTCACATTTTAGAAACAGTCCGAATAAATTATGGCAGTGTTACACGTATTACATTATCCAGACGAGCGCCTTCGCACGATTGCAAAGCCAGTCGAAAAAGTTGATGCCGAAATCCAAAAAATTGTCGATGATATGTTTGAAACAATGTATTTGGAAGAAGGCATCGGCTTAGCTGCGACACAGGTAAATATCCACCAGCGCATTATCGTCATTGATGTCTCTGAAACCAGGGATCAAAGACTGGTATTAATAAACCCAGAACTTCTTGATGCTGATGGCGATACAGGCATAGAAGAAGGCTGTTTGTCTATTCCGGAACAGCGTGCTTTTATTCCTCGTGCAGAGCATGTAAAAGTAAAAGCTCTTGATTACAATGGCCAACCTTTTGAGTTAGAGGCTGATGATTTATTAGCTATCTGTATTCAACATGAAATGGATCATTTAGTTGGTAAATTATTTGTGGATTATTTATCTCCATTAAAACGCCAACGCATCCGTCAAAAAGTTGAAAAACTCGATAAGCTAGATAAAAAAAGAGCTAAAGCAGGACAGTAACAGTTAAATTGAAACAGGAAGAAAACGTGTCTGATTCATTACGTATTATTTTTGCGGGAACACCCGATTTTGCGGCTCGACATTTAGCTGCATTGTTATCAACTCAACATCGTGTGGTGGGAGTACTCACTCCTCCAGATAAACCCGCAGGAAGAGGTAAGAAACTGACTATTAGCCCTGTTAAAGAACTGGCATTAACTCATAATATTCCTGTTTATCAGCCGGCATCTTTAAAACCAGAAGAGAACCATGAATGGATAGCAGCACAACAAGCCGACATTATGATTGTTGTCGCTTATGGCATGATCTTACCTAAAGCGGTTCTTGAAATACCGCGTTTAGGTTGCCTTAATGTGCATGGGTCTCTCCTTCCTAAATGGCGTGGTGCTGCACCAATTCAACGCTCATTGTGGGCAGGAGATAAAGAAACAGGTGTCACGATTATGCAAATGGATGTTGGCTTAGATACTGGCGATATGCTGTATAAAGCCTCGTGCCCAATTACGAGTGACGATACCAGTGCATCTCTTTATGAAAAGCTTGCGGAGCTTGGACCCAAGGCTCTAACAACTACGTTAGATCTCATTACCTCAGGTAAAATAAAAGCTGAAAAACAAGATGATAATTTAGCGAACTACGCACAAAAATTATCTAAAGAAGAAGCAAAAATTGATTGGTCATTATCAGCAGAACAGATTGAACGTTGCATAAGAGCATTCAATCCATGGCCAATGAGCTTTTTCATGTTAGACGAGCAACCTGTAAAAGTATGGAAAGCACAAGCTATTGCTGATGATACAGATCAACCAGCAGGGTCCTTATTAAAAGCAGATAAAACGGGTATTTATATTGCGACAGGTAACGGCATTCTAAATATCACTGAGTTGCAACCATCAGGTAAAAAACCTATGGCTTCTGCTGATTTCTTAAACTCCAAGCGAGATTGGTTCACTCCTGGAAAAATCATTCAATAATTATTCTAAACCCTGATACTAATACTATTATCAGGGTTTTCCTTTTTTCACGCCAATGTAGTACATCTCTGGCGCTCAATATTAAACGTTGATTCATCATGAAAACGTCATACAACTTACGTAGCATTGCAGCCAAAGCAATTAACCAAGTATTAGATCAAGGCTTATCTCTAAGCACAGTCATACCCGAACTTCAAAAAAATGTTTCAGACAAAGATAAAGCATTACTACAGGAACTTTGCTTTGGTGTATTACGTACATTGCCACAATTAGAATGGATTATTCAGCAACTCATGGATAAACCATTAAAAGGTAAACAACGCATTTTACACTACCTCATTATGGTTGGCTTATATCAACTTCTTTATACACGTATTCCTGCTCATGCTGCTCTAGCAGAAACGGTAAATGGCGCTGTCGCATTAAAAAAACCCCAGTTAAAAGGATTAATTAACGGTGTGTTGCGTCAGTTTCAACGTCAACAAGATATCCTAGATGAACGTTTTCAAAATAGTGAAAATCGTTTTCTCCATCCATCATGGCTACTTGCCCGTATTAAACAGGCTTATCCTGAACAATGGATAAATATTGTTGAAGGTAATAATCAAAAACCACCTATGTGGTTACGTGTAAATCAACGCCATCATTCACAAGAAGAATATTTAACATTACTTGAAAAGGAAGAAATTGCCGCTGTTGCTGATGACAGTCACCCTTTTGCAATCCGCTTAGAGGATCCATGTAACGTGAATCTTCTTCCTGGATTTGCTGATGGTTGGGTAACAGTTCAAGATCGTTCAGCTCAGCGTTGTGCTGAATTATTAGCGCCAGAAAATAAAGAACAGATCCTTGACTTATGTGCAGCACCGGGCGGTAAAACAACACATATTTTAGAGATAGCTCCTCAGGCTCAAGTATTAGCAATCGATATAGATGAGCAACGTTTGAAACGTGTACAAGAAAACCTTACACGTTTAAAACTTAATGCCGTCGTCAAAAGTGGTGATGGTCGTTATCCTGAACAATGGTGTGCGGGTATGCAATTTGACCGAATTCTCCTTGATGCACCATGCTCAGCAACAGGCGTTATCCGCCGTCATCCAGATATTAAGTGGCTTCGCCGTAATGACGACATTGAGCAATTAGCTCAAATTCAAAAAGAGATCCTTCACGCTATTTGGCCATACCTAAAATCTGGTGGTACGTTGGTCTATGCAACTTGCTCTATTTTACCTGAAGAGAATAAACAACAAGTTGAAGCATTTTTAGCGTCAACGAAAGATGCACAATGTGATTATCAGCACCAATGCTTGCCAGAAGAAGAAGGTGGCGATGGTTTCTTTTATGCATTGATCAAGAAAATACGATCTTGTGATAAAAGATGATATCAGATCTAAAAACCGCTACTATTTCAACGCAAGATCATCAAGATCTTGCGTTTCTTTTCTATTTGTTAATCGAATACTCTGAGAAATTACGATGAAAATTATTATCTTAGGCGCTGGTCAAGTAGGTGGTACTCTCGCTGAAAATCTTGTCGGGGAGAATAATGATATTACTGTCGTTGACACTAATGCAGATCGTTTGCGCCAACTTCAAGATAAATTCGATTTACGAGTAGTCAATGGGCATGGATCTCACCCAAGGATCTTACGAGAAGCCGGTGCTGAAGATGCAGATATGCTGGTTGCCGTCACCAACTCTGACGAAACCAATATGATAGCGTGCCAAGTTGCTTACACTCTGTTTAATACGCCCAACAAAGTTGCTCGGATACGTGCCTCTGAATTTGTTCGTGAAGCAGACAAACTCTTTCTCCCAGAAGCTATCCCCATTGATTATTTAATCTCTCCAGAGCATTTGGTTATTGATTATATTTATAAATTGATCCAATACCCAGGTGCCTTACAAGTTGTTAATTTTGCCGATGGCCAAGTCAGTATTGTTGCAGTAAAAGCGTATTATGGTGGTTCTCTCGTCGGAAATGCACTATCAACATTACGTGATCATATGCCACATATCGATACTCGCGTTGCTGCCATTTTTCGTCAAGACAGACCTATCCGGCCTCAAGGCTCCACAATCATCGAAGCAGGAGATGAAGTTTTCTTTGTCGTTGCATCTCAGCATATTCGTGCAGTAATGAGTGAATTACAGCGATTAGAAAAACCTTATAAACGCATTATGATTGTTGGTGGTGGTAATGTCGGTGCAGGTTTAGCGGCTAGATTAGAAAAAGATTATAGCGTCAAACTTATTGAACATAATCAGCAACGAGCAACAGAGCTTGCTGAACTACTCCATGACACCATCGTTTTCTATGGTGATGCATCAGATCAAGAACTTCTTGCTGAAGAACATATAGAACAAATCGATGTCTTTATCGCACTGACTAATGATGATGAAGCCAATATTATGTCAGCGATGCTGGCAAAAAGAATGGGTGCTAAAAAAGCAATGGTGCTTATTCAGCGTAGTGCTTATGTTGATTTAGTTCAAGGTGGGGTTATTGATATTGCAATATCACCACAACAAGCAACAATTTCTGCACTTTTAGGCCATGTTCGTAAAGCTGATATTGTTAGTGTTTCCTCATTACGACGAGGTGTTGCAGAAGCAATTGAAGCCGTTGCACATGGTGATGAAAATACATCAAAAGTTGTTGGTCGTCGTATACAAGATATAAAACTACCTCCTGGAACTATCATTGGTGCAATTGTTAGAGATCAAGATGTTATTATTGCGAACGCAAGTCACTCCATAGAACAAGGGGATCATGTGATTATGTTTATCACTGATAAAAAATATGTCCCTGAAGTAGAAAAGCTTTTCCAACCTAGCCCATTTTTCTTATAAAGACTACGTAGAAATAAGAATAATAGTAATTGTTACTTATAATGGTCTACTATTATCATGTTAGATACTATATTTTTACATAATAAATCTATGAATAGATAAATAAGGGGTGGTTATGTCTTTTTTCAAAGAGTTTCGTGAATTCGCAATGAAAGGCAACGTTGTCGACATGGCAGTCGGTGTCATCATTGGTGCAGCCTTCGGTAAGATTGTTTCATCATTAGTTGCTGATATTATTATGCCACCGCTAGGCTTGTTAATCGGTGGTATTGACTTCAAACAGTTTAGTCTTGTATTAAGAGATGCTAGTGGGGATGTACCGGCAGTTGTACTAAATTATGGCATGTTCATTCAAACTGTTTTTGACTTTGCCATTGTCGCATTTGCGATTTTCTGTGCAATCAAATTAATTAACAAGACACGTCGTCAGGCAGAAGAAGCACCTAAAGCACCACCGGCACCTTCCGCAGAAGAAACTCTATTAACAGAAATTCGTGATTTATTAAAAAATCAGCAAAAATAAAAACTAAAAGGCCAGTGATAACAATTGAAAAAATCTTTTGTTATCACTGGCCTCCCAGTTACCCTTCTTGTCATGTTTCGCTTTTCTCATATAACTTCCTTTTCCTTTCTTATTCTTTTCCACGCGTTGTCTAAATAGTGGATCATGAACAAGTGCTGCTAAGGCATTATCTTTAATAACACCTTTCTGGTGCTGATATTTGCTAGACATAAAAACCTCTTAAATTATTAAAGAACATAAAACGTAATGCGGTACAGATATTATTGCTTTGTGGCTCCAGATTCAAGTATTTCAAGAATAGAACAATAAGTACTTTCATGAGCACTACCACAACATGCATTACTTAACATCTTCAATGAATCTCGCATCTTTTCCATTTCTTTCAAGCGAATTTCAACTTCCGCAAGTCTTGCATCAACAATATGTTTTGATTCAACACAGGTGTGATGAGCGGGATCAACACGAATAGAAAGTAGCTCTGTAATCGCGTCTAATGTAAAGCCCAACTCTTTTGCATAACGAATAAAACGTAAACGTTGGAGATCTTTCTCTGTATATAAGCGATAACCGCCTTCTGTTCGCCTGTCATGATCCATCAATCCTTGTTTTTCATAAAAACGGATTGTATCTGTTGTCACATTCGCTAATTTTGCAACCTGCCCAATACGATACATGGATCATGCCCTCACTCTAAATGATGCATAAGCATAACAAATAATCAAAAAAATAGAATTGAAATATAGTGCGAAGCTTATCTTACCAAAATAGCAGTATGCTGAAATAACAGAAAATAAATATGATGTAACACAAGAGTAGGCAAAAAAGCATGGAATAACAAATAGAAAGATTAGGATATAGCTTGATAGATTATTTTTATAACGGTAGTTTCATAACTATCATTTTCGATAGATGTAAAAAAACCGGATTAAAAATCCGGTCTTTTTATTCGCTTCACTAAATAATAATTAAATTATTCAGCTGCTGCTTCTGTTTCAGAATCAGCACGGTCAACAAGCTCAATGTAAGCCATTGGAGCGTTGTCACCAGCACGGAAGCCACACTTCAGAATACGAGTGTAACCACCTGCACGGCTCGCAAAACGCGGACCTAATACTGTAAACAGTTTTGCCACGACTTCGTTATCACGAGTACGGGCGAATGCCAGACGACGATTAGCTACGCTGTCGGTCTTGGCAAGAGTAATCAGCGGCTCAACGACGCGACGCAGTTCTTTCGCTTTAGGCAAAGTTGTCTTGATTATCTCATGACGAACTAAAGAACCTGCCATGTTACGAAACATAGCCTGACGATGGCTGCTGTTGCGGTTCAATTGACGACCACTCTTACGATGGCGCATGACCTTATCCTTCTCAGTAAAACCTTAACCTGTGATCTTATTCATCAGCGATACTTGCAGGTGGCCAATTCTCAAGGCGCATGCCCAGAGATAAACCACGCGACGCCAGTACGTCTTTAATCTCAGTAAGAGATTTCTTACCAAGGTTAGGCGTCTTAAGTAATTCAACTTCAGTACGCTGTACCAGATCACCGATGTAGTGGATTGCTTCTGCCTTCAGACAGTTAGCAGAGCGGACAGTCAATTCAAGATCGTCTACTGGGCGCAGTAAGATAGGATCGAATTCTGGCTTCTCTTCTTTAACTTCTGGTTGACGAACATCACGTAAGTCAACAAAAGCTTCAAGCTGTTCAGCCAGGATAGTCGCTGCACGGCGAATCGATTCTTCTGGATCGATAGTACCGTTAGTTTCCATCTCGATAACCAGCTTATCCAAGTCGGTACGCTGTTCAACACGAGCTGCTTCCACATTATAAGCAATACGCTCAACTGGGCTATAGCACGCGTCTACTAAAAGGCGACCGATAGGGCGCTCATCTTCTTCCGAATGAATTCGGGCAGAAGCCGGCACATAACCACGACCACGCTGAACTTTGATACGCATATTAATAGATGCGTTCTCGTCTGTAAGGTGGCAGATAACGTGCTGCGGCTTGACGATTTCGACATCACCGTCATGGATGATATCGGCTGCAATAACAGGGCCAATGCCAGATTTGCTCAAAGTAAGAATAACTTCATCTTTACCATGAACTTTTACCGCCAACCCTTTAAGGTTGAGCAGTATTTCTAGGATATCTTCCTGAACACCTTCTTTGGTGCTGTACTCATGCAGTACACCATCAATCTCAACCTCTGTTACCGCACAACCCGGCATAGACGAAAGCAGAATACGGCGCAGTGCGTTACCAAGAGTATGGCCGAAGCCTCGCTCTAATGGCTCAAGGGTCACCTTGGCGTGCGTCGAACTGACTTGCTCGATATCAACCAGGCGCGGTTTTAGAAACTCTGTCACAGAACCCTGCATTGTGTCCTCTCTTTGGTGCTAAGCCTTACTTGGAGTAAAGCTCGACGATCAGGTGCTCGTTAATGTCAGCAGACAAGTCAGTACGTTCAGGAATACGTTTGAACACACCTTCCATCTTAGCAGCATCAACTTCCAGCCATGTTGGCTTTTCACGCTGTTCAGCCAGCTCTAAAGCAGCCTTGATACGAGACTGTTTTTTCGATTTTTCACGAACGCTGACTACGTCATTCGGGGAAACCTGATAAGAAGCAATGTTAACCACGCGACCATTTACCATGATTGCTTTATGGCTAACCATCTGACGTGCTTCTGCGCGAGTTGCGCCAAAGCCCATACGATAAACAACGTTATCCAGACGACCTTCCAGCAGAGTCAGCAGGTTTTCACCTGTGTTGCCTTTCAGACGAGTTGCTTCTTTGTAGTAGTTACGGAATTGACGTTCTAGAACACCGTAAATACGACGTACTTTTTGTTTTTCACGTAACTGAACACCGTAATCAGAAAGACGCGGTTTACGTGCGCCGTGCTGACCTGGTGCTTGTTCCAGTTTACACTTGGTGTCAATCGCCCGAACGCCAGATTTTAGAAATAAATCTGTACCTTCACGGCGGCTCAGCTTGAGCTTAGGACCCAAATATCTTGCCATTTTCTTTCTCCAACTTTCCTAAAAACGAAAACGTTATTAAACGCGACGTTTTTTCGGTGGACGACAACCGTTATGAGGAATCGGAGTCACATCAGTAATATTAGTGATGCGGAAACCAGCCGCGTTTAATGCACGGATAGTTGACTCACGACCAGGACCAGGTCCTTTAACCATAACTTCCAAGTTCTTAATTCCGTACTCTTTAACAGCTTCAGCGCAACGTTCTGCTGCAACCTGAGCCGCGAACGGAGTAGATTTACGAGAACCACGGAAACCGGAACCACCGGCAGTAGCCCAACCCAATGCGTTACCTTGACGATCGGTAATAGTAACGATTGTGTTGTTGAAAGAAGCATGGATATGAGCCACACCGTCAGAGACTTGTTTTCTTACACGCTTACGTGCACGAATAGGTGCTTTTGCCATTGTTCAAATACCCCGATTATTTCTTGATCGGCTTACGCGGACCCTTACGGGTACGTGCGTTAGTCTTAGTACGCTGACCGCGAACTGGTAGACCACGACGATGACGTAAACCACGGTAAGTACCAAGATCCATCAGACGTTTGATGCTCAGGGTAACTTCACGACGCAGATCACCTTCTACAACGTATTTGGCAACTTCGTCACGCAGCTTGTCGATTTGCTCTTCAGACAGCTCACTGATCTTAACATTTTCAGCAATACCAGCAGCTACACAGATAGCCTGTGAGCGGGTCTTACCGATACCGTAAATCGAAGTTAATGCGATTACAGTATGTTTATGATCAGGAATGTTAATGCCTGCTATACGGGCCACTATGCACTCCTAAATTAGCAGTTATACAGTACCATTCTGAAAAGCCCGTTTTCAGGATACTCAAACAATACTGTATATATTATAAAAGATTGGGCTGGCTAATTTAGCCAGCTCAACCGAACTTTGCAAGAAAAAAATGCAATAAATTAGCCTTGACGCTGTTTATGCTTAGGCTCGACGCTGCAAATTACACGCACGTGACCGTGACGTCTAACAATTTTGCAGTTACGGCACATTTTCTTGACGGAAGCACGAACTTTCATTTTTACTCTCCGTAACTTCTAAAACAAATCGCTTATCAGTAATTAACCTTTAAGATTTGCTTTTTTCAATGCAGACTCATACTGACTTGACATCAGGAGAGTTTGCACTTGAGCCATAAAATCCATGATGACCACAACCACGATTAAGAGGGAAGTACCACCAAAATAGAAAGGTACTTTCATTGCGTCACGCATGAACTCCGGGATGAGACAGATAAAGGTAATATACAAGGCACCGATTAAGGTTAAACGAGTCATTACTTTATCTATATATTTAGCCGTCTGCTCTCCCGGGCGAATTCCTGGTACAAATGCACCGGACTTCTTCAGGTTATCTGCCGTTTCTCTTGGGTTGAAAACCAACGCCGTATAGAAGAAACAGAAGAATATGATTGCAGCAGCGTATAGTAACACATAAATAGGTTGACCAGGCTGTAGATTTAAAGAAATCGTCGTCAGCCAACCCCACCCTGTACCATCGCCAAACCAAGAGGTTATTGTACCAGGAAACAGGATAATACTTGAAGCAAAAATTGCTGGTATAACACCCGCCATATTTACTTTAAGTGGTAGATGTGTACTTTGTGCCGCGTATATTCTACGCCCTTGTTGACGTTTTGCATAGTTAACAACGATACGACGTTGTCCTCTTTCTACAAAAACAACAAAGAAAGTAACCGCGAACACCAATACTGCAACCAACAATAACAGGAGGAAGTGCAGTTCGCCTTGCCGCGCCTGCTCGATGGTTTGACCAATGGCAGGCGGAAGACCTGCAACGATACCTGCAAAGATAATAATTGAGATACCGTTACCAATACCACGTTCAGTGATTTGCTCACCTAACCACATTAGGAACATTGTCCCAGTGACTAAGCTCACAACAGCCGTAATATAGAATGGTAGACCTGGATTAATTACCAGACCTTGCATTCCTGGCATATTCGGTAAGCCTGTTGCGATACCAATTGATTGGAATATCGCCAGCACCAAAGTACCATAACGGGTATATTGGCTGATCTTACGACGACCGGCCTCCCCTTCCTTCTTAATCTCTGCTAACCGAGGGTTAACCACTGATAAGAGTTGGATAATAATCGATGCCGAAATATAAGGCATGATACCCAGCGCAAAGATAGAAGCACGGCTAAGAGCACCACCAGAGAACATGTTAAACATTTCAATGATGGTGCCTTTTTGCTGATCGAGCAATTTGGCAAGCACAGTGGCATCAATACCAGGGATAGGAATAAAAGAGCCAATCCTAAAGACAATAAGTGCACCAAGAACAAACAAAAGTCTGCGTTTTAGTTCACCAACACCACCTTTAGCACTCTGAAAATCTAAACCTGGTTGTTTAGCCATCTGTCACTTATTCCTCAATTTTACCGCCAGCTGATTCGATTGCTGCACGGGCACCTTTGGTAACACGCAGACCACGAATAGTCACTGCACGGTTAACCTCGCCAGACAGAATTAATTTTGCAAATTCAATCTGTGGGCCAACAACGTTTGCGGCTTTCAGTGCATTCAGATCGATTACATCGCCTTCAACGTAAGCTAAATCAGACAGACGGATTTCCGCAGTCACGAATGATTTACGTGAAGTAAAACCAAATTTTGGTAAACGACGATATAAAGGCATCTGGCCGCCTTCAAAACCACGACGTACGCCACCGCCAGAACGAGATTTCTGACCTTTGTGACCACGGCCGCCAGTTTTACCTAAGCCAGAACCGATACCACGACCTACACGTTTAGGCGCATGCTTGGCACCTTCAGCCGGAGACAGAGTATTTAAACGCATCTCTTACTCCTCAACTTTAACCATATAGGAAACCAAGTTGATCATACCGCGAACTGCTGGTGTATCTTCGCGTTCTACAGTGTGACCGATGCGACGCAGACCTAAACCAGTCATAGTTGCCTTATGTTTAGGCAGACGGCCGATTAAGCTGCGTGTTTGAGTAATTTTAATAGTCTTAGCCATGGTCATTACCCCAGAATTTCTTCAACGGATTTACCACGCTTAGCTGCGACCATATCTGGAGACTTCATGCTATCTAAAGCGTCCAGTGTTGCACGAACCACGTTAATCGGGTTAGTGGAACCATAGGTTTTAGCCAGTACGTTACGAACGCCAGCCACTTCTAGAACTGCACGCATTGCACCACCTGCGATGATACCAGTACCTTCATGAGCAGGCTGCATAAATACGCGAGAGCCTGTGTGAGTACCTTTAACAGGGTGGAACAGAGTACCGTTGTTTAAAGCGACGGTTTTCATATTGCGACGGGCTTTTTCCATCGCTTTCTGGATTGCTGCCGGAACTTCGCGAGCTTTGCCATATCCAAAACCAACGCGGCCATTACCATCACCAACTACTGTAAGAGCGGTGAAGCTAAAGATACGACCACCTTTAACGGTTTTAGATACGCGGTTTACCGCGATCAGCTTTTCCTGCAGTTCGCCAGCTTGTTTCTCGATGTGAGCCATCTTACACTCCTACCTTAGAACTGAAGGCCAGCTTCACGGGCAGCATCTGCCAGTGCCTGGACTCGACCATGATATTGGAAACCGGAACGGTCAAATGATACTACTTTGATACCTTTTTCCAGAGCGCGTTCAGCAACAATTTTACCAACTACTGCTGCTGCTTCTTTGTTTCCAGTGTTTTTCAGTTGCTCAATGATAGCTTTTTCTGTAGTAGAAGCGGCCACCAAAGTTTCAGAACCGTTTGGTGCAATAACCTGCGCATAAATATGGCGAGGGGTACGGTGTACCACCAGGCGAGTCGCACCCAATTCCTGGAGCTTACGGCGTGCGCGGGTCGCACGACGGATACGAGCTGCTTTCTTATCCATAGTGTTACCTTACTTCTTCTTAGCCTCTTTGATACGCACAACTTCGTCGGCGTAACGAATACCTTTACCTTTATAAGGCTCAGGGCGACGGTAAGCACGCAGTTCAGCTGCTACTTGACCAATCACTTGCTTATCCGCACCTTTCAGTACGATTTCAGTTTGTGTTGGACATTCAGCAGTGATGCCTGCTGGCAGTTGGTGTTCCACTGGATGTGAAAAACCTACTGATAAGTTAACCGCATTGCCTTTAATAGACGCACGATAACCTACACCTACCAGTTGCAGTTTCTTAGTGAAGCCTTCGGTAACACCTACAACCATTGCATTTAACAGAGAACGAGTAGTACCCGCCTGTGCCCAAGCATCAGCAAAACCATCGCGAGGTGCGAAAGTTAAGTGGTTGTCAGCATGTTGAATTTCAACTGCATTATGGATAGTACGAGTTAGCTCGCCGTTTTTACCCTTAATCGTAATTACCTGACCGTTGAGTTTAACCTCTACGCCGGCAGGAATGACGACGGGTGCTTTTGCCACACGAGACATTCTTTCCTCCCGAATTAAGCTACGTAGCAGATAATCTCGCCACCAAGACCTGCTTGGCGAGCTGCACGATCAGTCATAACACCTTTTGAGGTAGAAACAACAGCGATGCCCAGTCCTGCCATAACTTGTGGCAGCTCATCTTTTCTTTTATAGATGCGCAGACTTGGACGGCTTACGCGCTGAATGCTTTCTACTACAGCCTTACCTTGGAAATATTTTAAAGTGATTTCCAGTTCTGGCTTAGTGTCGCCTTCAATTTTAAAATCTTCGATATAACCTTCTTCCTTAAGCACGTTGGCAATCGCCACTTTCAGCTTGGAGGAAGGCATTGTGACCGCAACTTTGTTCGCGGCCTGACCGTTACGGATACGGGTCAGCATATCCGCGATGGGATCTTGCATGCTCATCTGTCTTTACTCCCGTGATTCAATTATGGTAATTACCAGCTAGCCTTTCTAAGGCCCGGGATTTCACCGCGCATAGCGGCTTCACGGACTTTAATACGGCTGAGGCCAAATTTCCGCAGGAAACCGTGCGGACGTCCAGTTTGACGGCAGCGGTTACGCTGACGTGAAGGACTTGAATCACGTGGCATAGTTTGCAGTTTTAGAACAGCATTCCAACGATCTTCGTCAGACACGTTCACATCTGAAACGATAGCTTTCAGTTCTGCGCGTTTTGCGAAGAATTTCTCAGCTAAATTCGCACGTTTTACATCACGTGCTTTCATAGATTTCTTAGCCATGAATGCCCTGCCTTACTTGCGGAACGGGAAGTTAAACGCTGCTAACAGTGCGCGACCTTCATCATCTGATTTCGCAGTCGTAGTAATGGTAATATCCAAACCACGAACACGATCCACTTTATCGTAATCGATTTCAGGGAAGATGATTTGCTCACGTACGCCCATGCTGTAGTTACCACGTCCGTCAAATGACTTAGCGGATAAACCACGGAAGTCACGAATACGAGGTACAGCAATAGAGATCAAGCGTTCAAAGAACTCCCACATGCGTTCGCCACGCAGGGTCACTTTACAGCCGATCGGATAGCCCTGGCGGATTTTGAAGCCTGCAACAGATTTGCGTGCTTTGGTGATCAAAGGTTTTTGACCTGAGATTGCTGCTAAATCAGCTGCTGCATTGTCCAACAGTTTCTTATCAACAATCGCTTCACCAACACCCATATTCAGGGTGATCTTCTCGACCCGAGGGACTTGCATGACAGAATGGTAACCAAACTGAGACATCAGTTGTTGGACCACCTCGTCTTTGTAGTAATCATGCAGTTTCGCCATCGTATACTCCAAATTACTTGATAGTTTCTTTATTAGACTTGAAGAAACGAACTTTCTTACCGTCTTCAAATCTAAAACCTACACGGTCAGCCTTGCCGGTTGCCGCATTGAAAAGCGCAACGTTAGAAACTTGAATAAACGCTTCTTTTTCAACGATGCCACCTGGTTGATTCAGAGCCGGAACTGGCTTCTGATGTTTTTTAACCAGATTGATACCTTCAACGAGAACTTTACCAGAAGAAAGAACCTGTTTTACTTTACCGCGCTTACCTTTATCTTTACCAGTAAGAACGATAACTTCGTCATCACGACGGATTTTCGCTGCCATTGCCTGCTCCTTAGAGTACTTCAGGTGCCAGAGAGATTATTTTCATGAACTTCTCATTACGAAGTTCACGAGTAACCGGCCCAAAAATACGCGTACCAATAACTTGCTCGCTGTTGTTGTTTAACAATACACAAGCGTTGCTATCGAAGCGAATGACAGAACCGTCAGGGCGACGAACACCCTTCTTGGTGCGCACCACTACCGCTTTCAGTACATCACCTTTCTTAACTTTACCACGTGGAATTGCTTCCTTGATGGTAATTTTGATGATGTCACCTACATCTGCGTAGCGACGGTGCGAGCCACCTAGAACCTTGATACACATTACGCGACGTGCACCGGAGTTGTCGGCCACGTTCAGCATAGTCTGTTCTTGGATCATTTTAGTGCTCCGCTAAATGTCAACTACTACTGAGCCACTTCCACATTAGAAGAGGCCGTTCAATATCCCATAATACGAGGGAGCGGCATTATAACACCACATTCTCGATATGGACAGAAAAAATAAACGGCTCGTTCAGTTTTGAGCCGTTTATTTCGTACGAAAAGGCTATTTTATTACAGAACAGCTTTTTCTACAACGCGAACTAACGCCCAAGACTTAGTCTTAGACAGTGGACGTGTTTGACGAATTTCTACTACGTCACCAATTCCACATTCGTTGTTCTCGTCATGTACATGCAGTTTGGTCGTACGACGGATAAACTTACCATATAATGGGTGTTTAACCATACGATCGATAGCAACGACAATAGATTTCTCCATTTTGTCACTAACTACACGACCTTGCAGAGTACGGATTTTATCGGTCATTACGCACCCGCCTTCTCAGTCAGTAAAGTCTTAACGCGTGCGATATTACGACGCACTTGTTTCAACAGATGAGACTGTTGTAACTGACCACTTGCTGCCTGCATACGCAGGTTAAACTGCTCACGCAGTAAGTTCAGCAGTTCTGTGTTCAGCTCTTCAACGCTCTTTTCGCGCAGCTCTTTTGCTTTCATTACATCACCGTCTTAGTTACAAAGGTGGTTTTGATAGGCAGTTTTGCTGCCGCCAGCTTGAATGCTTCACGGGCCAGTTCTTCAGGCACACCATCCATTTCATACAGGACTTTACCTGGCTGGATTAAGGCAACCCAATACTCAACGTTACCTTTACCTTTACCCATACGGACTTCGAGCGGCTTTTCAGTGATTGGTTTGTCTGGGAACACACGGATCCAGATTTTACCCTGACGCTTAACTGCACGGGTCATTGCACGACGTGCCGCTTCGATCTGACGTGCAGTCAGACGACCACGGCCCACAGCTTTAAGACCGTAAGTCCCGAAGCTTACATCCGCACCAGCAGCTAAGCCACGGTTGCGGCCTTTGTGCACTTTACGGAATTTTGTACGCTTTGGTTGTAACATCAGCGACTCTCCTTACTTGCGGCCTTTACGCTGCTGCTTTTTAGGTTGAGCAGCCGGTTTTTCCGCCTGTTCAACTGCAGCCATACCACCCAGGATCTCACCTTTGAAGATCCATACCTTAACGCCGAGCACACCATAAGTGGTTTGTGCTTCTGAGGTATTGTAGTCGATATCTGCACGCAGAGTGTGCAGAGGTACACGACCTTCACGATACCATTCAGTACGAGCGATTTCAGCGCCGCCTAAGCGACCACTTACTTCCACTTTAATACCTTTAGCGCCTAAACGCATAGCGTTCTGTACCGCACGCTTCATAGCACGACGGAACATAACACGACGTTCCAGCTGTGAAGTGATGCTGTCAGCAACTAATTTTGCGTCCAGTTCAGGTTTACGTACTTCGGCGATATTAATTTGCGCAGGAACGCCAGCGATATCCGCTACGTTTTTGCGCAGTTTTTCAACATCTTCACCTTTTTTACCGATAACGATGCCTGGGCGAGCAGTGTGAATAGTCACACGGATGCTTTTCGCAGGACGTTCGATAACGATACGAGATACAGATGCTTTAGCCAGTTCTTTAGTTAAGTACTGACGTACTTTAAAGTCGCTGTCTAGGTTGTCAGCGAATTCATTGGTACCCGCATACCATGTGGAATTCCAAGGCTTGACAATGCCAAGGCGGATACCATTAGGATGTACTTTTTGACCCATTGCTAGTCTCCAGAGTCTCAGCGATCAGACACAACCACAGTGATGTGGCTGGTGCGCTTCAGAATACGATCTGCACGGCCTTTTGCACGAGGCATAATGCGCTTCATAGAAGGACCTTCGTCAACAAAGATCTTAGCTACTTTCAGATCATCAATGTCAGCGCCATCGTTGTGTTCTGCATTAGCAATAGCAGACTCCAGTACTTTCTTCACTAAACCAGCGGCTTTCTTGTTGGTAAAGGTTAAAATTTCCAGAGCTTGCGACACTTTCTTACCGCGAATCAGGTCAGCTACCAAGCGAACCTTCTGAGCAGAAGAACGAGCGTGGCGATGCATAGCGATAGTTTCCATCTCTTCCTCCTACCTTATTTTTTCTTAGCCTTTTTATCGGCTGCATGACCGCGATAAGTACGGGTCGGCGCGAATTCACCCAGTTTGTGACCAACCATTTCGTCGGAAACGTAAACTGGAACATGCTGACGACCATTATGGACAGCGATGGTCAAACCGATCATGTTAGGAAAGATCGTTGAACGACGGGACCAAGTCTTAACAGGCTTTTTGTCACCGCTTTCCACCGCTTTCTCTACCTTCTTCAGCAAGTGCAGGTCAATGAAAGGACCTTTCTTGAGAGAACGTGGCATGGCTTATCCTCTAATTATTTCTTAGTACGACGATGAACGATGAAATGTTCAGTGCGTTTGTTTTTACGAGTCTTCTTACCTTTGGTTTGAACGCCCCAAGGTGTTACTGGGTGTTTACCAAAGTTACGACCTTCACCACCACCATGTGGGTGATCGACTGGGTTCATCGCAGTACCGCGAACGGTAGGACGAATACCACGCCAGCGACTTGCACCAGCTTTACCCAGAACGCGTAACATGTGCTCAGAGTTGCCAACTTCACCGATAGTTGCACGGCAATCAGAAGGAACTTTACGCATTTCACCAGAACGCAGACGAATAGTGACATAAGCACCATCACGAGCAACGATCTGAACGTAAGTACCAGCTGAACGAGCTAACTGACCACCTTTACCTGGTTTCATTTCTACGTTATGAACTGTAGAACCAACCGGGATATTACGCATTGGTAAGGTGTTACCCGCTTTGATAGCAGCATCAACGCCAGACTGAACTTTATCACCCGCTTTCAGGCCTTTTGGAGCCAGAATGTAGCGACGTTCACCATCAGCATACAGCACTAAAGCGATGTTAGCTGAACGGTTTGGATCATATTCCAGACGTTCTACTGTCGCAGGGATACCATCTTTGTTGCGTTTGAAGTCAACAATACGGTAAGCCTGTTTGTGACCACCACCGATATGACGGGTAGTGATACGACCATTGTTGTTACGACCACCGGACTTGCTGTTTTTTTCCAGCAATGGCGCATAAGGTTTCCCTTTATGCAGCTCAGGGTTTACCACTTTAACTACGTGGCGACGGCCCGGAGACGTAGGTTTACATTTAACAATTGCCATTGTTCTTTACTCCTCCGACTTACTCAGCGCCGCCGACGAAGTCCAGATTCTGGCCTTCCTTCAGGGTTACGTAAGCTTTTTTCCAGTCGCTACGACGACCAATACGCTGACCGTGACGTTTCACTTTGCCTTTCATCAGCAGAGTGTTAACACTTTCAACTTCGACTTCAAACAGTTTTTGTACAGCTGCTTTAATCTCTGCTTTGGTCGCGTCTTTAGCAACTTTGAGAACGATGGTATTTGATTTTTCCATCGCGATAGAAGCTTTTTCAGATACATGCGGCGCGCGCAGTACTTTCAGCAGACGTTCTTCACGGATCATGCCAGCATCTCCTCAACTTGCTTCACAGCGTCAGCAGTCATGACGACTTTGTCGAAGGCGATTAAGCTAACAGGGTCGATTGTTGCTGCATCACGTACGTCAACTTTATATAAGTTACGTGCTGCTAAATACAGATTCTCATCTACATCAGCAGTGACGATCAGAACATCAACCAGAGCCATATCTTTCAGTTTCTGTGCTAAAAGTTTAGTTTTAGGCGCTTCAACAGAAAAATTCTCTACGACGATCAGACGATCTTGACGTACCAATTCAGACAGAATGCTCTTCAGAGCACCACGGTACATCTTTTTGTTTACTTTTTGACTGTGGTCCTGTGGTTTAGCTGCGAAGCTAACACCACCAGAGCGCCAAATTGGGCTCTTGATTGAACCTGAACGTGCACGACCTGTACCTTTCTGTCTCCAAGGCTTTTTGCCTGAACCAGAAACTTCAGCACGGGTTTTCTGAGCACGAGTACCTTGACGAGCACCAGCAGCGTATGCAACGACTACTTGATGCACAAGCGCTTCGTTAAAGTCACGCCCGAAGGTAGTTTCGGAAACAGTCAGCGCGCCTTGCGCGTCTTTCATTACCAATTCCATTCCTATCTCCTCGACGTTACGCCTTGACAGCTGGTTTAACGATCAGGTCACTGCCAGTTGCACCTGGAACAGCACCTTTGACCAGCAGCAGGTTGCGCTCAGCGTCAACACGTACTACTTCCAGGCTCTGAACGGTAACTTGTTCGTTACCCAGTTGACCTGCCATTTTCTTGCCTTTAAACACCTTACCCGGAGTCTGGTTCTGACCGATAGAACCCGGAACACGGTGAGACAAGGAGTTACCATGGGTAGCATCTTGAGTACGGAAGTTCCAGCGCTTTACAGTACCGGCAAAACCTTTACCTTTAGATGTTCCAGTAACGTCGACTTTTTTAACGTCAGCGAAAATTTCTACGCTAATGCTTTGACCTACAGTGTATTCTTCGCCTTCATTCAGACGGAATTCACGTAGTAAGCGGCCAGCTTCAACACCAGCTTTAGCAAAATGCCCTGCTTCAGGTTTCAGTACACGGTTAGCTTTTTTGCTACCAGTAGTCACCTGAATGGCACGATAACCGTCTTTCTCCAGATCTCTGACCTGAGTAACACGGTTGTTTTCAATTTCGATAACGGTTACAGGGATTGAAACGCCATCTTCAGTGAAGATACGAGTCATTCCTACTTTCTTACCGACTAAACCAATCATTGTTTCAACCTCTCAATCGCTTGATGACCTGATTAACCTAGGCTGATCTGCACGTCTACGCCGGCAGCCAGATCCAGACGCATCAGAGCATCAACGGTTTTCTCGGTTGGCTCAACGATGTCAACCAGACGTTTGTGAGTGCGAATTTCATACTGATCACGCGCATCTTTATTAACGTGCGGAGAAATCAACACTGTGAAACGCTCTTTGCGAGTCGGCAGTGGGATTGGACCACGAACTTGCGCACCAGTGCGCTTAGCAGTCTCTACGATTTCCGCAGTTGATTGATCAATCAGACGATGATCAAAAGCTTTCAGGCGGATACGGATTCTTTGGTTCTGCATGAGACCAGAGCTCCAACTATTTTTTATAAACGTAAATGATCACTACTCGTACCCATTTCGATTGATGAGAGAGTGTAATCGTTCTGCATATAACTCCCCAATCGGGAGTATTATATTAATGCAATATAAAATCTGCATTAGCTGATAAATCAGCCTCACTAAATCAGTGAGCCTGCGCATTATACTTGCCTGAGTGATGAAATCAAGCCAAGAATAAAAAATCAGCGATAAAAATTCGTTTTATCTTTTCAAAAATAAAAAAAGCAAAGGCACCTTTATTACCTTTGCTTTAAAAAACATCTAATAATCCACTAACGAAGGTGAATTATTCTTTTCTGTATGAGCCAAATTACTCTTCAATAATTTGAGCTTGTAGATAATTTTGAAGTCCCATGCGTTCGATAAGTTCAAGCTGGGTTTCTATCCAATCAATGTGCCCTTCTTCATCGGTTAGAATTTCTAGCATGAGATCGCGGCTGACATAATCATGAATTGAATCTGCGTAAGCAATGGCTTCACGTAAATCTTTGGCACCGCCTAATTCTAATTCCAAATCAGAACGTAGCATCTCTTCAACATCTTCACCGATGTTTAATTTGCCTAAATCTTGTAAATTTGGAATGCCTTCAAGGAACAAGATACGCTCGATATATTTATCTGCGTGTTTCATCTCATCTATGGATTCATGATATTCCATTTCATTGAGACGTGTGAGTCCCCAATTCTTGAACATTCGGGCATGTAGGAAATACTGATTAATTGCAACAAGCTCACCACCTAATAACTTATTAAGGTGGGCTATCATTTTTTTATCACCTTTCATTTTTATGCTCCTTTGCTTCCAGTCTTTTCAGTGTAGACCTTTTATACAAAGAGGAGAGAAAGGAAATTTAAAATTTGTTATGCAACTTCA
Organism: Proteus sp. fly-1013; assembly: GCF_040140245.1. Lineage (NCBI taxonomy): Bacteria > Pseudomonadati > Pseudomonadota > Gammaproteobacteria > Enterobacterales > Morganellaceae > Proteus > Proteus sp. fly-1013. The sequence continues at coordinate 478 of NZ_JBEEWD010000016.1, read as the reverse complement.
GAAATTTGTGGGTAAAGAGCTGATTGCTCATTTTCGATAAGTTGACGGGCTTGACGTACGCACTTACCGCAACAACTTCCAACGGGTAAGATCTTGCGTAATTCATTAATAGTGTGGATTTGATGTTTATGGACAGTTGAGATAATTTTTTTATCACTCACACCGTGGCAAAGACATACGTACATAATAACAACCTCATTAACTACTCACGAACAAGATAGTAAATGATAATTATTATGATTTCAATTTCTATTTATTTGACTTAAGTGTTTTTACTTATCCACATTATCAGCGATGATGCCGGAAAAACCATGAATACTTTACTACGATTTAAAATATCTAATCTTCAGATACAAAAAAGGGCATCTTACGATGCCCTCTTCATGCATAAATCTATCAGGAATTAACCTAATACTTTAGCAACAACGCCCGCACCTACTGTACGGCCACCTTCACGGATAGCGAAACGTAAACCGTC
>NZ_JBEEWD010000015.1:0-29856 GCF_040140245.1 Proteus sp. fly-1013 | reverse complement strand
GACGGTTTACGTTTCGCTATCCGTGAAGGTGGCCGTACAGTAGGTGCGGGCGTTGTTGCTAAAGTATTAGGTTAATTACTCGCGTAATTTCCTAGAGAAGGGCATCAATTGATGCCCTTTTTATGCGTTGTTTGAAAAAGAACCTATCTCATCACTAGTTTGCTGTAAATTATTGGTGAGATAGGCTCTGATACAACGAATCGAGTCCAGTATCTTGCAGATACGAATGTCATAGAGATATGACACTGTGTCAGATGCAATCATAGTTGATTTTATGGTTAGTCTGATTTGTTTTGCTCTTGCGAGGCAAGCTGGCTATTTATTTACATCATATGACAGGTTAATTTATGAGTGCGAATAGCGGAGCTCAAGATAGCAAACGCGGTGGTGATATCGCTAAGTGGATCATTACCGTTTTATTGCTGGCAGTAGCAGTGGGTGGCAACTATCTTTACCGTGAATTTAACCTAGCGTTACGAGCTTTAGCTGTTGTTGCTTTGTTCGTAGCAGCGGGTGGGATCGCGTTGTGGACAACACAAGGTAAAGCAACATTAGCATTTGCTCGCGAAGCGCGTATTGAAATGCGTAAAGTAGTATGGCCAACACGTCAAGAAACATTGCAGACAACCCTGATTGTTGCTGCGGTGACGGCTATTGTGTCATTAGTTCTTTGGGGACTGGATGGCATTCTGGTTCGTTTTGTTTCCTTTATTACTGGCCTGTGAGGTGTTCATGACTGATTCTCCAAAAAAACGCTGGTATGTCATTCAGGCTTTTTCAGGCTTTGAAGGCCGTGTTGCACAGTCTCTGCGTGAACATATCAAATTAAACGAAATGGAAGACTCATTCGGCGAAGTTATGGTTCCAACCGAAGAAGTGGTTGAGATCCGTAGCGGTCAACGTCGCAAAAGTGAGCGTAAATTTTTCCCAGGTTATGTTCTTGTCCAAATGGTCATGAACGATGCAACTTGGCACTTAGTACGTAATGTACCTCGTGTTATGGGATTCATTGGCGGAACGTCTGACAGACCTGCACCAATTAGCGATAAAGAAGTTGATGCGATTATGAATCGCTTACAACAAGTTGGTGATAAACCGCGTCCTAAAACACTGTTTGAACCAGGTGAAATGGTTCGTGTTAGCGATGGTCCATTCGCTGACTTTAACGGTGTTGTTGAAGAAGTTGATTACGAAAAAAGCCGCTTAAAAGTCTCTGTATCAATCTTTGGTCGTGCAACACCAGTTGAATTAGACTTTAGTCAGGTTGAAAAAGGTTAAACCTTTTTACGTTGCTTTCTTGCAAAAGGTGGAAAAGTTATCTACAATTTTCCACCTTTCGTTTTGAGTTGTTTTGCCATAAGGCAAAACAAAGTAAAATCGGGGAGCCCTAGCCGGGCGATATACCCAAATTGAGGAATTAATTAATGGCTAAGAAAGTCCAAGCCTATATCAAACTGCAAGTTTCTGCAGGTATGGCTAATCCAAGTCCACCAGTTGGTCCAGCTCTGGGTCAACAAGGTGTTAACATCATGGAATTCTGTAAAGCATTCAACGCTAAAACTGAAAGCGTAGAAAAAGGTTTACCAATTCCTGTTGTTATTACAGTTTATGCTGACCGTTCTTTCACTTTCGTTACCAAAACTCCTCCAGCAGCAGTTCTGCTGAAGAAAGCGGCGGGCGTGAAATCAGGTTCTGGCAAACCGAACAAAGAGAAAGTAGGTAAAATTACTTCTGCTCAAGTTCGTGAAATCGCAGAAACTAAAGCTGCGGACCTGACTGGTGCTGACGTTGAAGCTATGATGCGTTCAATCGAAGGTACTGCTCGTTCCATGGGCCTGGTAGTGGAGGATTAATCTGATGGCTAAACTAACCAAGCGCATGCGCAATATCCGTGAGAAAGTTGAAGTAACTAAACAGTACGAAATTACTGAAGCTGTTGCTTTACTGAAAGAACTGGCTACTGCTAAATTCGTTGAAAGCGTTGACGTTGCTGTTAACCTTGGCATCGATGCACGTAAATCAGATCAAAACGTTCGTGGTGCAACTGTACTTCCACACGGTACTGGCCGTTCAGTTCGCGTTGCTGTATTCGCACAAGGTGCAAATGCAGAAGCTGCTAAAGAAGCAGGCGCTGAATTAGTCGGTATGGACGACTTAGCTGCTAAAGTTAAAGCTGGCGAAATGGACTTCGACGTTGTTATCGCATCTCCAGATGCAATGCGCGTTGTAGGTCAATTAGGTCAAATCCTTGGCCCACGCGGCTTAATGCCAAACCCGAAAGTGGGTACTGTAACTCCTAACGTTGCTGAAGCAGTTAAAAATGCTAAAGCTGGTCAGGTTCGTTACCGTAACGACAAAAATGGTATTATCCATACCACTATCGGTAAAGTTGATTTCAACGAAGCTCAGTTGAAAGAAAACTTAGAAGCTCTGCTGGTTGCTCTGAAAAAAGCAAAACCATCAGCAGCGAAAGGCGTTTATATCAAGAAAGTAAGCCTGTCTACCACTATGGGTGCAGGTGTTGCTATTGATCAAGCTAGCTTGAGCGCGACAGTTTAATCTTAGATTAGACTAAAGTCATAAAAGACTTTACCTTGGCGTCAAATTTGTATAGAATTTGACGCCTTGAGTTTAGCTATGTGGTATTTTATTTAAGTCTGCATAACTAAATTCTCTGAATTTCGGTTGGAGTCTGGCCTATCCAGACCCCGTCCAAGACCGCAGGTGTAAGTAATTACTTAATTTTCCTGCGTAGACGGTGAGAGAGCCAATAAAGAATTATATATTCTGGATTCTACTCACCGTGTTTTAGCGCTTATACCATTGTGGTAATAAGTGATGTGAGTCCCGAGTTTTTACTCGGTTAATCCAGGAGCAAGAAGCTAATGGCACTAAATCTTCAAGACAAACAAGCGATTGTTGCTGAAGTCAGCGAAGTTGCCAAAGGTGCGCTTTCTGCAGTTGTTGCGGATTCCCGTGGCGTTACTGTAGCTAAAATGACCGAACTGCGTAAAGCATGTCGTGAAGCTGGCGTTACTGTACGTGTAGTACGTAACACACTTCTGCGTCGTGCTGTTGAAGGTACTTCTTATGAAGTACTGAAAGATGCATTTGTTGGTCCAACCTTGATTGCATTTTCTGCTGAACATCCGGGCGCTGCAGCTCGTCTGTTCAAAGAATTCGCGAAAGCGAACCCAGCATTCGAGATTAAAGCGGCTGCCTTTGAAGGTGAGTTTATCCCAGGTTCGAACATCGATCGTCTGGCTACACTCCCAACTTACGATGAAGCAATCGCACGCCTGATGGCAACCATGAAAGAAGCCTCTGCAGGCAAATTGGTTCGCACTCTGGCTGCTCTGCGCGATCAGAAAGAAGCTGCTTAATAGCCAATTTCTTCGTTGCTTTATTTACGTATAAACTTTTTCTGAATTTTAGGAACACTTGTTATGTCTATTTCTAAAGACGATATCTTAAACGCAGTTGCTGAAATGTCTGTAATGGACGTTGTTGAACTGATCTCTATGATGGAAGAAAAATTCGGTGTATCTGCTGCTGCAGCTGTTGCTGTTGCTGCGGGTCCAGCAGAAGCTGCTGAAGAGAAAACTGAATTTGACGTTATCCTGAAAGCTATCGGCGGTAACAAAGTAGCAGTAATCAAAGCAGTACGTGGCGCTACCGGTCTTGGCCTGAAAGAAGCTAAAGACTTAGTAGAATCTGCACCAGCAGCTCTGAAAGAAGGCGTAAGCAAAGATGATGCTGAAGCTCTGAAGAAAGCTCTGGAAGAAGCAGGCGCTGAGGTTGAAGTTAAATAATTTAACTTCCCAGAGTGCAGCCTAACGGCTGATGGCTGGTGATTTTTTGGTCACCAGCCTTTTTGCGCTGTAAGGTAAGAGTCACTTTTTCACACTTTTTTGGTGTCTCATTACTTCAATATTTTTTGCTATTGACGACTTAATATACTGTGTTAATCACTACGATCCACGTTCTCGAAAGCTCGGTAGTGAGTTCAGCACAATGAAATGATTTAAGAGTAATAGCAATGAATATTCGGAAAATAGTTGTTTTCCTACCTACAAAAAAACAGTGTTAGCAGAATGTCGAGCCATCCTTAAAAAGTTAAGGACAGGCAGAGTGGGTCACTTTTCAGCGAGCTGAGGAACCCTATGGTTTACTCCTATACCGAGAAAAAACGTATTCGTAAGGATTTTGGTAAACGTCCACAAGTTCTGGATGTTCCCTATCTCCTTTCTATCCAACTTGACTCGTTCCAGAAGTTCATCGAGCAAGATCCTGATGGTCAAAACGGTCTGGAAGCAGCTTTCCGTTCCGTATTTCCTATCCAAAGCTACAGTGGTAACGCTGAATTACAATATGTCAGCTACCGCTTAGGCGAGCCTGTTTTTGATGTTAAAGAATGTCAGATCCGCGGTGTAACTTACTCAGCACCTTTGCGTGTAAAACTGCGTCTGGTCATTTATGAACGTGAAGCCCCAGAAGGCACCGTTAAAGACATCAAAGAACAAGAAGTCTATATGGGTGAAATCCCATTAATGACCGATAATGGTACTTTTGTTATCAATGGTACTGAGCGTGTTATCGTTTCCCAGTTACACCGTAGCCCTGGTGTGTTCTTTGATAGTGACAAAGGTAAAACACACTCTTCAGGTAAGGTACTGTATAACGCACGTATTATCCCTTATCGTGGCTCATGGTTAGACTTCGAATTCGACCCTAAAGATAACCTTTTTGTCCGTATTGACCGTCGCCGTAAATTACCTGCGACTATCATTTTACGCGCAATGAACTACAGCACTGAAGAAATCTTAGGATTATTCTTCGAAAAAACACTGTTTGAAATCAGCAACAACAAGCTGATGATGACATTAGTGCCTGAACGTCTGCGTGGTGAAACTGCTTCATTTGATATTGAAGCAAACGGCAAAGTGTATGTCGAAAAAGGCCGTCGTATTACCGCTCGCCATATTCGTCAATTAGAAAAAGAGCAAGTTGACCGCATTGAAGTACCTGTTGAATACATTGCAGGTAAAGTGGTTGCTCGTGACTATATTGATGAAGCGACAGGTGAACTGATTTGTGCTGCTAACATGGAAATCTCTTTAGATGTGTTAGCTCGCTTAAGTCAAGCTGGTCATAAAACGATTGAAACTCTGTTTACCAATGACTTAGATCATGGTGCTTATATTTCAGAAACTGTTCGCGTCGATCCTACAAACGATCGTTTAAGCGCGTTAGTTGAAATCTATCGCATGATGCGTCCTGGTGAACCACCTACACGCGAAGCCGCAGAAAACTTATTTGAGAACTTATTCTTCTCTGAAGATCGTTATGATCTTTCTGCTGTAGGTCGTATGAAGTTCAACCGTTCGTTAAGCCGTGACGAAGTTGAAGGTTCTGGCATCCTAAGCCAAGAAGATATCATTGAAGTAATGAAAAAACTGATTGATATCCGTAATGGTAAAGGTGAAGTGGATGATATCGACCACTTAGGTAACCGTCGTATTCGTTCTGTTGGCGAAATGGCTGAAAACCAATTCCGTGTTGGTCTGGTGCGTGTTGAACGTGCAGTTAAAGAGCGTCTGTCTTTAGGCGATCTTGATGCATTAATGCCACAAGATATGATCAACGCAAAACCGATTTCTGCTGCTGTCAAAGAATTCTTTGGCTCTAGCCAGTTATCACAGTTTATGGATCAGAATAACCCGCTATCAGAAATTACGCACAAACGTCGTATTTCTGCATTAGGCCCAGGTGGTTTGACCCGTGAACGCGCAGGCTTCGAAGTTCGAGACGTACACCCAACTCACTACGGTCGTGTGTGCCCAATCGAAACGCCTGAAGGTCCAAACATCGGTCTTATCAACTCATTATCTGTTTATGCACAGACTAACGAGTACGGTTTCCTAGAAACGCCTTACCGTGTTGTTGAAAACAACGCTGTAACAGATGAGATTCACTATCTGTCTGCAATTGAAGAAGGTAACTTCATCATTGCTCAGGCTAACTCCGTATTAGACGATGACAATCACTTCGTTGAAGAATTAGTTACTTGCCGTCATAAAGGTGAGTCAAGCTTATTTAGTCGTGACCAAGTTCAGTACATGGACGTTTCAACCCAACAGGTTGTTTCTGTCGGTGCCTCACTGATCCCATTCCTTGAACACGATGACGCCAACCGTGCATTGATGGGTGCGAACATGCAACGTCAGGCTGTTCCTACACTTCGTGGTGATAAACCACTAGTAGGTACAGGTATGGAACGTGCGGTTGCGGTTGACTCCGGTGTTACTGCGGTTGCTAAACGTGGTGGTGTTGTTCAGTATGTTGATGCTTCTCGTATCGTTATCAAAGTTAACGAAGAAGAGACTTACGCTGGTGAAGCGGGCATCGATATCTACAGCTTGACTAAATACACCCGTTCTAACCAGAACACATGTATTAACCAAACTCCTTGCGTATCTTTAGGTGAGCCTGTTGATCGCGGTGACGTGTTAGCTGATGGTCCTTCAACAGACCTTGGTGAGTTAGCATTAGGTCAAAACATGCGCGTGGCATTTATGCCATGGAATGGTTATAACTACGAGGACTCCATCCTTGTATCTGAGCGTGTTGTTCAAGAAGACCGTTTCACTACTATCCACATTCAAGAACTCGCTTGTGTCTCTCGTGATACTAAGTTAGGGCCTGAAGAGATCACGGCTGATATCCCGAACGTCGGTGAAGCAGCGTTATCTAAACTGGATGAATCAGGTATCGTTTATATCGGTGCTGAAGTGAAAGGTGGCGACATTCTGGTTGGTAAAGTAACACCTAAAGGTGAAACTCAACTGACTCCAGAAGAGAAACTGCTACGTGCTATCTTCGGTGAAAAAGCGTCTGATGTTAAAGATTCTTCTCTACGCGTTCCTAATGGTGTGTCTGGTACAGTTATCGACGTACAAGTCTTCACCCGTGATGGCGTAGAAAAAGATAAACGTGCATTAGAAATCGAAGAATCACAGTTACGTGAAGTTAAGAAAGACTTAACTGAAGAACTGCGTATTTTTGAAGCTGGTCTATTCGCTCGTATCCGTGGTGTTCTGATTGCTGGCGGTATTGAAGCTGAGAAATTAGACAAATTACCTCGTGAGCGTTGGTTAGAGCTGGGTATTGCGGATGAAGAGAAGCAAAACCAGTTAGAACAATTAGCTGAACAGTATGATGAACTGAAAGCTGAGTTCGCGAAGAAACTGGAAGCCAAACGTCGTAAAATCACTCAAGGCGATGATTTAGCACCAGGCGTGCTGAAAATCGTTAAGGTTTACCTGGCTGTTAAACGTCAGATCCAACCTGGTGATAAGATGGCGGGTCGTCATGGTAACAAGGGTGTTATCTCTAAGATTAACCCAATTGAAGACATGCCATACGATGAAAACGGTAATCCAGTAGACCTCGTACTGAACCCACTAGGTGTACCATCACGTATGAACATCGGTCAGATCCTTGAAACTCACTTGGGTATGGCTGCTAAAGGTATCGGTGATAAGATCAATGCGATGCTGAAACAGCAACAAGAAGTTGCTAAGTTACGTGAATTTATCCAGAAAGCTTACGATCTGGGTATGGCACCTCGTCAGAAAGTTGATCTGGACACCTTCAGCGATGAAGAAGTGTTACGTCTGGCTGAAAACCTGAAAAAAGGTATGCCAACCGCAACACCAGTGTTCGATGGTGCAGAAGAAATGGAAATTAAAGAGATGCTGAAATTAGCTGATCTTCCAACTTCTGGTCAGATTACACTTTTCGATGGTCGTACAGGTGAACAATTTGAGCGTCCAGTAACTGTTGGTTACATGTACATGCTGAAACTGAACCACTTAGTTGATGACAAGATGCACGCCCGTTCTACCGGTTCGTACAGCTTGGTTACTCAGCAACCTCTTGGTGGTAAAGCTCAGTTTGGTGGACAGCGTTTCGGGGAGATGGAAGTGTGGGCACTGGAAGCATACGGTGCAGCATATACTCTTCAAGAAATGCTTACTGTTAAGTCGGATGACGTTAACGGTCGTACCAAAATGTACAAAAACATCGTTGATGGTAACCATCAGATGGAACCAGGTATGCCAGAGTCGTTCAACGTATTGTTGAAAGAGATCCGTTCACTGGGTATCAACATCGAATTGGAAGACGAATAACGTATTCCATATAGACAGACTGCTAGAAATGGCAGTCTGTCAAACAGTGACTACACTGGTTTAAAGGGGTGAATGACAGGGGTCATTTGCCTGGCAGGTCTAACTCCGACAGGAGCCATTTCGTGAAAGACTTATTAAAGTTTCTGAAAGCGCAAACCAAGACCGAAGAGTTTGATGCGATCAAAATTGCTCTGGCATCACCTGATATGATCCGTTCATGGTCATTTGGTGAAGTTAAAAAGCCAGAAACAATTAACTACCGTACGTTCAAACCAGAACGTGACGGTCTTTTCTGTGCCCGTATTTTCGGACCAGTAAAAGATTACGAATGTTTGTGTGGTAAATACAAACGTTTAAAACACCGTGGTGTTATCTGTGAGAAGTGTGGCGTTGAAGTTACACAAACTAAAGTTCGTCGTGAACGTATGGGTCACATCGAATTAGCTTCTCCAGTTGCTCACATTTGGTTCTTGAAATCACTGCCGTCCCGTATCGGTCTGCTGCTGGATATGCCACTGCGCGATATTGAACGTGTACTGTATTTTGAATCTTACGTTGTTGTTGAAGGCGGGATGACCAGCCTTGAGCGCGGACAAATCTTAACAGAAGAGCAATATCTTGATGCATTAGAAGAGTTCGGTGACGAATTCGATGCGAAGATGGGTGCAGAAGCTGTTCAGAACCTGTTACAGAGCATGGATCTGGAACAAGAGTGTGAAACGCTGCGTGAAGAGTTAAATGAAACTAACTCTGAAACCAAACGTAAGAAACTGACTAAACGTATCAAGTTACTTGAAGCATTCATGCAATCAGGCAATAAACCTGAATGGATGATCTTAACTGTACTGCCTGTGTTACCACCAGACTTACGTCCACTGGTTCCACTTGATGGCGGTCGTTTTGCGACTTCAGACCTGAACGATTTATATCGTCGTGTGATCAACCGTAACAACCGTTTAAAACGCCTGCTTGATTTAGCAGCACCAGACATTATCGTACGTAACGAAAAACGTATGTTACAAGAGTCTGTGGATGCGTTATTAGATAACGGTCGTCGTGGTCGTGCGATTACAGGTTCTAACAAACGTCCTCTGAAATCTTTGGCTGATATGATCAAAGGTAAACAAGGTCGTTTCCGTCAAAACCTGTTAGGTAAACGTGTTGACTATTCTGGTCGTTCTGTAATCACCGTTGGTCCATACCTGCGTCTGCATCAGTGTGGTCTACCGAAGAAAATGGCTCTTGAGTTATTCAAACCATTTATTTACGGAAAACTGGAAACCCGTGGTTTAGCGACAACAATTAAAGCCGCTAAAAAAATGGTTGAGCGTGAAGAAGCGGTTGTTTGGGATATCTTAGATGAAGTTATCCGCGAACACCCAGTGATGCTAAACCGTGCACCAACACTTCACCGTTTAGGTATTCAGGCATTTGAACCAATCCTTATCGAAGGTAAAGCTATTCAGTTACACCCACTCGTTTGTGCGGCATATAACGCCGACTTCGATGGTGACCAAATGGCGGTTCACGTACCATTGACATTAGAAGCACAGTTAGAAGCTCGTGCGCTGATGATGTCAACAAACAACATTCTGTCTCCTGCAAGTGGTGACCCAATCATCGTTCCTTCACAGGACGTTGTATTAGGTCTGTACTACATGACTCGTGACTGCATCAATGCCAAAGGTGAAGGCATGGTGTTAAGTGGTCCTAAAGAAGCTGAACGCGTTTACCGCGCAGGTTTAGCTTCTTTACACGCACGCGTTAAAGTACGTATCACTGAAGAGATCAAAGATGGTGAAGGTAACATCACCACTGAAACTAGCTTAAAAGACACCACTGTCGGCCGAGCTATTTTATGGATGATCGTACCAAAAGGCCTACCTTACGCGCTGGTTAACCAACCATTAGGTAAGAAAGCAATTTCTAAAATGCTGAATACCTGTTATCGCGTAATGGGCTTGAAGCCAACAGTTATTTTTGCTGACCAAATCATGTATACCGGTTTTGCTTATGCAGCACGTTCAGGTGCTTCAGTAGGTATCGATGACATGGTTATCCCTGCTAAAAAAGCAGAGATCATTGCGGAAGCAGAAGCTGAAGTTGCAGAAATTCAGGAACAGTTCCAATCCGGTCTGGTAACAGCGGGCGAACGTTACAACAAAGTTATCGATATTTGGGCTGCGGCGAATGAGCGCGTAGCAAAAGCGATGATGGAAAACCTGTCTACTGAAACCGTTATTAACCGTAATGGTGAAGAAGAACAACAAGTATCTTTCAACAGCATCTTTATGATGGCTGACTCCGGTGCTCGTGGTTCTGCAGCTCAGATCCGTCAGTTAGCAGGTATGCGTGGTCTGATGGCTAAGCCAGATGGCTCAATCATCGAGACACCAATCACAGCGAACTTCCGTGAAGGTCTGAACGTACTCCAGTACTTCATCTCAACCCACGGTGCTCGTAAAGGTCTTGCGGATACCGCACTGAAAACAGCAAACTCCGGTTACTTGACTCGTCGTTTAGTTGACGTTGCACAAGACTTAGTCGTAACAGAAGACGACTGTGGTACAACCGAAGGTGTTATGATGACTCCGGTTATCGAAGGTGGTGATGTTAAAGAACCACTGCGTGAACGTGTATTAGGTCGTGTGGCTGCAGAAGATATTCTGAAACCAGGTACTGCCGATATTCTTGTTCCACGTAACACCCTGTTAAACGAAAAACTGTGTGACCTGTTAGAAGAAAACTCAGTTGACAGCGTGAAAGTACGTTCAGTTGTAACCTGTAACACAGACTTCGGTGTGTGTGCGAATTGTTATGGTCGTGACCTTGCTCGTGGTCATATCATCAACAAAGGTGAAGCTATCGGTGTTATCGCGGCACAGTCAATCGGTGAACCAGGTACACAGTTAACGATGCGTACGTTCCACATCGGTGGTGCGGCATCTCGTGCGGCAGCAGAATCTAGCATTCAAGTACGTAACAAAGGTACTCTGAAGCTGTTCAATGCGAAGTTCATTACTAATACTGCTGGTAAGTTAGTTATCACTTCTCGTAATACTGAATTACGTTTAATTGACGAATTCGGTCGTACAAAAGAAAGCTATAAAGTACCTTACGGTGCTCAATTAGCGAAAGGTGATGGCGAAGCAGTTAACGGTGGCGAAACTGTTGCTAACTGGGATCCACATACAATGCCAGTTGTGAGTGAAGTATCTGGTATCATCCGTTTTGCTGACATGGTTGATGGTCAAACTATCACACGTCAAACAGATGAATTAACAGGTCTTTCTTCACTGGTTGTTCTGGATTCAGCAGAGCGTACAGGTAGCGGTAAAGATTTACGTCCAGCATTGCGCATCACTGATGCACAAGGTAATGATGTATTAATTCCGAATACTGATATGCCAGCACAGTACTTCCTGCCAGGTAAAGCAATTGTTCAGTTAGACGATGGCATTACAATTAACGCAGGTGACACTTTAGCGCGTATTCCACAAGAATCTGGCGGTACTAAAGATATCACCGGTGGTCTGCCACGCGTTGCTGACCTGTTTGAAGCTCGTCGTCCGAAAGAGCCTGCAATCCTTGCTGAAATCAGCGGTATTGTTTCGTTCGGTAAAGAGACTAAAGGTAAACGTCGTCTAGTTATTTCTCCATTAGACGGTAGTGATGCATACGAAGAGATGATCCCTAAATGGCGTCAGCTTAACGTATTCGAAGGTGAGGTTGTGGAACGCGGTGATGTAATCTCCGATGGTCCAGAATCACCACACGACATTCTGCGCTTACGTGGTGTTCATGCGGTTACTCGCTATATCACTAACGAAGTACAGGAAGTTTACCGTTTACAAGGCGTTAAGATTAACGATAAACACATCGAAGTTATCGTTCGTCAGATGCTACGTAAAGTTACCATTGAGAACGCAGGAAGTTCTGAGTTCCTCGAAGGTGAACAGGTTGAATACGCTCGCGTTAAAGTATCAAACCGTGTTCTGGAAGATGATGGCAAAGTACCAGCAACGTATGCTCGTGACCTGTTAGGTATCACTAAAGCATCTCTGGCAACTGAATCCTTCATCTCTGCTGCATCGTTCCAAGAAACAACTCGTGTTCTGACGGAAGCTGCGGTAGCGGGTAAACGTGATGAATTACGTGGCTTGAAAGAAAACGTTATTGTTGGTCGCTTGATCCCAGCTGGTACTGGATATGCGTATCACCAAGATCGTATGAAGCGTCGTCAATCACAACTGCCGACAGATGAAACTGAAACAACAATCAGTGCTGATGAAGCATCTGCTAACTTAGCAGAATTACTGAATGCTGGTTTCGGTGGATTAAAAGACTAAAATCTAATTTAGATTAGATTGAAATGCCCTCCATTGTGAGGGCATTTTTTGTTTCTGTTCTACATAAGTAGGCGAAATGATGAGAATAATAACTAATAGTTTGATTATTCTATGCTTTATTTTTACTGGATCTGTTTCCGCAGTACCTTATGAAAGAGGTATTCCAACAGAAGCTCAATGGGATTTAAAAAAGCCCATTACAACATTGATGCAACTGCGCCAACAAAAAACGCTATATGCATTTGTGGGAGATAAATTACGACCTGTTGCAGAGATTTGTCCTAACCAAGGTTTTTATGCATCAGCAGCGGAGGGCGATTACCATAAAATACAATTTGGAAATGCTCAAGGCTATCTTGAAGCGGGTTATTTAGAAGATGGCTATTTTGAAGACATTGTTTCTATTAAACCTGATAAGAAAATACGTTTCTTATCAGATAGCACGAAGAAAACAGACTATCCTATCTACGAATATTTAATCACGACAAAAAATACCCCCATTTATAGTGATAAAGATACTGCTAGCTCACAAATAGCAATACTTTTATCCAACTTACGTTATCCGGTGTTATCACGCACAATAAAAGAAGATGCTGATGGAAATAAAATTAATTGGTTTGAAATTTCTTTAGGTGACCGCTTAGGTTATATTTCATCAAGAGATGTAAAGCCTGATTTAGGAATACCTGTACTCACCTATCATCATATTCTCAAGGCAACGGAAAACCATAATTTTCGCCATACATCAACGACAACATCATTAACTGCATTTACAGAGCAGATGAATTATTTAAAAGATGCGGGATATGAAACACTTTCACTAAATCAAGTTGCAGGCTATTTAAATAAAAGTGTCAATTTGCCGGGTCGAGCTGTTGCATTAACATTTGATGATGGTTTGCAGTCTGTTTATCGCTATGCTTATCCTCTTTTACAAGAAAATGGTCAACGAGCAACACTATTTGTTATCTCTTCACGAATAAAATCTAAAACACCTAAATGGGCACCTAATTCATTGCAGTTTATGAGTTGGCAGTCGCTTAAATCGAGTCGCGATGTTTTTGATATTCAATCACACTCCCATTTTTTACATCGTTTAGATAATAATAAAAAACCTATTATCTTTAGTCGTCAGTCCCACACGATTATATTGGATTTGCAACGTTCACAACGTGTATTGCGATTATTAAATCCACACCAATATGCCTTTGCATATCCTTTCGGTGGATATAATCAAAGAGCAATCAATGCAGTAAAAGCGTCGGGTATGACATTGGCGGTGACGACCCAGCAAGGAAAAGTTCGTTTAGGTGATCCACCTTTCGCTCTAAAACGGCTCTATGCTTTGAGCACAGATCCCATTGAGAAATTTGCGAGGATGGTGGGTAATGATGAATATGAAGTGGTTAATAAAAATATCGTTGTTGATAAATAATTAAAAATAAAATTTATAATCTAAAAAAATACCTTTGATATTTATTGAAGGTATTTTTTTATTTCTCTATTACTTATTCAGTTAAGATCAATAAATAACTTATATTTTTCAGATAATTATGATGATTTTTTAGTGATAAAAATTCATTTTTTTCTGTAAGCTGGCAATCCAAATTCAGCATGGAGCTAGTTATGAAAAAATCTATATCCATATCTTCTTATGATTCTGCATTTAAACGTTTTATGATGAATGTCAGTAATGCGAAAGACTTTTTCTTTGTCCATTTACCAGAGGACTTGAAAAGTCATTGTGATTTTTCAACGTTGCAATTACAAAATTCTTCTTTCATCGATATTAACTTACGTTCTCGTATGTCTGATATTTTGTATTTAGTGAAAACCAAAGAGGGTGATATTTCTATTTATTTACTGATAGAGCATCAATCTAGACCAGATAAAATGATAGCTTGGCGTATGATGAACTATGCGTTTTACACTATGAATCAACATTTACAGCAAGGCTATAAATCTTTACCTCTCGTTGTTCCCATTCTGTTTTATCATGGAAAGAAAAAACCTTATCCTTTTCCGGTTAATTGGATGTCATGCTTTCCGCTTACTTCACTTGCTAATAAACTTTATTCTAATAGTTTCTCTTTAATTGATTTGACTTCAATTGATGATGATATTTTGCTGACTCATAAAAAAGCAGCGGTAATGGAAATTGCAATGAAGCACGTTAATAGTTGTCATGATATTAATGAGATTGCAATACTTCTATCAAAAGCAATAAATCAGAAAAACTGCAGAGATGAAGACACGGTTGCTGTTGTAGAATATTTATTCTCAATTATGGACGCATCAGACTTTGAGTTCATTTTAAATAAGATAGTTGAACAAGTAGATAACCACAAAGAGGTGATTATGAATATAGCGTGGAGATTAGAAAATAAGGGATTTAATTTAGGTGTAAGTGAAGGGTTTGAAATAGGCAAAAATGAGGGGATCGAACTGGGCAAAAATCTAGGTCTTGAATTAGGTAAGAATGTAGGTATTGAAATAGGCTGGGCTAAAGGCATTGAGTTAGGTAAAACGGAAGGCATTGAGTTAGGTAAAACGGAAGGCATTGAGTTAGGTAAAATAGAAGGCATTGAGTTAGGCAAAACAGAAGGTATTGAGTTAGGTAAAACGGAAGGTATTGAGTTAGGTAAAATAGAAGGCATTGAGTTAGGTAAAACGGAAGGTATTGAGTTAGGCAAAACAGAAGGTATTGAAATCGGTAAAAAAATAGTACAAATAGAATTAGCTCAAAACTTATTAAAAGAGAACTTTGATCTTTTATTTATTGAGAAAATATCAGGTTTAAGTATTCAAGAACTTGAAGAATTAGCAGTGTAATAATTTAACTACCTATTCTATATAATATTAAATTAAAAACATTCTAATATATTGTTGTAATATTTTATTTTTCTTTAATTTTTTTAAATTTATTATATGTTACTTTTATTAAACTATTTAATAAAAACCGCCTTTACTATTTGTGATTAAATAAATTAAAGGCGGTTTTATATTATTTAAGCTTCAATTAACGGCCCAAGTAATTATCCCAATCTTTCCATACAGGTTGTAATCCTCGTTCTTTTAATACGTTAATAACATCATTTACATGACGATTATCATTAGGTGAAAATTGTTCTAACTCTTCATGGTTGTCAGAATATCCACCGGGTTGAGTTTTAGATCCTGCACTAATATTATTAATTGCTAAGGGTACTGTATTATCACGAAAATACGGAGATTCACGCGTTGAAAGTGAAAGTTCAACATCGGGCGCTAAAATGCGAAAAGCACAGATCAACTGAACTAATTCAGCTTCATTCATTACTGATGCGGGACTAAGTCCACCAGCACAAGGACGTAAACGAGGAAAAGAGATAGAGTAACGACTTTTCCAATAGCGTTTTTGTAAGAACAAGAGGTGTTCCGCCACCATATAACAATCGCTACGCCATTGGCTTGAAAGACCAATCAATGCACCTAAACCAATTTTATCAATCCCTGCTTGTCCTAATCTATCAGGTGTTTGTAATCGCCAATGGAAATCTTGTTTTTTACCTTTTAGATGATGAAGCTGATAAGTGGGTTCATGATAGGTTTCTTGATAAACCATCACACCATCAATACCCAGAGTTTTTAATTCTGCATACTCTTCTGTTGCAAGAGGCTGAACCTCCATCATCAATGAACTGAAATTCTCTCGAATAAGAGGGATGTATTGGCGAAAATAATCCATACCCACTTTTCTTTGATGTTCTCCAGTCACTAATAACAGGCTATCAAAGCCTAATTGTCTGATGCTATTACATTCAGCAATGATCTCGCTTTCATTTAATGTTTTACGTTTAATGGCATTACTCATTGAAAAACCACAATAAGTACAGTCATTTGCACATAAATTAGAAAGATAGAGTGGAACGTATAATCCCACAATATTACCAAAACGTTGTCGAGTAAGTTGCTGAGCGCGTTGAGCCATAGGTTCTAAGTAATGCCGACCCGCAGGCGAGATCAGCGCCATAAAATCATCAAGTGTAAGGGTATGGCGATTTAATGCGGCTTCAACATCCGCATTGGTTTTACTATTGAGTTTTAATGTAATGTCATCCCAGTCGAGTTGTTGCCAATAATCAGAAAAAGTGTCCATTAGAATGCCCCTAAGTATTGGGTTAATGGACTAGAGGCTTGCGCTTGCATATTCACAACTGAAGCAGGTGTAGCAAGCCCTGATTGTAGAGCAAGTTCAGCAGCATCAAGCGCAGCTTTGAATGCTTGTGCCATTAGAATAGGATTTTTGGCAACAGCAATCGCAGTGTTAACTAAAACTGCATCCGCACCTAATTCTAACGCTTCAAGTGCATGACTTGGCGCACCAATACCTGCATCAACAACAACAGGAATTGAGGCTTGTTCAATGATAATTCGTAGAAAATCACGAGTCTGTAAACCTTGATTAGAGCCAATAGGAGAACCTAGAGGCATCACAGCGGCACAGCCAGCTTCTTCTAAACGACGGCATAAAACGGGATCAGCACTGCAATAAGGTAAAACCACAAAACCTTCTTTAACGAGGATTTCAGCGGCTTTAAGTGTTTCAATAGGGTCGGGTAATAAATATTTGGTATCAGGATGAATTTCTAATTTTACCCAATGAGTACCAAAAGCTTCTTTGGCTAAACGAGCCGCAAAAACAGCTTCTTGTGCTGTTTTCGCACCGGATGTGTTAGGTAATAATTTTACCCCTAATGATTTAAGCGGTGCGATTAAATCATCATTACCATTTTTTAAATCCACACGCTTCATTGCCATCGTGACTAATTGGCTACCCGAAGCCTTAATGGCTTCCGTCATTAGTGTTGGTGTTGCAAATTTCCCTGTGCCTGTAAAAAGTCTAGATGTGAATGTTGTATCAGCAATTTTTAACATATCAGCCCCCTGCAATTGCTTGGAAGAGAAGAATAGTATCGCCATCATTAATAAAATGTGTTTCCCAATTCTCACGGGGAACGATGGTTTCATTGATAGCAAGTGCTACACCAATAGGTGGTTGCTCTAACTGAATAAGGAGCTGACAGATAGTGACAGGCATATCCAGAGAATATTGTTCGTCATTTACGGTAATGTTCATGCTACCCCTCGACAAACAGGACATGTTTTTGATGGTGTTAAACGCAAAGTGCTCCAATTTTGTTTTCTACCATCGAAGAGGCGAAGTTTTCCACTTAGAGAACAGGGTAACCCTGAAAGTAATTTAATTGCTTCAAGTGCCTGAAGTGTGCCAATCACACCCACAACAGGACCTAGAATTCCGGCTGTTCTGCAATTTCGTTGTGGTTCAGCCTCATCTGGATAGAGGCAGTGATAGCAACCATGAGTGAAAGGAGGTTCAAATACCATAAGTTGGCCACTAAACCCTACGGCACTGCCACTGATAAGCGGAGTTTGCTGTGTAACACAAGCACGATTAATCGCTTGGCGTGTGAGCATGTTATCTGTGCAATCTAAGACTAAATCGACCTCTTTAACTAGTTTAGACAATGAGTCATCATCAATACGTTGTTTATAAGAGGTAATTTTTATCTCTGGATTTAATGCAAGCAGAGACTGCTTTGCGACCTCTGATTTTGCATCAGGAATATCTTGAGTTCGATAAAGAATTTGACGCTGTAGATTAGAAACGTGCAATTCATCATCATCAACTAAAATAAGTTCACCAATACCTGCACCAGCAAGATAAAGTGATGCAGGAGAACCTAATCCACCAAGTCCAACAATCAGTACTCTTGCTTGTTGAAGCTTATTTTGACCCTCTAAGCCAATATCTTCTAACATCACTTGTCGGCTATAACGCATAAAATCATTATCATTTAGCATGATGGTTTTCCCTCCACTAATTCTAATAATTTACGAGTTACTTGTTGCCAATCTGGTGCTTTTGTTATTGCACTGACTAAGGCAACACTACCGACGCCGGTTGCAACAACATCAGGTACTCTCTCTAGTGAAATCCCACCAATAGCAACAGTTGGAAAATCAGGCGTCTGTTCTACTTGATGTTTGAGTGCCTCCAAACCTTGAGGTTTAGATGGCATATCTTTAGTTGTGGTTGGAAAGATATGCCCTAATGCGATGTAAGATGGATGTAATATTTTTGCTCTTTGTAATTCCGCTTCGTCGTGAGTGGAAATACCAAGGCGTAGTCCTGATTTTTTTATGGCATCAAGATCTGCAATATCGAGATCTTCTTGACCAAGATGAACACCATAGGCGTGATGTTTAATAGCCAGTTGCCAATAGTCATTAATAAACAGTCTTGCGTGATACTGTTTACCTAGTTCTATTGCTTCAATGATCTCTTGTTCAACATTGTCTGGTTGTTTATCTTTTATGCGTAATTGCAGGGTGGTAACGCCTGTTTTTAACAAGCGTTCGATCCATTCAACAGAATCAACAACAGGATAAAGCCCAAGCTTTTTTTCTGTTGATGCGAAAGGCGTGTTAGAGGATCTGTTCATTTTCAGTCACCTCAACACTGGCGATTTCTGCACTGTGGTATAACTCACTTCCATGCTCTTTAAAGGCCTGAGACATTTGTTCCATACCAGCCGCATAATCACGTACTTCTTGAGTTATTTTCATTGAGCAGAATTTAGGACCACACATTGAGCAGAAGTGAGCGACTTTACCTGATGCTTGAGGCAAGGTTTCATCGTGATATTGGCGTGCGGTTTCAGGATCAAGCGCTAAATTGAATTGATCTTCCCATCTAAACTCAAAACGCGCTTTTGACATTGCATTATCACGAATTTGAGCGCCGGGATGCCCTTTGGCTAAATCGGCAGCATGAGCCGCAATTTTATAAGTAATAAGACCTTGTTTTACATCTTCTTTATTAGGTAAGCCTAGATGCTCTTTAGGGGTAACATAACAGAGCATTGCACAACCAAACCAACCAATCATTGCAGCACCAATACCTGATGTGAAGTGATCGTAACCCGGTGCAATGTCCGTAGTGAGAGGGCCTAATGTATAGAATGGTGCTTCATGACAATGCTCTAATTCTTCTGTCATATTGCGGCGGATCATCTGCATTGGAACATGACCGGGGCCTTCTATCATGACTTGAACATCATACTCCCATGCAATTTTTGTCAGTTCACCTAAGGTATGTAATTCAGAAAATTGTGCTTCATCGTTCGCATCTTGAATTGAACCAGGTCTTAGTCCGTCGCCTAGAGAAAGGGAAACATCATAAGCCGTACAAATTTCACAGATTTCACGGAAATGTTCGTAGAGGAAATTTTCTTTATGATGTGATAAACACCATTTTGCCATGATCGAACCGCCACGAGACACAATACCTGTTAGGCGTTTTGCTGTCATAGGTACATAACGTAACAACACGCCTGCATGAATAGTAAAGTAATCAACTCCTTGCTCTGCTTGTTCAAGCAAGGTATCTCGGAACATTTCCCAAGTGAGATCTTCAGCAATACCGTTAACTTTCTCGAGTGCTTGATAAATTGGAACTGTGCCGATAGGAACGGGGCTGTTACGAATGATCCACTCACGCGTTTCATGAATATAACGGCCTGTTGAGAGATCCATTACGGTATCCGCCCCCCAGCGTGTAGACCAAATCAGCTTTTCAACTTCTTCTTCAATGGAGGAAGTTACAGAGGAGTTTCCGATATTGGCATTTACTTTCACTAAGAAATTTCGCCCAATAATCATTGGCTCTGATTCAGGGTGATTGATATTGGCAGGAATGATAGCTCGACCAGCAGCAACTTCTTGGCGTACAAACTCAGGGGTAATATTGTCAGGGAGATGTGCGCCAAAGCTGTATCCTGCATGCTGTTGGCGTAAAACCTCGCTACGAATTCTCTCTCGTCCCATGTTCTCACGAATAGCAATAAACTCCATTTCAGGCGTAATAATGCCTTGGCGAGCATAATGTAATTGGGTCACACTTTTGCCATTTAGCGCTTTTTTAGGACTTGGTTTTAAGGGAAAACGTAAATGTTCTAATCCTGCATCAGAAAGGCGCTGTTGGGTGAAATCCGAACTTAAAAGAGAAAGCGCTTCGGTATCATTGCGCTCATCAATCCATGGTTGGCGTATTTTTTTTAATCCAAGATTAACGTCGAGTTGAGAAGCCGGATCGCCATAAGGGCCTGATGTGTCATATACAGGTACAGGTTCATTATCTTCAAAAATAGGGGAATCTTTTGATCCTCCTACTAGCGTTTTATCAAGTTGGATCTCACGCATTGGGACTTGAATATCAGCACGTGATCCTTCGAGATAAATTCGGTTTGAATTTGGGAAACTGACACCTTGAATGGTGCTGATAAACTCTTGAGCTGCATCACGCTGCTCTTTTCGTGGGCGCAGTTTGTTGTTTGTTGGTGAAATATCTTTAACGGATATAGTTTGATTTTGGGACATAGCATTTCCTAATAAATATCATGCAGGCTAATTGCCTGTCGGGTGAATATTGAGAAAAATGCTTGTCTGGAGGTCGCAGGGAGTATCGACAGATAGGTGTATATAGGTGTGTAAAAAATATACGCAATGAAGCTATCAAAAGGTCGAATCACTCTTGTTCCCTTCGCGGGTATTAACCCGATCAGGTTCCGCGGATCCCGAATTAACGGTCTCAGCCTGTGTTTATAATAGCCTTATAAACACTAGGCACTCCGACAAGAAGATGTCCAGTATATGAAAGATTTTAAAAACTACAAGTCCGACATGGGTTATTTATTTAAATTCCAATGTTGTTGTTCCCACGCTTTTTCATCCGAAACTTGAGTTAATTTTTTATCTGCATTAACCGCGATAACACGATCTGCTTGGTAACATAATGGGAGGTCATTAGATGAATCAGTATAGAAATAAACATAAGCAATGTTAATGTTATTGGCTTCTTTCCATTGATTTAAACGCTCAACCTTTCCTTCTCGAAAGGTAGGAATACCTTCAATAAATCCGGTGTAATGATTATCCTTAATTTGCATATCAATACCCATTGAAATATCCACATTGAGTTGTTTTGCAATAGCATGAACTAAAAAGGACATTGTTGCTGAAATAATTATAACGGGAATATTTTGCTGCCGATATTGTGTAATTATTGATATTCCTTGTGGGTAAAGCAGAGGCTGAATTTTTGTTTCAGTGAAGTCATTAACCCAATGATTTATTTTATCTATATCATGATGTTTAAAATATGCTAGATGTTGAAAAAGATATTGGTTTATATCCAGTTTTTCGGCGTAATAGTCTGCGATCATTTGTTCATCTAGTTTTAAAAAATGAGGATCTGTGACTATTTTTTTATCCCACAAATAGTTTGTCCATAAGCGACTAGAATCACCTGCTAAAAGTGTTTCATCTAGATCAAAAATAGCAATTTTGTTTTTTGTTTCATCTGTCATTCTAACGCTCCTTACTATTAATAAAATTTATATTTATATTTAAGGATGTTAATGAATTATAGAAGATAGTCATAATTCATTGAGTGGTTCTTGCTAAAAAGAGTATCCTCTATTCTATATCATTATTTTGGATAGAATGGTCGTTATGCATTTATATACATTAACAGGATCAGAAAAGGGCTGGTGGACAGTCAGTCTTGGTGGACGAGTATGGCTACCCAAAGGCGAACTTCCATTTGGCTTAGCTAAAGATTGGGATCTCATTGGTCAGCACGCCAAAATTGTTGGTGAATGGCAAGGTGAAACAGTTTGGCTTATTCATGGAAAAATGGATAACGACATGTGTTCACCAAGGCTTATTGCTTCACAAGATGAAAACTTGTTTAAATTAGTCGGTCGAGGTGTTCAGCTGGCTGAGTTTTATCGTTCTCATCGTTTTTGTGGTTATTGTGGCTCTAAAATGCGTCATAGTGAGAGTGAATGGGCGTGTTTATGCGATAACTGTCATGAACGTTATTACCCACAAATTGCCCCTTGCATTATTGTAGGTATTCGCCATGAGGATAAAATCTTATTAGCCCATCATGTTAGGCATAAACATTCACCTCTTTATACTGTACTTGCTGGTTTTGTTGAGGTTGGTGAAACCTTAGAAGAAGCCGTAGCCCGTGAAGTGTTTGAAGAGAGTAATATTCGTATTCGTAATATTCGCTATGTATCCTCTCAGCCTTGGCCATTCCCTCATTCCTTAATGATGGGCTTTTTAGCTGACTATGATGGTGGTGAACTACGCCACGATCCTTCTGAATTAATGAGTGCAGGTTGGTATCGTTACGATCAATTACCGCAGATCCCACCGCCAGATACGATTGCTAGACGCTTGATAGAAGATACGATAGCCAATATTAGACAAGATAAAGAAAAGAACTAAATAAAGGCGCTGTCTGCCAACAGTTATTTTTCCAGCATGTTACAATGCATGCTATTTTGCGGCCCTATTACTGTTAATGGAGTTAGTCATGAGTGAGTTGAAAAACGACCGCTATTTACGTGCGCTGTTGCGCCAACCTGTTGATGTCACCCCAGTTTGGATGATGCGTCAGGCAGGCAGATATCTTCCTGAATATAAGGAAACACGGGCACAGGCGGGGGATTTCATCTCATTGTGCAAGAATACAGAATTGGCTTGTGAAGTGACATTACAGCCTTTAAGACGCTTCCCTTTAGATGCTGCTATTTTATTTTCTGACATTTTAACTATTCCAGATGCAATGGGATTGGGTCTTTACTTTGAAACAGGTGAAGGTCCTCGTTTTAAATCACCAATAAATAGTATTGATGATATTAAAAAACTACCTATTCCTGATCCTGAAGATGAACTGGGATACGTGATGAATGCAGTACGTGCCATTCGTCATGCATTGCAAGGTAGTGTGCCATTAATTGGTTTTTCAGGAAGTCCTTGGACGTTAGCAACCTATATGGTTGAAGGTGGAAGTAGTAAGGCCTTCACAAAAATTAAAAAAATGATGTATTCAGAGCCTCAAACACTACATCTATTACTGGATAAACTGGCAGATAGCGTTATTCTGTATCTGAATGCTCAAATTAAAGCGGGTGCGCAGTCTATCATGATCTTTGATACATGGGGCGGTGTGCTAACAGGCCGTGATTACCAACTCTTCTCATTACACTATATGCATAAGATTGTTGATGGTCTTATCCGTGAATATGATGGAAGAAAAGTACCAGTCACTTTATTTACCAAAGGTGGCGGTCGCTGGCTAGAAGCGATGGCTGCAACAGGTTGCGATGCATTAGGACTTGATTGGACGATTGATATTGAAGATGCACGTCGTCGAGTAGGGGACAAAGTTGCACTACAAGGCAATATGGATCCTTCTATGCTGTATGCACCACCTGCCAGAATAGAGCAAGAAGTCGAAACTATTCTTGCTGGATTCGGTAAAGGTAATGGTCACGTCTTTAATCTTGGGCACGGTATTCATCAAGATGTTCCACCAGAACATGCTGGTGCATTTATTGATGCGGTTCACCGTTTATCGAAGCCTTATCATCAGGATAATGATTAATACCCAACAATTACGTCAGGAGCAGACAGAAAAAGCTCAACAGATTATTTTAACAGACCAATTTACAGCACCAACTTACATAGCAGGTGCTGATGTTGGTTTTGAAGAAGGTGGCGCAATTACTCGCGCCGCCATCGTGATAATGCATTACCCTTCTTTTGAAATTCTTGAATATCAAATCGCGCGAATACCTACAACTCTTCCTTATATCCCCGGTTTACTTTCATTTAGAGAGTGCCCTGCGTTACTTGCTGCCTGGCAACTAATAAAACAAAAACCTTCTCTTATTTTTGTCGATGGGCAAGGTATTGCGCATCCTAGAAGGCTCGGTGTTGCAAGTCATTTTGGCTTATTAGTGGATACACCTACTATCGGTGTAGCAAAAAGCCGTTTATGTGGCACCGATAAAGCTATCAATGAAGAGATAGGAAGTCATGAGCCGTTAATGGATAAGAATGAGCAAATAGGATGGATTTATCGCAGTAAGAAAAAATGCAAACCCCTGTATATTTCTCCGGGTCATAAAGTGAGTATGGATGGCGCTTTGCAGTGGGTTGAGTTGTGTATGAAAGGATATCGATTGCCAGAACCCACGCGTTGGGCTGATGGTATTGCTTCAAATAGGCGATTATTTGAGCAGTTGAATAAGAATAAGCTCTAAATGACCGGGAAATATGTGGATATTTTTAATTTTCAGGTAAACTGCGCCTAAGTTAAGAAAATGAGTAATCACGAATGTTGAAGAACCCAATCCATTTACGTTTAGAAAAGCTAGAAGCTTGGCAACACCTGACGTTTATGGCATGCCTGTGTGAGAGAATGTACCCAAACTATCAGGTATTTTGTCGCGAAACAGGATTTACCGATCCAATGCTTTATCGCCGTATTCTCGATCTGGTTTGGGAAACTTTAACGGTGAAAGATGCAAAGGTTAATTTTGATTCTCAATTAGAGAAATTAGAAGAAGCTATTCCTGATGCATCTCAGTTTGAGATTTATGGTGTCTATCCAGCGATTGACGCCTGTGTTGCACTTAGTGAAATTGTTCACTCTCGTTTAAGCGGTGAATCATTAAGTCACGCTATTGAAGTGAGCAAATTATCAGTAGGGACAGTTGCTTCACTTGAAATGACACAAGCAGAAAGAGAAATGAGCGAAGAAGAGCTTAGATCTCTACCTGCTGTTATTGAAGAGTTCGATATTCAATGGGAAATTTACCGTCTACTTGTAGAATGTGAAGAAAGAGATGTCGAACTGATCAAGGGTCTACGTGCAGACCTTCGTGAAGCTGGAATGAGCAATATCGGTATAGAATTAACGCACTAAATCAGAAAAACGTGATTTAGTGCTTGAAAAGCGACGTTTAAAGACTTCACATCACCCCCGTGTATGTTCTACATTGGGTACGAAAAGAAGTGGCTCAGGTGTTTTACTTAATTTATCCTCTTAAAAAGATAAGTTAAGTTTTTTCACCAGATGTTTTTCAAACGATAAAACATACTTTAAGGACTATTTTATGAACAAAGCTGAATTAACCGAATCAGTTGCTGAAAAAGCGGATCTGACAAAAACTCAAGCAAAAGCTGCTATTGAAGCGTTTATCGATTCAGTAACAGGTGCTCTGAAAGAAGGCGATTCTGTACAGTTAGTTGGTTTCGGTACATTCAAGGTGAATCACCGTGCAGAGCGTACTGGTCGTAACCCTCAAACTGGTAAAGAAATTAAAATTGCAGCAGCTAACGTTCCTGCATTTACTGCCGGTAAAGCACTGAAAGACGCAGTAAAATAATTCCTTTGAACGGAATGAACAATAGAGGGGGATTTACTCCCCTTTTGTTGAAACGACAGGGGCTGTTAGCAATAGGATCTGCTTTTTTGCTCAGCGCCTGCTCCTCTACTGTGCAACTACCTGAATTTTCTGCAACAGGTTATATTGCAGATGAAGGTGTTGTCCGGCTATGGCGTTTAAATAATAAAGCGTCAGAACCTCAAGTGATCATGAGTGTTTATAGCTTTTATAAAAAGCCAGAAACTGTCATCACATTCTATGAGTATCGTCAAAATAAGCTTTGGCAAGTCCGCTCTGAAGTTATCAATCCAAATGATCCTTCCTCTTGGCACCTTCGTTTAAATAAACGAGGTGAAGTTATTTTCATGCAACAAGAAAGCCAGAAGCAAAAACGAGCATTGACAGAGGATGAGCGTTTAAGAATGGTGTTTGCTGCAAGTAAAGAGCGTGAAATCAGTGAAGCGCTTACTATTGGGAAAGTAAATTTAGTGCAGGGTGTCTGGTATCAAAATACGATGACAACATGTGCTGGTGAGAAAGTGAGTGTTTCATTTGAAGGTCCAGAACAACGCTGGTTAAAAACAAGAACACGTAATTCAAGTAAGCCTTCTTATGTTGCATGGCTTGATTCGCCAGAAGGTAAGCAATTACTTATGGTTGCAGAACACGATTTTTGTAAATGGGAACCAACAAAAGAGAGCTTGTGATCACTCCCTTTTGCCGTTGTTAATTTATTTCTTTAAGCGTGCAATCGCTCGATAGCCGATATCATGGCGATAAAAACTACCATTCCAATGAATATCTTTCGCTAAAGCATAAGCATTTTTTTGAGCTTGCTCGATATCATCACCTAATGCAGTTGCACATAGTACTCGCCCGCCAGCAGTGATAACGTCGCCTTTGTTATTGAGTGTTGTTCCAGCTTGAAATACTTTTGCCGTTGTTGATGATGTTGGTGTTAAGCCTTCGATAACATCACCTTGACGATAATCCGCAGGGTAGCCGCCAGCTGCAATTACAATCCCTAAAGCTGGACGAGGGTCCCAAAGGGAATCCTTATCTTTTAAGTTACCCTTTGCTCCAGCTAAACACAGCTCAACTAAGTCAGATTGCATACGCATCATAATCGGTTGAGTTTCTGGATCACCAAAACGACAGTTAAACTCAATAACTTTAGCAACGCCTTGCTTATCAATCATCAATCCAGCATAAAGGAAACCTTGGTAACAATATCCTTCAGAAGCCATTCCCTTAACTGTTGGATAAATGATTTTTTCCATTACTTGCTGGTGGATTTCTGGTGTAACAACAGGTGCTGGTGAATATGCACCCATTCCTCCTGTGTTAGGTCCAGTATCTCCATCGCCAACACGTTTATGATCTTGGCTTGTAGCCATTGGAATAACGTGTTCACCATCAACCATCACAATAAAGCTAGCTTCTTCGCCATCAAGAAATTCTTCGATAACAATGCGATGTCCTGCATCACCAAACACATTGCCAGCCAGCATATCTTTAATTGCAGCTTCAGCCTCAGCTTGAGTCATAGCAACAATAACGCCTTTACCTGCAGCTAAACCATCCGCTTTGATAACAATTGGCGCACCTACTTTATTAAGGTACTCAAGTGCAGGTGCTATTTCTGTGAAATTTTGATAATCCGCAGTTGGAATTTTATGACGAGCTAAAAAATCTTTTGTGAAGGCTTTAGAGCCTTCTAACTGCGCGGCTCCTTTTGTTGGTCCAAAGATGGTCAGCCCAGCATCTTTAAATGCATCTACAACACCAATAACTAGTGGTGCTTCAGGCCCTACAATAGTTAAATCAATTTTATTTTCGAGAGCAAATGCGACTAATGCAGAAATATCTGTTGCACTGATAGCGACATTCTCAACACCACTTTCTAATGCAGTGCCAGCATTGCCAGGGGCAACAAAAACGTGTGTTGCAAGCGGCGACTGAACCGCTTTCCAAGCTAAAGCATGTTCACGACCGCCATTACCAATAATCAGAATCTTCATATCAATACCTTATTAATGACGGAAGTGACGCATATTGGTGAAAATCATTGCGATGTTATGCTCATTTGCAGCTGCAATCACTTCATCATCACGAATTGAACCACCAGGTTGAATAACACAAGTCACGCCAGCAAGTGCTGCTGCATCAATGCCGTCTCTAAATGGAAAGAATGCATCTGATGCCATTGCACAGCCTGCAACTTCTAAACCTTCATCAGCAGCTTTAATACCTGCAATTTTTGCAGAATACACACGACTCATTTGTCCTGCACCAATACCGACTGTCATATCGTTTTTAGCGTAAACAATGGCATTTGATTTTACGAATTTGGCGACTTTCCAGCAGAAGAGTGCATCTTTAAGTTCACGTTCACTTGGTTGACGTTGAGTGACCACTCTTAAGTTTTCTTCTTTTACCATACCTAAGTCACGATCTTGAACTAGCAGCCCACCATTAACACGTTTGAAGTCCAACGCTGATTTGGCTTCTTGCCATTGACCACAAGCTAATACACGAACATTTGGTTTTGTTTCTAAAATTGGTAATGCATCTTCATTAATAGAAGGAGCAATGATCACTTCAACAAATTGACGCTCAATGATTGCACTTGCTGTTTTTGCATCTAATGGCCGATTGAATGCGATAATGCCACCAAATGCAGAGGTTGGATCAGTTTTAAATGCATTGTCATATGCTTGTGCGAGCGTGTTCGCAATTGCAACACCGCAAGGGTTTGCATGTTTCACAATAACACATGCGGGCTCGGAAAATGATTTCACACATTCTAATGCCGCATCAGTATCAGCTATATTGTTATAAGAAAGCGCTTTGCCTTGTAATTGGTTTGCAGTGGCAATAGATGCTTCTTCTATATTCTCTTCTATATAGAAAGCTGCTTGTTGGTGAGCATTTTCACCATAACGCATATCTTGTTTCTTTATATAGTTCAGATTTAAGGTGCGAGGGAAAGTACCTGATGGTTGTGAAGTATCGCCATAATAAGGAGCAACCTTCTGACCGAAGTAGTTAGCAATCATTCCGTCATAAGCAGCGGTGTGTTCAAAGGCTTTAATCGCCAAATCAAAACGTGTATCTAAAGTAAGGCTATTTTCGTGATTATCCATTTCTTCAATCACTCTTTCATAGTCATTACTATTTACTACAATCGTAACGTCTTTATGATTTTTTGCCGCGGAGCGAACCATCGTTGGTCCACCAATATCGATATTCTCTACCGCATCTGCTAATGAGCAATCTGGGCGAGCTACCGTTTTAGCGAAAGGATAAAGATTTACGACGACCATATCGATAGGACGAATTTCATGTTCTTCCATAATTGCATCGTCTTGTCCACGACGACCTAGGATCCCACCATGTACTTTAGGGTGCAGTGTTTTCACTCTGCCATCCATCATTTCTGGGAAACCTGTGTAATCGGAGACTTCAATAACCGGTAAGCCAGCTTCTGCTAATAGACGTGCGGTTCCACCTGTAGATAAGAGTTCTACTTTTCTTTCAACAAGTGCTTTAGCAAATTCTAAAATACCTGCTTTATCAGACACACTTAAAAGTGCACGGCGGATAGGACGAAGATGTTGCATGAGTTTTATCCCTTGGGGTTGGTATAACGGTAGTAATGGTGAAGTTAAATCACATTAATACAGTGAAATTGTGTTTGCTTAACTAACATTTCAGAAGATGGACACAAAATCAATCTTACTTAATCGACCGCTATAATAACGCAAACGTTTGCGTTTGACATGCTAATTTTATGTAAAAAGGTGCTCTGTGGATAAAATTGTTGATAAGTGCGTATAAGTAGGGGTTTTGCTGTGGAATTAAGCAAACGATTTTTTTTCTTAAAAAAACTATTGCCAGCCTCAGAAAACTCCCTATAATGCGTCCTCGTTGTCACGGCAAACCACGCTAAGTGAGTTAGCCGAGAGAACGAAGAAAAAAAGTGAAAAGCCTTGAAAATAA
>NZ_JBEEWD010000014.1:0-37272 GCF_040140245.1 Proteus sp. fly-1013 | reverse complement strand
GTAATCCTGTAATCCTGTAATCCTGTAATCCTGTAATCCTGTAATCCTGTAATCCTGTAATATTATAATTATAAAAATAAAAATGAACGATACTATTATCACAAAATCACGATTATAGGATTAAATAATCCTATAATTATGTAATCACATAATCCCGTAATCATATAATCCCGCAATAACAGCCCTTATAATAACACCACAATACCACCATAAAAATACATATTATGATTGCTTTATTCATAAAGCAGTGGCAATATGGTTACTCAATGGTGGTATAGTGGTTACTTAATGGTGGTTTTCAACCACCACAAACAACATAAGGATAAATAATGATTGTATATTGTGATGACGGTTCAACTGCAACAAAACTAGCTTGGTTTGACGAAAGTAATTCATTGCAATTAAAAGTGATCCCAAATGGTTTTATATCTGGCTGGAAATCAAATGTATTGAATTCAGAAAAATCATACAATTATTTATTAGAAGGGCAGAAATATGCGTATTCACCTAACAATTCATCTATTGAAGTAACAACAAATATTCGCTATCAATATAATGGAATTAATGCATTAGGAATTCAGCAGGTATTGCAAGAATCTGGATTAAAACCACAATGTCTAGATATCGTTGTCACTTTGCCAATTTCAGAGTTTTATGACACCGACGGACAAGAAAACTCAAAAAACATAGAACGAAAAATATCTAACATTAAACGTGAGGTTTTCTTAAATAGCGGTGATACATTCACTTTTGATAATGTTTATGTTTACCCAGAATCTATACCAGCATTAGTACCTGAATTAGGAAATGATATTGATACATATGAAAAATCTCTAATTTTAGATTTAGGGGGAACAACTCTTGATTGCGGTTTAATTATGGGGGAGTTTTCCGATGTAATAAAAGTATCAGGAGATCATACAATTGGTACTCAATCACTAATTAAAGAGATGTCCAATGCTTTAATTAAAGCTGATACATACTTAAATTACAATCATATTGATATATTAATTCGTCGTATCTTAAGTAATGAGAATATCGATAAAATGGTTAATAATCATAATTTAATAGAAATGATAAATAACCAATTAAATCTATCTCTAAAAAAATTAGCTGAAAATTGCATTGCTCATGTTGAACAAAATTATACTGGATTCCATCGTATTTATTTAACAGGAGGAGGTGCTGAATTGATCTATACACATATTAAAAGACATTGGGCGCAGTTAAATGATAAAGTAATAAAATTAGAAACACCCCAAATGGCGCTAGTTAAAGCCCTACATTTAGTTCATTCTTGATAATGAGAAGATGATGAGCAATAAAAAATTATTCTTTTACCTTAATACTGAAAATCCTGAACAAAATGAGTTACTCTCATTCTACGAAAAAGAAAGAAATAAAACACAAACGGTAAGAGATGGTCTATCTCTTGTTTTTGAATTGCGTAAGTTAAATGAGAATTTGCCAGAATTGTTAAAAGCTGTATTACAAAGCTCAGGAAAAATCACTGATATTAAGGCTATATTTGATATAATTGAAGGATTAAATGAAGATACGGTTAATACCGTTAAAGAAAAAAAATCATTATATGTTTCCGAAGAAGAACAATACCTAAAAAACAGACAAGTAAATAATATTGAAAAAAAATCAGTTAGCAATGCAAAAAAAATATTTGGAAAGAAATAATTATTCTAAGTAATTAAATTTAACCATAAGGTATATTCACATGAAAAATTTTAATATTGACATTTCATTAGATGATATGACTTTAGGAAAAACAATTAGAGAAAAATTGATATCAGAAAATGGGGATTCTATAAAAGTTTATACAGAATCTAATGAAGATAATACTATTACATTAGAAACATTCGGATTATACGAAATAGAAAAAGAAATAAAAGAATTAAAGCAAGGAAAAAAATCCATTTCGTATCAATCGATAGAGTCAGATAAAGCAATAGGAAAGCATATACGAAAAAGGCTAATAATAGCTAATGGTGCTTCTATTCAAATATCGTATGACATCATCACAGATGAAATGCAGAATATAGCAAGTACCTTTCAAATTAATACCTAATAATCCGTTATTAATATAAAAGCCACTTAACTAATATCAACGCTCAAAAAATGAGCGTTTTTTATAACCACTTTCATATCATTAGATTATAGTCAAAAGATACCGCTAGACAGTATGCTATATATAGTATCATTTAGGTTATAACTATAATAAAAATGATATAGTATCTTTTATATGATGCTAATGATATTAATTTGATAAATCTTTTAATTAAGGGATGGGTATACATAAAATGATCTTTGGATATGCTCGAATTAGTACAAGAGAACAAAATATAGAACGACAAACAGATGCTCTTATAGAATGTGATAAAACATTTATTGATAGAGTATCGGGAAAATCTACTGATCGACCAGGACTGGCATCATTAAGAATGCAACTACGTGAAGGTGATACAGTAAAGGTAAAATCAGTAGATAGATTGGCACGCAATACCCAAGATTTATTACTGCTCTTAGCTGAAATGACAGAGCAGGGGGTAAAAATTGAATTTATTGATAATAAAATGACTTTTGATAACCAGCCAACCAGTAAATTCATCATCACATTACTTGGAGCAGTAGCCGAACTAGAGCGATCATTTATACGTCAACGGCAAAAAGAGGGGATTTCAATAGCAAAAAAGAAGGGGTTATATAAAGGTAGAACTGTATCAGAAAATGCACTCAAAGCACAAAAACTTATTAAAGAAAAACTAAGTGGTAATTTATCATTAACTGATATTGAGATTATGCAATTATCTGGAATAAAATATGCTCAATTCTATCGAATAAAAAAAAAGATAAAGAGTATTTAAAAATGCTACACTATGATTTTTAACTAGTTTATTTTATTAACATAATGTAGCGTATTGATCACCATTTATGCTTTTATCAAAAGCTGTTATATCTGATCCTTTTCAAGGGCGAAACGACTAGATAAATTTATTATTTTATCTATATACCCATTAACTGCCTGAAGCCCATCTGGTGAGTTTCTAGCGATCAGTATCATTTCTATAATATCCTCAGCCAACATATTACGATTATTTTCATTTTGCATAAGAATAATCAATTTTTCCCTCACTTCATCAGATACTGGGCTTCGTACAAATTCGTATCTATTATTTTTTAAGCCTTCTATATAATTCATAATTGATACCTTTATGTAGGTAATTAATGATCAGGGCTTAATAGATGCCCAGTCAGCTTGAATTCTTAAGGTAGTACCGCATGCTTTCGCATAGCGTTCTAATGTGTGAAAACTTGCTTTAGCAACATTTTTTTCAAGTCTACTAATTGAAGGTTGAGACACTCCCATTTTTTCAGCTACTTGAGAGCTATTAAGACCTGCTTTTACACGCATTTCAGTTAATAGCTCTTGTAGCTCTTCCTCCTGTTTTAATAATTTATAAGCTTGTTCAACATCAGGATTGCTGAATGCTTGCTCTTTTACCATGTCAAATGGAATTGGTTTAATTTTTGCGTTTTCTACAGTCATTTTTAATGTATCCTCAAAATTCATCTCTATTTAATAGAAATTTATTACTCATTTTTAGTTGTAATTTTAACCAATTATACTATTTACTCTCCTATAATATTTTTATTAATTCTCATCCTGAATAAAAATTAATATTAATATATTTTAAAACACTCTAAGATAATTCACTTAATCTTTTGAAAGATAAGATAATTTCACTCTCTGGTGTTTTCTTTGTTTTTTTAACGAAAACTCTCAAAATATATATTTTTTTTCCCTTAGCAAAAGCAAAAAAAGTACGGGTAATGTCTTTATTTCCTGTTCTTAATTCAAAAAGTCCATCCCTTATTAATCTAGAATCTGGATAACGTAATAGATTTCCTTTCTGTTTAAGTTTTTCTAATAAAAAGATAATCTTGGCGTAGTTTTCTGGCTCAAGATTTTCTAATTCCTTTAATACTTCAGGATGAAAAAATAATTGAAACACTTTTTTTGTCCTTCTGTTGCAATGAAGGATAAAATATAACATAAAACACATTATAACTCAAACGCTATTATAGCATATATGTTATTTTCGCCAATGGTTTGAATTGACCGACTTCAGCTGGCTGGCTTACTTTACTTGGTTGCTGAGATTGATCGGCTTCAGCTGGCTGGCTTACTTTACTTGGTTGTTGAGATTGACCAGCTTCAGCTGGCTGGCTTTGTTTTAATTCATCGTTATAAAGAAAAGATGTTGAGTTAACTGCATTGAATCCAGCCAATCCAATAGTTAAAATAAGAATTAATGAAAATACGAAAGCTAATAATGAAACGATAAAAATCATAAAGTTACTTTTCATTTTACGCTTAGTTTTTTTATAATCGGAATGTAGAAAGAACAAAACAATCGAAAGGAAAAGTGAAATTGAAAACGCACTTACTTGAGAAAGTAGTGTTTCCTTACCATAAAGTTGCCCTAATATTGCAAAACCTGTAAATATCATTAAGGATGGTGACATTAAAGAAAGGCTACTTCTAAAGAATTTATCAAGATGATCCAAGTCATTAATATTGCTTTCTTTCAATTCATATTTACATCTAAATTTTAAGCTATTAGTTATATTGAATTTCTTATAAGAATTTCTTTTTTTATAAAAAGTTCCTTTTTTATAATAGCGTTTACCATAACTATCTACTTTTAATGTATCATTCATTTTACTTCCTACATTTTAATATAAATAGTGAGAAAAAAATAAATTCATTTATTTTTTGGGTCACTATTCAACAAGCGTAGCGCGTTAGTTTTCAATCAATTACTTATCAACATACTATTAATAACTGCATTTGCACCATTTTTTGTTATATGAATACCATCTTTAGTTCTGATATGTATGTTGTTGTTTTTTTCTTTAAAATCATAACCTAACACGCTTCTCATATCGTATAGTTTAATTCCTTCAATATTAGCAACGTCTATAATTGATGATCTTGCATTGTTTAATAATATATTATTTTTCTTATTTTCTAACGCAGGAGGTAATAACCATACGATATTATCATTTTTCATTTTAATAGTTAGAATGAAATTTCTAACCTTTTGTTTATACATTAACATTTCATTGTTTTGAATTAGATCATTGGTGCCTAATACAATATAGACGACTTTATATTTTTCAAGACTTATACCTTTGATATAACTATTCCAGTCTAATAACTTATTTGAATTTAGCCCTGTACTTTCAAGATATTTTGCATCAACTGGAGCATGTTTTTGATAACTCATTGCTAGTTCGTATGTAAGAGAGTCACCGATAAAAATATCCTTACATTGCCCCAAAAGGGGCAATGTAGATAAAAAGATAACTATTAATTTAATGAAATTATTGATTGGATATATTTTCATTATCTGAAATTAAATATTGTTCTAAGTTATTACCAGCTTCAATCAATGCACGTAAACCTTTTTTCATTCTACCAAGTCCTGTCCACGTATCCATTTTTCCTGTCTCGGGGTCAGTAAAGCGATAACGAGGTTTAGCTTCTTTTCTTACTTTTTTTCTTGATTTTTTTTCACCTGTATTTGAGCGATCAAATACAGATATAGTTAAGACATCAGGGTCTAAACCTAATGACTCAATATATTCGATGGCTTTTAAGCGTTTTTCTTCTTCTTCAATCAATGCTAATTCTCTTTTTTCTTCTTCTTCTTTTCTTTCCTCAATGATAGCATCAAGTTTATCTTTCACCTCTTGTAACCACTTGTAATCTTTCTGATTACAAAAACGTCTTAAAGATGTAATGCTAGCTAAGTTTTGAGAAATAATTTCATACTCTTGCTCACGCTTTAATTCACTCATTTTTACCTCTAGTATTTTGGATTTTTCTTCTACTAATTAGTTTGATATTTATATAACTAAATTATAGATTTATATCAAGATCTTTTCTGAGTTCACTATCTGTATGTTTTAGTATATTTTCTTCATCTAGTTTAATATTCTTATTATCATTATTGGATTGTATTTCCTTATCAGATAGGAATTTTTCTTCTTGTACATGCTTTATCTCTGTTACATTATCAATAATAATTTCCTTAGCTTCATCAACTTCTAACACTAATTTTTCATCTTTTTTATTATCTAAAATATCATGTAAAATTTCATCAAGATTTATCTCGTTTTCCTTTAAAAGCAATATATTACTTACATCTTCTTTTTTCTCATTAAGATCTATAATTACTGACTCATTGATATCGCTATTAATAATTTTTTCAAGTTCATCTTTAGGATAAACTACTACATCTGTATCTGTTTGACCTTTATTAATAACAATTAAATGCCCATCTGATGCTCCTTTATAGTATGCATCATTCATATTAATGGCTCCTGAAAATATTCCCATTGGGATATGATAATTTCCACGATGAACACCATAATCATTATGTACTTCTAATAATAATTCTTGTCTATTCTCATTGAATCTAGCTGAATGCAATAATTCAGGGGTTTTCTCCATAAGAGTTGATGGAAGCAATTTACTTGATTTCCAGAATTCCAACTCACGATCTGCTGAAATATTTTCATTTCTATTTAAAACATCATGAGCTGTAAGCCGTGTTCCTGAATTTTTTTCTATATGTGTTACCCATTCATTAAGGTTATCAACATATATTTGTACATGTTCTTTACTACGTGACAACTCAACATACGTATTATCTAATGCTGATAATTGTTTTTTACCATTAGATAATCCGTCATATATTATGACATAAGGTATAGATGTTCCTTGTGAACTGTAAGATGTGATAGCATACGAATAATCTAAATGTCGTTCTGAAATATTCTCAAATGGTGAAAAATTAATTTTCTTACCTTCAAAATCGACAAGTAATTGATTATTTTCAGTTGAAACAACCGTTCCTATATCATTATTAAATGCGTTACGCTCTTTATCTGTTACTGTTAATCTAACTTTTTCACCCACACCTATTTCTAAATGTTTAGACTTGTAAAGTGCAACATTTTTTGAATTTAAATCAAGCGCTGAAAGTGAATATTCATTATTATTACTCAAGTTTAATAAAGATATTATTCCATTATTATCTGATTCTTTTATTTTGAAATACTCCTCTCCAATACTAGCTATATTACCTTTATTATCATTCCAAAATTTGCTACTTCTTAAGTCATACTCTTGGCTATTTACTCTTTCTAGGGTAGGTATTTTTATAGTCTCTTTTATTTCATTCATCTGACACAATTCTTTATGTATTCCTGCATTAATCTCATTTCTATCTGAGTTCAAAGGAGTAATAATGAATGTATTATTTCTTGCTGTATGAGTTCGACTAGTAAAGTCATCAATTATTAGTTGTTTAGCTGAATTTTCATTCTTTGATAAATCAATTATTGATTTTTCTGGGATAGCTTTTTTATCATTTATTCTTGGTACAGATAAAGGTGAAATTGTATCAATAACATCTAATGATTCCCTTATTTTACCTGAAATGATTTTTTCAATTGCTGGTTTTAATTCGGGTGATTGTCTTACTATTTCTTTCATTACAACATTATCAATTACACTGCGTTCTAATGTTAGTTTGAAAGGCGCACCATTCTCAAAAGATTTGAGCTGATCTTTATCTCCAGATAAAATAATTCTACCTCCATTATCAATAATGTTATTGATCAATGTAATCGTTGACTTATTGCCACTCATTGACATTTCATCAATAATAAAAACTGAATTTTTATAATTAGTATTACCATTACCTGTCGATATATCATTTATAAAACTAGCTATGGTTTGTGATGCTATACCAGCTGATTTCAATTCTGATACAGCTTTATGAGTTGGTGCTAAACCTCTTAATTCTATATCCTGTCTATTCGCACCAATAGTTTGAGCAATAGTTTTAAATTGTGTGGTTTTGCCGACACCAGCATAACCTTGAATTGCAATTATATTATCTTTTGATTTTAAGATCATCTCTCCAGCTAGCTTTTGCCCATTTGTTAGTTTCGTATTCTCAAACGAAACAAAATCACTAACCAAAGGTTGCATAGTATTCTTACCATCAAATATTTTTTTTAAGATACTTAACTCGTTATCAAATGTTTCTTTTTTTATAAAATTATCTGTAATAGCACTAGTAGAAATCGGTATTATTTCACCTGATTTAATCAGGTTTTCAAATGCTATTTGTACATCATTGACACTAACATTATCACTGAATCCATTTGCATTCATCATGACTGACGCACCATTAAAAATTACTTTCCCTGAGCTTGCTTTATCAATACTGAGAGAAATTATTTTTTCTAAATCAGTTGTAATGTTATTTTTAAGATTATCAATTGATTTCAATGTATCAGCAATACTTCCTGTTAGATTGGGTATATGTCTAATACCAATATCTGCTTTACCTATTTTAGCATCCGTTTTTTCTTTATCTAATCCGGTGATTGCTATAATAGTATTACCACTATTTTTTATTTTATTTATATTTTGGCTAGTTACATCCTTTTCATTCATTATAGCTATAATTGTTTTATCATTGCCTAATGAACTTCCGTATGTTTCACAGTAATCATAGTGAAAACTATTATTTTTCATAGGATTAATGGATATTTTATCTCCATTTTCATTCTCTATAATTACTTTATCTCCGAAAATAAAATTCCCTTTTTTAAAACCAACGACAGAATAACTTGAGTTACCCTTAACATTATTAAATCCTTTATATGTTTTTAACTTATCACCTATTCTTAGTTCAAGTTTTTTTCTTTCTATTAAGTTAAATTCATTATTAATGTTGGAAATAGGTAATTGTGATTTATTTCCTTTTTCATCTTGTAAAAAAAGAACATTGGTATTCTTATTTATATCTATTATTTCACTTTTTACATTACTTTTTGTGTTTTCTAAAAAATAACCTTTTTTATATGTGTTTCTTAAATTTCTATTGGAATCATTAAGAAATAATTTATTCTCATTTTTTATGTCTACTTTATCTTTAGATAGAAATCCATTTTCAACTAATGCTTTCCTTACGTTATTATTGACTATATTTTTAGTTTTACTGTCACTAACTTGTATTATTGTATCTTTATTATTTAATGATAGAGTTATAAATTGTTTCGTGGCTAAATTTATTCTTTCATTTTTTTCAATATTATTGACAAAAAATGTTTTTTTATTTTCATTTTTTTCATAAAGATTAAAATTCTCAACATTCATCTTATTTAAAACATCAGTAAATATTCCTTCATTATTTTTTGTTTTCGTATCTATTGATATAAAAGTATCATTATTATTTTCAACTTTATTAAGTAGTTCTTTAACAATACTTAATGAAAATCTCTCTGCTTGGTATAGTGAAACTATATTATTATTACTTTTATCAATAGATAAAAACTCATTAGCCGTTATAGCTAATAGATTTTTTTCTTTATTACTATTTTCAATAAATTTTTTACTTTTCAGATCATTAACAATAACAATGTGTTTTTTCTTATTATATTCCGCAATATCTGATATTTCACCTATAATGTTTTTTTTAAATTCATTATTACCAATTAAAGAAATAGAATAAAATGACCTCTCATTTTTACTTAAATATTGAGATATTTTAGATCCTGACTTATTGATTATATTATTTGTCTTTTCATTTAATTGGTTTATAGATCTAATGATTTCAGTTTCATTTTTCAAATGCTTAATAGTGGTATAAAGATCACCATCCTTACTTAAAGGTACTAAAATACCATTTTCAACTTCTTTTTTTATTAATTTTCTTATATCTTTAATTTCATTGATTTTATCAGCAGATATAGAATTAATAATATTGGTCATTATTTTATCATGTGTAAATTTAGCAGAGTTAGACTCCAAATTTAAAATAACTTTTTTAACCGTATCTTTTACATCACTGATATCATGCAATTCTTCATTTTTAATAGATGAAATTTTCTTAATCGAATCATGTTTGAACCCCGTATTAGCTAGCTTTTTTTTCCATTCTTCTCTAACTTCTTCAATATTAGAAAAATCTTTTTTCTTACGAGTATCTTTTGTTGCAACACTCTTTTGCTTAGCTGTTGCATCTTCACCTACGGCATCTATGATCTCTTTTCTTCTGCTAGAAAACTCATCTGTTGGTACACCCTCTATCTCCCACTGACCATTTTTTCCAGCTTCAACAAAGCTGTAACCTAAAGATTTAAGTTCTGGTTTTAAATATTGCCTATATAGACTACCCAATGCGATTGGGTTCTTCCAAATAGTCTCAATAAATGCATTTAGCTCATTACTTCTATCAGTAGATAATGTTTTCCATTTTCCAGACTCTGTTTCCGTTATATTTGCCATTATTGCATGTGTATGTAAATGCGGTTCTAGGTTTCTGTTTGTATCATGTAAAAATAATGCTGATGTTATATTTCCCGTTTCTTCTATTCCAGAAATACCATCTTCCATTATCCTACTAGATGCCATTTTTTCAATTTCAGTCAATGTTTTATTAACTGCATTTATGTGAGCGTTTAAAACATCTTTATCTTGCATCACTAAAGCTAGCACTGAAACACTTTTTGGTGCAGAGAAAGTAAGGTCATAGCCTGGTCTATGTTTATTTTTTCCATCAACAATATATTCTAGGCTTTGTCCGTTAGTCAGTTTTCCTTCTAAAACATTAATAAAATCATCTCTATTTACATTCCCATGCAATCCAAGTTTCTCGGCACCCTTCCCAAACCATTGAGTTGTCGCATCTCCTAAAAAATAATAGTTATCTGATTGTTCATAATAATTACTAGCGCCACCTGAACTACTAACAGTTGATAATGAAAGCATATATATGATCCTTTTTATTAAAAAAGTCCTAAATCATTTTCTTTATTTTTGTGTTTTAAAATATTAGTCTCATTATCTATTTCTGCATCTTGTGTTTTATTTTTGCTATTTGAACTATCATTCCCGACACCAGACTCTAATAATACACTTGATACTTTAATATTTTGTTCAGTTCCTTCACTATTTTCTGTTTTAGACTCACTTCTATTGTTTTCTTGAGGCTTGTTTTTTTTATCAAATAAATTATTAATAAATTCATCTTCAATAAGTTTTACATTTTCACTTAAAGATTCTACGCCTATATTATCTCTTTCTATTTTTCCTTCTGCTATTTTGGGAAATTCTTTATATTTAAGTTTTACTTTAACAATGGGAACATCCCCCAAAAGGGAAACATAACATTCTAAATCATTCAAATTTTGAACATCAGAATAACTTACAATCATTTCACGAGTATCAGGTGAGGAAAAATTAACACCATCCCTGATAGTATCAACACCATAACTATATTGATCTTGAAACTTTTTATGATGTATTTCACCTAATTCTTTTTGTACCCATTCAGAAACATGTCCTGATGGTGCCCTAAAATAAGCTGTTGTATTACATAAATCCCATATTGCACGGGCATTTTGAGTTCCATAAGTTGCCTCTAGTTGAGAAAAATTTTGAACACCTATCAGCCCAACGCCTCCAAATTTTCTAGCTTCAGCTAAAAACTCTAATAAAATAGGTAGTTCATGCAAACTTGGCAGTTCATCTAAAGTTGCCCATATTCGCCTTGTCCGACTTCTTTCTAATGATAATATTGATTTCATTAGGATATTCAGCCACGTTGTGATTAAAGGTTTTAATGATGCATGTAGACGCCCATCTGACGGGATAAAAATCCATGCATCATC
The DNA here is from genome assembly GCF_040140245.1 of Proteus sp. fly-1013. Taxonomy (NCBI): domain Bacteria; kingdom Pseudomonadati; phylum Pseudomonadota; class Gammaproteobacteria; order Enterobacterales; family Morganellaceae; genus Proteus; species Proteus sp. fly-1013. Next base: position 25,500 of record NZ_JBEEWD010000014.1, on the reverse strand, counting down.
ATCTGCATTTTGAACCCAATCTCTAATTGAAAATGGTTCACTGGTATTATCATTTAAATGTTCACAATAACGCAGAGCATTTACATAAGCTCCCAATATTCCACGAATTGTCATTGCTGTTTTTTCTATACTTCCCTCCACTAAACTACTCGCATCCGTATTTTGAACATATTTTTGTAAATCACTAAGCGAGATAGAGAGTAAATTATTTAATAATTTCTTTATTGAACGTTCTGGGTCTGAACGCATTTTTTCAGCAGTAGATACAAATAAACGCCTAGCTGATATTATCCAAAACGGATCACCCGATTTGCTTTCAGGAACAAGAGGCAAAGCAAAAGATTCAAAATCAGCTTTATCTCTACACTCCAACCACAGATCCCAATTTGGACAACGTTTATCCATAGGACTGAGTATTTTATCCTTACCATCCCTATAAAATAATGGAATAAAGTTATTCCCTTTATCGTAAATGAAAGCTCTTTTTTTCTCTTTTTGAAGTTGTTCAAGAAAATTATTAATTACATTACTTTTCCCTGAACCAACTGTTCCATGTAATGCAATATTTTGCAATTCACTATCTTTTGAGATATGCAAATCTCCAATTTTATACTTTGATAGCTTCTTATTTTTTTTTAAAATTTTGTTAACTTCTTTAATGGATTTAGCTAAATATCGCCCTCCAATAAATTTACTTTGTCTTTGTAATGCACCCTTTCTTCCTAAAAAGAAAAATACCGTAAATAAGATAAAAACATAGACAGCGATTCCTACTCCCCAAGCAGTAAAAGCGGTATCTTTTAACAATTCCCCACATTGAATAAAATAAGGATCATGAATAATTTGAGAAGATGTTCTACTAAATGTAGAAATACTACCGTCTGAATTTACCCATTCAAATACATAAATATCTTTATTATTTAGACTTGCAATTCCACTAAAGTTAAAGCCAAGCAGTATTTTTTTTACATAAAAATAATACATTCCATGTTTAAAAAAAACCCATTTCATGGCATATAACATGTATGAAAAGAAAGCAACAATTCCAGCAATAAAAGCCCAATAAGCTACAATATTTGTGATTTGTAAGAACATGCTGATCATGTACTTTATGACTTGACCACCCTGAGTCATGTTCCTTGCATTTAAACTCATTTCTTACCTACTTTATCTAATTATTAATTTCTAATCTTTTCGATGCATTCTTTGACCAAAAACATTTCCTCCCGAATCAATGCCATTTTGCATAGGTAAACCCGTTGCAGGGTTTACCTCATCTAAACTTGAACATTGTTTGTACCGTGAAGAAAATTTCAATTTAAATTCAATAACAAAAATTAAAAAACAGTTTATAAATAAACAAATCAGAGATAGAAAGATAGGTATTTGATTCCGAATCTGATTGATCTCAATACTTTTAATATTCATAAAATGAATAATAATTACTGAACATAGCCCTATAAAATTAACAAATAAAAAAACCATCTTTAGTTTTATTTTCTGTTCTCTGAAATTTTTTGAAAAGACACTGAAAAATGCAATACAAAAAAGTAAACTAAAAATAATATTTAGTAAATTTCTATCAAAGAAAAGAAATCCGATTGAAAAAATCAAAGAAAATAATAGTAAAAAATTAAAATATTTCATTTACTCACCTATGATTGTTCATCATACTTGTTTTTATTAAACCCTTTCTGTTCTGATATTTCTATCTGATTATTATTTATTTTCTGTTTTACATCTGATAAATCATTACTATGTTCTACTCTATTATTTATTACATTTTGTTCTTCTTTACTCGCTTTTCCTTCTACACTTATATTATAGTTCACCCCATCTAAAAGGCTTTGATTATTTTTACCACCATTTAGATCATACGTTGTAATATTTTGAATAATTCCACCTTTATTTGCATAGTTAGCTAAATTTTGATTATTATTTTTGAAATTTTCTAAATTAAATTGACCGTTTCCTTTTGATACATTCATTCCATTATATGTATCAACCACATTCGATTCATTATTAAAATGACCATTTCTAATATTATTAGCCATCATATTAGTAAATTCTTCTTTTAATTGCTCTCTTTGATCTCTCATTTCTGGTGTTCCTGCATCAGTTAATATTCTAGTTGCAGATTCAACACCCATTTTATTTGTTACGAATTGAGCGTATTCATGCCCTAATGATTCAGATGCGGATAAACGATTTGACTCAGTAAGATTTGCTTGTTGTGAAATCGTTTTTTCTTTACTTTGACTTTCATTAAATCCAGCATAATTTTCACTAGTTTTATTTAAACTAGATCTTAAGTCATACATTAACGAACGAGTTTCGCTATCTCTAATTCGTTCAATATCATTATCAGACATATTTTTAACAACTTGTGCAGATTTACTATCTGCAAAACTTTCAGATACTCTTTTATCATCAGATGTTCTATTTCCAAATGATGCACTATCTTCATTAGCATCAAACCATTGATGACGATATGAGGCAGTAGCTTCAGCTCCAACATTAGCTTTAACTGGTGCATTTCCTGTGCCAGCACCAATATTACCTGACACTCCAGCTCCAACCCCAAAAGAATCAGAACTTTGTGTGACAGTTCTATAATCACTATTAGTATAATCAGAGCTACTCATGCTATTACTGGCTTCACTAGATTGACGTCTAATTTGCTCAATAGAATCACGTTGTTCTTGGGTTAAGCCCGATTCCATATCAGCACTCTTCGCAAAATTATTACTTAAGGCTGTGGCTGTATTAAATGTGTCACTAACAGAACTACGATATCCTTCTTGATAATTCTGAGTCTCTCTTTGTTGTGCTCCAAGCGCTTTACTAAATGAAGAATCTAACATTGACGAAGTATCAATATTCATCGGCAATTTTGACATGTTAGCTTCATAGATATGTTGCCCTGATTCAGTTGTTGAAACCATCCCTCCAGTAGGAGTCTGAACACTAGACATTCCAGACCTAAATGATTGGTTTAAGTCTGTTTTAAATCCATTAACATTCTGCATACTCATATTACCAAAGTTATAATTACCACTGGCAACACTGCTAGCATCGGCAGATGTAGCGCTCATTAATGCATTACCCAAATATGAACCTGCACTAGCAATTTGCTGACCTAACCCTGTAAATAATCTAAATGAAATAAATGGAATGGATAACATTAGCCATGATGCAATACCTGCCATACTCGATGCATTTTTTAGCGCCACGTCCATATTGGAAATAGTAAAACTTTGCCCTGCTAATGAGTAGCTTGCTATGGTATTAATAATGTGATTAAAAATTGCAAAAAGAATTGGCCATAACATCAAACTACCTAAAACATTCAAATAATTTTTTACAACCGACCAGGTTAATTCTCGGATAAATAAAGCTAATACCATGATTGGAAATATTCCAATCATTAATGTTAAAAACGCAGTATGTAAAGCTGGAAGCATTTCCCCTGCGACTTCATAACTAGACAACTGTGCCAACTTCATTTTCATTAATGACTGCTGAGAAGCTATGCCGATCAAATCAGCACTGGCATCTCGTGATGCTGGATATTGCCCCATTGAGTTTCGTAGTGCATTAGCTGTCAAATTCTGCTTTAAAATTTCGACGGTACTTTGGCTAGCACCTATTAGACCGTGATATACATTATTTATACGTGATGGCAATATTACATTATTTATTTGCCCGTTAGCTCCAACTGAATATTTTTTACTTAAATTCAATAGGGTAGGACTACTCGGATTGTTAGCTTCTTTTTCAAGTAATGGTGCTAATCTTTTTGACGCATCTCTACAAGATAAATAAATAGCATCTCCTCCCGTAGCTAATTTGTAATAAATTCCACGGACAGGGCTTGGATTAGAGAATATTGTTTCATACGTTTTGTCACTATTAAATAATTGTGCAACAGAATATTTTCCATTCAATTGCATATCAGGAACTATACAGTTATTAGTATAGTCTCCAAAATTCATATTGAATTCAGGGCTTTTAATCCCTAGAGAATAACTATCCTGTAATAATTTTTGTCCAAATAATAATCCTGTTTTTGTATATTGAAATTCATCAGGCTGTGCAAAAAAAGTGTCATACATTCTTGCAGTGCCATTTCCTATTGATGTGATTAGATAAAATGGAGCTACTAGCCCTACTGGAACATTATCAACCTTTTTGGTTATACTTGGAGTTGCTAAATCGGTAACAACAATACTTCTAGTTGGTGTTATTAACATGCTTGTTATAATTACAAAACTCATCATCCATAGCCCAATAGACTTTAAATCTTGAGTTTTGATATATTGAATAATACATGCAATTATGCCGATACTTTCAGCTAAAACTAATAAAGTATACCAACCTTTATTTTTTACAATAGTTGCAACAGCTTGAAAGGTTTGATGAACAATATCAACTCCATACAAAACTGTAATTTCGAGAGGTGCAGACATTTTTTACTCCCATGTATAGTTTTGCATCATCTGTGATGATACAGAGTTTGATAATTGCTTTCTTAGCATCATGATTTGATTATCCGCATCAATAAATGCGTTTTGTTTTATTTGAACTTTACTCAAGAGCTGACTAAGTTTTTGTCTAACACTTAGTAAATTATTTTGAAATTGCTTACTCTCTTCTTCTGTATTTAATGATCCAGCTCCCGCCATCTCAACAGTATCAACTAGCCCATCTATATAAGCTAACGTAATATCAAGAGCTATATATTCAGATAGATTTGTGACAAATGATTCATCTAATTTTAACGATGCACTATCAATAATAAAGCTGAGTATTTTTATTCTCGTGCTTTGAATAAATGCGATTTCTTTTGCATCTAATGCTGTATCTTTCCTAACCTTATTAAATATACTTCTTAAGGTTGCTCTCACTTGTTCAACCATTGATTTTGATGGTGTTATATTTAACTTTGCTTTTTTAGGTTTCAAACACTTTGAAGTTTCATCACAACGGTAAATTTCTGTTTCCCCGCCATATAATAGTGAGTTAATTAATGAATCATTAGCCCCTAGGGATGGAATAATTGATAAATTACCTTTACTGTCATAAATAACAGTACCCACAGAAGTCATCATTAACTCTTTTAACTCTCTATCATTTGAAATAAATTGCCCTATTTTTTCAAAAGATGACCATGTTATGTTTTTATTTCTTGGTATTCTTTTTTGCTCTTCTGCATTTGCTTTATTAAAAACTTTTTCAGTTTCACCGCCCGCACCACAGCCTTGCCTTGCTCCTGCCCAGTCAGCAAAAACGCTGTGATTTTGAGCTATTGATTGGCAAATAAACTCACTAGTTGCTTGTGTTTTTGGAGCTAACCCTCCAACAATACCTTGTGCAGCTTGACAGGTAGATACGTTTAAATTATTCATATCTTGAGCTAATCGTTGTAAATAATCTTTTACTGATTTTATTTGTGGCATTGTAGTTTCTAATGCTAAGTCAAATGCATAACCAACAGCATTGCTTAGAATTTGTTTAGCCATAGCCTTGATCTGATCACTATTAATAAAAGAAAATGCGCCTAAGTAAGCATCTATTCCGCCACAACCAGCTTTAACATCCGGTAAGGTTACTGATATTAATTGAATGTTTCTCACAGGAGTTCTAACAAATAAAGATCCGCCGGTTAGATATCCTGCCGACTGACCTTTCCATGCTCCAGCTTGTGTTACGTTAGAACCGCCCCCTAGCTTATTAAAAAAATTATTAAGATCTGAATTGACATCAGCATGAGATGAAATTGAAAAAGTACAACATAAAAACAATAAAGAAAGCTTAAATTTTTTTATATTCATTTTATTACCCCCTCTTCATTTTTTAATTTATCAATCAGAATAAAACTTTCATCTAATCGTTGTAATAGTGAGTTTGCCGATATAGCCCCTTGTGAAAGAGGAACAGTTACTAATGTATTAACATTAACTAAAAATGAGGTTGGAGTTGCTTGGGGAATTTCAGCAAAAAATGTTCTAATAATTTCATTATTAACTGGATAAACTAAAGGAAATGAATTATCTCCCATCCCGTCAAAACTAAAAACAAAAACTGGTAGATTTATACTATCTGCAATCTGTTTCAATGTAGGGTCAAATTGATGACAGTAAGGACAATCACTTTTTATAAAATGAACGATTTGCCATTCAGATATATCAATCGATTTTCCTGTTGATAGATTAATTATATTTTCTTTTTTAATTTCATTTTTTATTGTTTCTTCTTGTACATAATTTCCATTTTTTCTTTCTTCAAGAATTTTTATTTGATCAATCGTTGATGCATAGGAATTAATGGCAAAGAAAGCACTAACCCCAAAAGCTAGGTATTTAATTTTACTTTTCATATCACCCTCAAAAACAAGCCATTTGATTTTATTTTAATGGTAAATTTTTATGATTCAATCAAATTCTTGGTTTAAAATCAGTAACAACGTTTAGCATTCTTCTTGCAAGATCATCTTGTGATATGAAACCATAAGATAACGGTTTAAAATTTTCTTTTCGAGGTTCAACTAAAAATATTGCAGGTAAATATTTCACATTCATTTTATCAAACTGCCCTTCATCTATTTTAGATTCTGGATATTCAGATGATATTCTTCCATCCACACTAATAGCTACAATAGCTAAATCGTATTGCAAACTAAATTCTTTAACAACTTTGGCTAAATGATTATCAAGTGGTTCACTCCCTCTATAAAAAAAGAAAATTCCATATTGTTGATTAACCATTTTTACTGCATTAGCTTGTTCTTGTCTCTCCTTGGCTGTTTTTATTGATGCGGTCGCATTATAATGTGAATTTTGGATGTTATAATCTAAATGAGGATATTCTAATAAAGTTTTCTCCCATTGAGATGAAAAAACACTTGCTTTTTCAGTAAAAAAATCTTGATACGTTTTATAAATCGCAATATTTTCAGTTGTTGGATTCATAATTGCATTTGCTTTTGATTCATCTAATTTTTTTTGTATTGCTTTCATTTGAATCATTGCAATTTCTGACTGTGACATTTCAATTTCTGGTTTTATTTTTTTTTCTTCAATAATCTCTTTTTTTTCTGGTAAATTATAAAACTGATAACCAACAGGATCTTCGTAATCAATACCTTTAACATCGGCTTTACATGGATTGATAACCAACAAAAAAATAAAAGGTAAAAGAGTTTTCATATTATTTTTTTCCATCATTAAATTTATCCTGCATTCTACGATTAACTTCATTTAATAATTTATCTTGGTCTGGTATAGAGATATTATTATTTAGTTCATCAAAAAAATCTGAAAAATCAATATGATCAAATCGTATTTTTTGCAATTCATTTATTGTTATTCCACGACAATCAGGGCTTTTAGCACTACCAAATCCCACACCTAACTGACCAGCGCGACCTTGAGCCTGAACAATTCTTGCTAACATATTATCGAATACACAATAAGAGCTTTTCTTTTGCAAGCAAACACCTAATACCTTTTTAGAGCAATAAGTTCCAATTGATATTACTATATTCTTCTCTTTTGCTTCTCCAATTGCTTTTTCTTCTGAATTACAACTTGCTAATCCTATGTCATTACCCCAACCACTAGATTTACAACAATTACTGAAACCAGCTGTTGCTTTTCTACACTGCATAGCTTTTCCTGAGAAAGCACGCATGTTTTCTTCATCTAACCCCATGACATCTTTACCAGCTTGTCCTAATGATGCCAATTGACTAACTACTGCTCCAAAATCATTATTTTCACTACCTATTACATCAACACAAGAACCGTCATCACAATAAAATTTACCTCCACAGATATAACCCTCTGTTTTCGTTGTATGTTGGCATTGGTATTTGATTTCATTTCTAATACACGTATTTCCAACTTTTAATAAACATCTTCGCTGACCAACAGTACAATTGACATTATTTTCATATTTTTGGCATGTGTTATCATCAGATTCATTTATTACCCATTCTTCTGTATATCCCCAACAATCACTATATACATCGAATGTTTTTCCATTATTAACAAACTTTCTATTTTCTCCTTTTTGTGTACAAATTTCTTTAGTTTTAACTGCTTCTGATTTATCTATGGGGCAGTTTTCAACCCAAACTATTTCAGGTTTAATTGTTTTAGTTTCTACTTCTATATCAAAATAAAATCTAAACTTTCTAATTCCGCCAGTCACTGGCCCCACTTTACTTGGGTGTTCAAAAACTAATTTTGTATTTTGATCAAAAAATTCAGGAAACTTATCTAATTTTGTTAAAGGTGAAGATTCTTTTAATCTGTAATCAACATGAAGATAATCTACAAAACTAAACCATGAAGAATGACAGGTGCCACAAAGATTCTGACTTTCTCTTTCATAACTTGCAGATATAACTCTTCCATATATATTAGGCTTTATTACGTATCTATATACCCCGTTACTATCTGAGAAACCGCTATATGTAAAATCAGTTGGCAAATACATTTTATATTTTTTTATTTCTACTGTTTTAGCTTCAACAAACTTTACTGTTGCAGTTCTTGTACACTCACCTTTTATAGTTTCTTCTTTTTCGCAAAAATGATTAGTAAAGTAGCTTTCATTCTTTACTTGTTTTACACAGTTCTCTCCCATTCCACCGACTATTCCATCAGCTTGATCTTTTATATTCAATGAATTTTGTATCAAGTCGCTATCCCATGATATTTTATCTTTTGGGTTATTAATGAAACTATCTCTAGCTATTTTCCCCAATTCAGAATCTGACAATTCTTTGTTACCTGCGTTACTTAATCCAGCGCCATTATCTTTGAATTTTATTTCATCAGGATTAGCTGTAAATCCTTTAAACTCTTTTTCTGGATTGAAGTCAGCTATTGATGATCGAACGCCATCAATTGAATTTCGCCCTATATCACTACCTTCTTTTGAAGAATTTCTCATATCATTTGATATAGCTGAAATAGAGAAAGAAAAACATAGAAAAAAAATAAAAACATTCATACTTTTTATTTTATTATTCATTTTTACAATCTCCTTCTGACTTAATGATATCAAGAGATTGTTCAATAGAACCAGAACCATAAATAATATCAAATTTATTATCACAACGTTTAATTAAAGCTGGTACAGCTTTGATATTGTAATATTCAAAACGATTAGGATCTATTTCAATGCCATTTACTTTATATTTTTGAACCAAATACAAAATATATTTAGCTGTTTTATCAACACTATCATCAATTAATCCATTAAAATAAATAGGTATATTTTTATTCTCAGCAGACTTCATCAATGATGCTAACGTTTTCTCAGGTATTGATGCAGATAAAAAATAGGCAATTTCGTATTTATTTTCTTCCATGCTTTGAGATTCAAAAATTTCATTTGCAATACAATTCCATGAAAAAAACAACGTAAATAGAAAAATAAACTTTTTCATTTTAAATACCCATTTTTATAAAATGACACAATTACGTTTTTTCCAGATTACGTAACCATAATTTTTAGTTGTTGTTGGCAATTCTTTACCTAATTGCCACCGTAAAACACTGCGACCATAGGGATGACACTGACGTGCATCAGGTATCATATTAACCATTTGATAGCGATAGCGCGTTTTGGGAATAATAGGATGAGGATATTCCATACATACAGCTCGATTAGCTCCAACAGTATCCATGATCAATCCTTGGCGGTGTAATTTATAGTTCATTCGTTCAGCCATTAAAATAGAACTATTTAAACCGCTACTTTCATGATTAATACTTCCACTAAATGGATAAATTGAACCATGAGCGCCAGCACACCAGAAAAGAGGATCTAATGGCATACCGAACTCAGACGAAATAGCATCAGCAGAACAAGCTAATTGAGCAATGGGATTTCCAAAAACAATCGCTTCTGGGTTAGTAAATAATGCTAATTCATCATCTTGCCACATCGGATCTAATTCTGTTAAATACGCAATGTCATATTCACCACCTTGCATGCAAGCAACACTTTCAATGATGTTTAACCAGGCGATTAACGGGTATTTATACCAATGCACATGATAAAATGTACCCGTTGCATCACCTGCTGTTTTTGTTGCTTTACCAGTACCGACTTTAGTAATTGGGATCTGAAAACCTCCCATATTAACCATGCAAGTTGGTGCTCTAGTAACATCGACTGTTGCAAATGGCTCCCAAAAGCCTATTGCAATACCTATCCTTTGAAATAAAGGTGGCGGTGCTGGACATAATTGAATAGGAGAACTTGGATTTGGAGTATCGGGTAAACCAGAACTACCAATACTCACTTTTACATTGCCTATACTCATAGGAAACATACAATTCCAGCAAATATCAGTAATTGGATTAAACCAACGCCCATCACATTCTAATGCTTTAGCATTAATTGATTGACTAAACATAATTAAAGTTAAAAATAAAAAAAGTTTTTTCATAGCCCAACCTCTGTTATTTTTAATTTTTTTTCTCCATTTGCTTGTTCAATTATTGTAGGTACTTTCCTAATATCAAATCTTTCTGTTAACTCTCCCATTTGGTCAAAGAATATTTGCTTATCTAGTAAAATTTCCGTATCTCTAATATTTCCATTTACTAGAATTACTTTTGAACGTAAAGTTTTTGGTTGAAAACTTCTAACCCAATTAATTTGTTCCATATCATCAGCATCAATAAAGATTAATGTTTGAGTGAAATTTGTAATATCAAAAGGATTGATAACCTGTCCTTTTCTAGCAAAAACAACACCATTATTGTCACTAATGTCTTTAGTTAATGTAAAAGAAGGATCAAAGTAACGTATTCTCGTTTCTTTAGCTTTAATAATTCCCACTACTGGATCAGGTCTTAATGCTTTCTCTTCTACCTGCTGTTGTAGTTCTTTTTGAATTTCTTCTTCTGTTTGGTTATTAAATTTTTGTGAAAGCCTCTCTTTCATGACTTCAATGAGATTTCTTTCTTTTATTTTCCAAACATTACCTATCACACCAAGTTCCTGAGCTGAAATATTGGTTGATAAAATAAAGAGTAAAAATATATTTAATAATTTTTTATTCATTATTATTTCTCTTCATTTTTTCAGATAATAAAGCCTTTATATTTCTTGTTTCATCATCAACCTTACCAATCACAGCGCCTTGAACAAAAACAGTTATATTCTTATCAGTATAATTTTCTTTAATCACTTCATTAATATTAGATTCATATTTTTTTATAATAATTTGTTGTTGTTCTTCTGATAAATTTAACTTTCTAACTTGTTCTAAAAAAGTATCAGTTGTACTTTTAAAATCAAATGTCACTATTTTAGGTGTATTTAAATATCCATAAACAGATAGGGAAGAACTAATAACTGATATTATCAAAATAATACCTAAAAAAATTCTTTCTAGTTTATTCATAATGATTACTCTCTAAATAGTCTACGAATTTTTTATTATCTCTTCTTGCCATTTCAAAAAGAATATCTTTAATATCAGCTCCTTCCTTCAATCTTTTTTCTCTATATGTAAAGTCTTCACCTTTGGATGAAAATAATGCATTAGTAATTGGATCTAATAATAATCTATGAAAACTACTATATTCACCAACATTCACTAATAATGAGCTATAACCAACGGATTTTGCTGGCGGGAATTTTTTTACTAATTCAAATTCAAACTCAGAAAAAATATCTGGCTCTTTTGTTTTGAATGCTTGAAATGACTTAGAATCCTGCATTAAGGTAAATTTAAAGCTACTATTATCATAGGCAGCTAATGAGGCTGTACTTAAGTTTTTATCATTAATAGATTGAGTTACAGTTCCAAATGATCCATTATGGCGTCTTGCGGTACGATAACCCTCCTCGATAAACATACGAATTTTAGGATTAGAACCACTTAGCAATTTCCATCCTTCATCTATGATATTCATTTTTCTAAGGTTACGAGCTGTTCGATACATCATATTTTCTGACCAAATCATTAATGTAAATAAAACAGCCATTAACAAATCAGCGTTAGAGCGTAATGCACCTAGCTCAGTAACAACAAATTGATTCTCATCTTTTAAAGTAGGCTCATCAGAATTAAAGAAATCACCATAGATACCTTTTGTGGTGTATTTTTTTAATAAATAAACAATCTCATCAATTCTGTCTGTAATTTTTGTTGCTTTTTGATCTTGAATTTTTCCTCTATGATTTTGAAGATATGAAACTACATGATCAATTCTCATCCCTTGCTGATAAGTAGGAAATTGCTCTGTGATAGATTCTAAAATTAGTGATTCATGTACTTCATCGAGTAAGCCGTTTGGACTAGCTAAAATACTTAATTGATCTCTAATTCTCTCAGCATTTAAAGATATATCGTCTATATTAGCAAAAGGGTTAAAACGTAATGTTTCACCATTAATATATGTTCCTCCCATACTATGGCAAAATGCCTTGTATGAATCACCAATATCAAAAATTGATAATATCCCGTTTCGATCTAATACTTGACGCCCAATAGCTTGAGACACGACAGATTTTCCTGCACCAGATGTACCTGATTCAAACCAATTAAAATTAGTATTAGGTAGGTTTTCATCAAAAATATCTAAGAATGCAAGTTGATTACGGTAACTCGGTAACAATATTCCAGAACGACTTAACTTGTTATCCCCAATAATGGGCAATAAATTAACAGCTTGAAATGTTTCAGACCTTAGAACAGATCCTGTTGTTATAAAATCTTTCCACAATTTAGGATTATCATTGATAGCAAATGGCACCGTAGAAAAAAAACCTCTCAGTTGCATAAAGTCGCTTCTAACTAACTTAAGACCTTGGCTTTCAAATGCTTTCTTTACTTTTTCAGTTTCTCTCGACATTAAATCATCGTTATCTGGACAAAAAAATCTAATGCCGACGTGATATTGGCTGATTGCTGTATTACCAGTTTGTAAACTGGTTCTTAATTTTGTCCATTCTTCAAATTCTTTTACAGTTGACGGAATAAATTTAGCAAATGATGAGTTAGCTTTTTTAGATAAATCCCAATATTTACCATTCGCTTCCCCTGCGCTTTTCGTTTGTTCATCTGTTGAAATAGTCATTGTTAATATGAACGGGTAAGAAATACCTCGATCAGGATTCATTAAATCAGCAATAATATTCCCATTTTGCCACAAGTAATGCTCAGCTGGATTTGAATCTAAATGCATTGAAACTGAACGAGTTTTTTTAGATTCACCGCTTCTATTTTCTGTCGATATCTCAATATAACTATGTTTTATAAGATATCTAGTGGTAGGATCAACAACTTGTTTTTTTAAGTATTGATCATCTTGATACTCATCTGAATATTCAGATAACCGACCATATTCAAAATTAATTATCTCTCTCATTAATGAGCAAAATTTGTTAATATTCATTGTATTACAATAAATATTATTGCTATTTAAAGAGCTTAATAATGATCGTCTAATTTCTTTAACTTTCATCAAGCTAATTTCATTAACTTTTTTAGTCGGTAATGCATAGATAAAGAAAAGACGATAGTCTCGTAATGATAACGAGTGATCAGCTTTATTATTAAATTGATTTTTTGCACCATCAAAATAAAATGATTTTGTTAAGTTATTACATTCTTCTGATTTATATCCCTGCCAACTGAAATCTTTTAATCCATACTCAATTTTTTCTTTTACAGCCTGACTAGATAACATTAATACTTGAATTGGCTGATCTCTTGGTATGTTATTTTGAAAAATCCGATCTAAACCTTCAACAATTAACTCATTAGCGCCAATTAATGGCTGAGCTTCAATAATAAAACCTAAAGAATTCTGATTATAAAATAATTCAGAATTATTATCATAACCGACAATAGGTAATAGATCACATATATTAGGGTAATCAAGCCCTTTTAAAAAATTATTCGTTTCATTACTTGTATCTTTTTCACCTAATAAATCAGATATTAGCTTTATTATATTTAAACTATCAAACTTCATTTTAATTACTCCATCCCATACCAATTAGAATGTTCACTAAAGAAATATACTATTTCACCCACATGAACACTGTTATCAGGAGATACATAAGGTGCCAACCAGACTCTCTGAATTTTATTATTAGTTATTTTTGGCTCTGAGGCTTCTTGATAACAACGATTTTTAGTACATATAACCTCTGGTTCAATAATTTTATTGAAACCCAAAATATTAGTATTTATATCAGCTGGATTTAATGAAGCATTATCTTTATTATTAACAAATTTAATTGGTAAAATTATTTTATCTAAATTTATTAGTTTATATTTTGCTAATTCTAATTTATTTTTTGTGAAATTAGATTCTTGATTATTACTAGTGTTATAACCTACCATTTCATCAGCTTGTTGCATCCAATAACCAGAGTCTTTCGCTGGTTTACTAAATTCAAAATCACTATTCATACCAGCACAGCCTGAAATAATGAAAGGTAATAATGATATACATAATTTTTTCATAATTTATTTTCCTTTATTAGGAGTAACAAACTCATCTAAATGACCACCACGAATTTGACCTAACTGATCTACTAACTCAGGAGGTAAATCAGAGTTATTAATATTTGAATATTCATTATTTTTTTGCATTTCATCATTTTCTAAAGGCTGATTTTTTTCACGTTCCAAATCTTCTAAAAACTCAGCCCAAAATCCTTCTTGAAATACAATTTCAACTCTGTTTGCAGAGCCAATTGGAATGATAGGATGATACTGTTCAGCTAGAGATATATAGTAATCTGCCAATTTATTTGTCGCAGTTTGAACACCTTTACCGGCTCCTTGTCTTGCTACTTCTCCTGCTGTTACTTGATGTTCAGCTCCAATACCTACCGATGTTGAACCAATTTCAGAAATGGCACTTCCCAAACCACTTAATGCACCAGATGTAAATGCCAAACCTAAAACCTGACCGTTCCGCATAACCGGCACACCTTTAATGCCATTTTTTCCATAAAACACAACATGCCCTTTAACGGCCATATCAATGTGCTTGTCATTAATAATGCATGATAAGCGTTGTGTTCTAACAACCCCCCTCTCACTTGAAATATCACCGTATACAGCACCAGTGACGAAACAATTCTCTAAATCCCCTCTTTTGTTATTTGAAGGCATGTGCAATAAACCAGTAAGTTTAAATTGCATAGGTGTAGTATCTGTTTCTTTAGCTGTAACCGATGCATTTGCATCAGCACCCTCTAAAATAATTGCATTTGAAAAGGAGCCTGACGGTACATAAAATTTAGAGCTTGCAGATTCTTTCTGCTTATACGTAAATGTTTTAGTTTCTAATGATCCAGTTATTGGTTGAGAAGCCGAATAAGACAACTGTCTAGTAGGTTGAGAATTTCCATAATATTTTTGGCTATTACCGCCAATTCTCTCAATTGTTGATGTGTTATCCAAAACAGGAACAGGATCAGAATTATCAGGATTAACATTATTTGTATTAGTTATCCCTTTGTTTTTTTCTAACTCTTCTAATCTATTTACTAGATCTTCATACTCACTATTTCTCTGCTGTAACTGTTCTTTAACCTCTTGATAAGAACGTGTCATTTCATCAACTTTTTTTTGATTATCTCTAGCCATTGTCTGAGAATCGGTAAGAAGTTGTGAATCAACTTTATTATCAAAAGTATTAGTAATAGAACCCGTTAGATCTGGCTCTAGTGATAACTCATCTTCAACAAATATATTTTCTGAGGGTATCTCATCATTATTGCTATTAAGGAAAAAAACAACAGAAACAAAGATAAGGATGATAATAAGTATTAATATCAATAATTTACGCTGATTATTAAGTATAATTGAATTTAGATTGGCCATTAATTTTCACCTCGAATTACTATATATGCATCTACCGTATAGTTAGGTGGTAAGTGCAAAGCATTAGGTACAAAGCTAATGGCCATTACATTTTTAAACCATAGGTAGCGTTCATTTAATTCAATAGTGTTTAATGATTTATTCTTTACAGATACTTTCTGTATTGTGATATTAAATCCATTCCAACTATTTATCCCTTTTACATCTAAATGCTCTGTAATACCTTTAGGTAGCGAAATATTCGTATTTCTTGTTTCGATAAAGCCAGTAGGAACTTTATTGTTTACAATCATTGTTAAGGATTTAGTAATTAAATTAGAGTAACTTTGACTGTCCTCTTCATAAGTAATAGCTTCATCGCTACCTTTTGCCATTTTATTAAAAATAATGGTAGGTGAACTTGAATTTATAGTGGGTTGATATGTGACTGTAAATGTAAATCCGGTTTCTGTTTCAATAACAACATCAAAATTTTTTTTTGCTGATGTTGTAAATACTACTTTTCCATCAATAGTTTTATTACTACTTAATATAGCTCCTGAATTCGCAGTCATTGATGTAATTTTATCATTATGTACAGCAATAACATTGGGTTCACTTGTACTAACTGATGTAGCTATTTTTTGCATCGGATCAATAGAAAATGAACCTGCTAAAACAGATGTTGATAAAAATAGCAAAGGTATTGCTATTACACTGTTATTAATTGTTTTCATTTTACTTTTCCACGAAATCAGTAAGTTCTAATCGTCCGTTTCGAGTTTCGATACGAAGTAGATAATGTTTATCAATAGGATCAATAGAATTGATACCGTAGCTATAATTTAATTTCCCCTTAATATCTATAACTCCATTTGATGGGCTAACTTTTATTTCTCCTAAATAAAAAACAGAACTTCCATTACTAGTTTTTAACCTTTGTTTTTCTTGAGACAAAATTGGTAAAAGTTTTTCTCTCAGATTATTGCCTAGATAAGCAGATAAAATTTCATGACTTTGTTCTACTGTTTGAGATGTGACATCTAAACGTAATGATAAAAAACTCATAGCCATGAGACGTAAATAACGAGCATCCCCCCTTTCTCCTTGAAATGAAAACTCTTCATTACTATTCACCATTGGCATAAAAATAATTTGTTTATTATTTACAATATGATTTATTAAACTTTGATTATCAGAATAAAGTTTATAGCTCAACCCCGTTGAAAGTGCAGTCATAAGAAATAAAATAATAATTGTTATAGACAACGTTCTTTCATACGATTTTTTTATGTTTATATTCATTTTCTATACCCAAAATCTAAGATATGAAGCTGGTAATGCTCTGATAAAAAAATCCATAACTATTTTTGGTAAAAACCAATACATTAAATTTAAAAGGTAACTACTTCCCTTTCCTTTTTTTAATCTCCTAATTAAGAAAAAAAACATCGCTAGAATCGGAGCGTAAATTAAAGGATTTGAAAAAATAGTAGCTAAAATTAAAGGTAAATAAATACAAAATTCGTCTGTCGGTAATCCAAACCAACGCTTTTCATTTGAAAGCGTTGATGGAAAGATGTACCGAATTTTCTTTCCATCCATAACGCCTACTTAGGCTAGTAGCCAAATTTATTTAGGTACAACACCAAATGCAACATTAACGAATACCATAATTATTGCTATACCAGCAAAAACACCTAAGTTTTTGCTTTTAGTATAAATGTAAATAGCAACAATAATTTCAAAGAGATATAAAATAAAAATGACCGTAGAGTTTTTACCGAATGTATCTGATATTTCTGTTCTACCTGCCTTAAAAATATCCTCAGCATAAACATTTAAACTAGGGAAGAAAAGAATAGCTAAGCCTAATATAAATAAAGATAAATTAGTTATTCCCTCTTTTCTTAAAGGATTTTTTCTAAAAAAATTTTTTAAAGTAAGAGATTTCATGAAACAAGTTCCTATATTTTTAAAAATTTAGTTTTCAATAACACAAATTGCTTTGAATTTATAAAACAACAGTAATTTTACTTATGTTTACGAAAAAGTAAACAAGCCATTTGATAAAAAATTACCACTAAATCACATAAACAAAAAAGTATTAGTTAAGGTATTAAAAAAGATTGAAAACAGTGTGAATATTAGATTTTTGTATTTTTTACGTAGGAATTTAATGGAAACCGTCAGCGAGCGTTTAAGATATGTGATGGATGAATTGGGGATAAGACAGGTGGATGTCTCCGCTTTAACGGGTGTGTCAGCACAATCTATTAGTCATATTGTAGCTAACAACGTTAAAAAATCTTTCTATTCTTATCAAATCGCTATTGGATTGGGAGTGAATCCAGAATGGCTATCAACAGGTCAAGGTCAAATATTTACTCAAATGTATGCGCTTTTGCCTTTTTACAATAGTATTGATGATCTTAAAAACAATATTCCTAATATAAAAAAGAAAATAGCAGTTGAAAATGTTAAAAAAATCATTCATACCTTTAGTTTAGCTTTAGATGAAAATAATTTAATTATCTGTGGCATTGCCCCAAAAAATGAAATAAAAAAAACTGAATATTTCTGTTTATTCTATAATTTCTATCGCATATCAGAGGAACCAATAGACAACAAAGATTGCATTCTTTGTTGTCAAATTTTGGAATGGAGAAGAAGTAATCTAAAGAATAATTTTATTACTCAAGAATTTCTTTAGCTCTAGCTTCAAAAGCTGTTCTTAATTCATTAAGTAGAGGACTGTCACTTTTAAGGTAGTCCTCTTTTTTCACATCAGATGCATTAATTCTTGAGAAATAATCAATTCCTAATAACAATGTTACAACTGTTTCAAACTCTTTTGAGTATGCTTTCTCTATTTTACCATCATTCTTTAAGCTTTTTTTCAAAACCTGAGCACCAATAGTCATCATTTCAATAGCAACTGCTGAACGATTAATTGGTAAATCATCTTCTTTATTATCAATTCTATAACTGATCACTTCTTCTATAATTTTGTAAACTCGATTTGGGATTTTTAAAGAAACTCTCCCTTTGTTTTCAGGAACATTGTATGTACAAACATCATAATCATCATCACTCATTTTTAATCCTTATGAAACTTACTTTTATTTACATAAAAATATCAGAAAATTAGAATAAAAACAGAAAATATCATTGATTCTTTTTTGAATCTAAAATGAATCAAAAAAGAATCTTCATGAAAATACCTTTTAAATCAATAATATAATTAGCTTATAATAGCATCAAAAAATCAATTTCATTATATATCAAATAATTAAGTTTAGACTCTAAATAGATTCAATAATGATTCTTTTATGATTCTTTATTTCATTAACAAAACGATAACATTTAAACATAAAAAGCTTATTTATCATATATTTGCCTAACAAAAACAATTTTGCGTATGGTGTGTATATTTTAAATTTAGTATCCTCAATTATTCTTGCATTTTCCGTAAAATACTCTTTAATCTATATAAGTTTTTATTTATCACGAGGGCGAATGTATGCCTAATCTCTTAATAAGATATATGATTTTTTTCTGTATTTTTTTTTCTTTCAGTTTAACAGCTAAAGGTGATTGTTTTGATAATGCAGGTCATTATTACAGAATTGATCCTGATTACTTAAGAGCTATCGCATGGCAAGAATCTCGGTTTAAGGTTAATGCAATTAATAAAAATTATGATGGCTCCTTAGATGTTGGTATCATGCAAATTAATACTAAAACATTAAATAGTATAAAAAAAGAATACCCAACGTTAACTAAAGAAAGATTATTAAATGAACCATGTTTGAATATTTTTGTTGGTAGTATGCTATTAAAAAGAAATTTTGATATGTATGGAAGAAAATGGATTTCCGTAGGCATGTATAATGCAGGTATGAGAAATAAAGATCATATTATAAAAAATCGCTATAATTATGCTTCAAAAATTTTTTCACATTATAATGATATAAAAGACGGTATTATAAAAAGAATAGAGATTAACTGATCTAAAAATTGAGAGTATAACATCATAAGTAAATTCGAATTGTTTTCATGTTATCCACGGATTTTTTTGAGCAAAACAAGCCAGCCCTTAAAAGCTGGCTTGTTTGTCGCGTATGGGGAGGTTGTAGCAAATAGCGAACCTAACCCACAAAAAAATCGGTGGGTAACATGATTTTTATTTTCTGGGTCAAACCCTAAAAATAAAAAATAGTTATTTTTTCAATAAAAAAGGGGCTATATAGCCCCTTTTTTTTATTAATGATTAGCTAATTTATTCCTTTCTGTTCTAACCTCTTTTAAAAAGAAATCTAGCTGTTTGATAGTCATTATAGGAAATGTACATTTTTTTCCCTTTGCAAACTCTTTAGCTACTGCTATCATTTTCTCAGACATAATAAAATCCTTTGTAAGTTTTTTTGTGTCAGAGTCTAAGGGGTTGCCCCCCCTTAGACTCAATCATTAAATTACCGAACAAATAAGCATTTTTCTTACTCGCCTAATAAATTCTATTGCTTCGTGTTCCTCCTTTGTATTTTTCTTAAATGATGTTTTCGTCACATTTGCATCACTGTCAAATTCGACAACTTGATCTAACTCGCCATTTTTTGAAATGTGATATGTGTAAAATCCGTTGTATTCAAAAATTTCAACTATTTTATAACCAGACAAATCCGTCTTTAAATCTGAAAATTTCATTAAACTATTAATATCTCCTAAATATTTAATATTAGAATTTTCTTTTATCCATGTTAGAACCTTTAATCTAGGTGCAGTATGATTATTGTAAATATAAACATCTTCACTACTTGGCATTTAAAATACTCCTACCCTGTGAGGGCTTAGGAAGAAAGAGAACTATTCCGCTTTCAATAAAATCATTATAGTACCTTATAGGGTACTTATCAAGATTTATTTATCTATAATTGTAAATTTTTCGTGTTCATTTGCTAATAGTTTTAAAAATTCAATTTCTAATTTACTTGCTGTTTTTTTATTAAAATCAGATGCTATTCTATTTTTTATTGTTTGCTCTGATAACCCCATAAGTTCAGCAAGCTCGCTATTTGATAACCCTAACTTATCTCTAAGTCGTTTTAATTCATTCATATTCGTTTTTCCATTGTTGCAACATATTTTTTAATATAAGGTTGTCTGCTTCATCGGGAAGCAAATCAATCCCAATAATGATTTTGTACACTTGTTTTTTTGCGGTTTTATTTCCATCTTTAACATCATTTTTATTTCTAACTTTAATATTTTTAGAAAAAACCAATTGCCCGTTTTCACGGGTCAGATAGTAATTTTTACTGCCTTTACTGAGTTTAATCATAAGTTTTTATCCAAAACAAAACATCATTTGTATAGAACCAAACGCGATACCACTCAATATCAAAACATATAACTGTTTCAAATATTTAATCCAATCGTTTAATTCTCTCAAAGACTGAAAACATTCATAATTAATATTCCTCCCTTTCTAACGTTGTGATCATACCTGCTAGTTTAATCAGATTATCAACGGATAACTTATCTATTTCAATTTTATACCCGCTTGATGTCTCTCTGATCACCCCATTTAAACCATTGTCAGACTTAAACGAGCCTATTACTCCATTTTGCCAATTGCTATGTATCGTAAACAAGCGAGATAACATATTTTTGACAATTAGCTCTTGTTCCTTTTTTTCTTTTTCTTTTTCTTTACGTTCTTTCGCTTCGCGGATCTCATTTTGAGCAAATGCAATAATTTTTCGTTTAATATCATTTGCGATGTGTATTGGATTTCGATCTTTTGAAACCGTACAGCTATAAATTTTTCCTCGATGAATGCGTGAGTCATAACTACCCATAATTGAAAAACGATTTTTTTCTTCCCTAATATGGATTGAAAATTCCATAAATAGATTAGATGTTATTTTAATTCGATAGTTATCATTATTAAGCAAATTAATGCGCCAGTTATCACCTAAGCAACGACAAACAATGTCAAAAATAGATTGGTAACGTTCGTTAAAATTTTTCATTTCTATATATCCTATAATGAAATAGTGGGGTTTCCCCCACTGCCTGTTATGCTCTATTTTCTACTCTCTGCAAGCCTGTTGCTGTCCTTTGTCCTTTCGTTCCATACATTGCACGAATTTCATCAATACTATGTTCTTTACGATTTCTACGGCTTTTATATTCTTCTGGGCGATAAAACCACTGTTTCTTTTTCGTTGCCCATTTACAACCAATTTCTTTTAGTGTGTCTTTGTGTTCTTTAGTTTTTCCGCTGATCCATATCCAATTACCGATAACTTCATAAACAATCCCCGCTAAACTAGACAATGTTAATAAAACCTCTTCAAGTTCTTCGGTAAAATTGTAATGGGTACTTTTATCCTTACTTTGAAATTTATTGATGTTTTCTAAGTTATTCATTAAAAAATCAAAAGCTGTATTTATGGCTTTCATGAGTTCTATGCCTAAAGGATTACGATCTGGGTGATATTTTAAAGCGGCTTTTTTGTAAGCCTTTTTAATATCTTGCTCTGTTAATTGACCAGATAAACCAAAAATATTTAATGCTTCTTGAATATTCATTTTATGCTCCTGCCCTGTGAGGGCTTTGGAAGAAAGGGAACCGTTCCGCTCTCAATAAAATCATTATAGTACCTTATGGGGTACTTATCAAGCTTTTTTATTTATTACTAAATAATAATTTATTAAAAATCAATATATTAAGTAAAATTAACCAGGAATAAAAACGGATTATTGAGCTACCTGAAAAATGACGTAATCACCAAAATAAGGGGCGAAATGTAGCTAAAAACGCCTAGGAGTGCTTATGCGCCCCGAAGCGGAGCATTTGAATGAATGGCGCAAGCCATGATAGAAAAATGCGACTGAGAGCAATTTAGAGCGCACTGCCCCCCCCCCTTCCCTGCTGAGCCATAGAACGTAATGCATTGATAATGTTTTTTTGCACCTTTAACGCTGTGAGATATTCAAGAGCGTTAGCTCGTAGAATATCTGTATCAGCGACTTAGACGGGTTTCCCGTCTTAGTGGTGCAATATTGCAATTATTGAAACAACTTATCTGAGCGACAGCGGTAAAACCGCTTGTAAGCGAAGTCATTAATTTTCTCTTTTAGAGAGTAAGGCGTGAGATAGCAACGCCTTATCTCCTTTTATTTATAAAAGGACGTTTAGTTCAGAAATAAAGGTCGAATTTAATTAGAAATAACGAAATTAATCGGCTATAAAACAAACGTTCAAAGTACATGTTTAATAAAACCTTAAATATTTAGTGAAAAAAATGTCTAATGACCATTAAATACTTAACGTAATTGTTCATTTAATGAACGCATTATTAAAAAAAGAAACACAAATACCGCCATTCAAGGCGGTAATGATTGAAAGACACGATTTATACTACTTTAGGTAAGTTCTTTATATATGTAATAAAGAGCTGTTCACCAGCTAAATTGGGAAACTCACGTTTAATGCGATTCTCAAATTCATATACTACTGCAAATGGTTGCTCATTTTTCCATTTTTGATATGTTTGCCATGCTTTTCTTGATGGTTGTTCTTCATTTTTAACACTTTCAACTAAAGCTTTTTTATGTTTAATCGCAGTTTCTAAATGTTTTTTTTCATGTTGCAATGACTCATCATTGCCGATCACGAGACGCTTTATTCTAGTTAAAAGTTTTTTTAATGAATATTTATTGTCAAGTGACGCAACATTTAATTTTGCCAGCCTTAGCACATGCTTAGCATAGATATCATCATAGTTGTCACGCAGACCTTTTTTTTCCATCCAGCGTTTAAAAGATAAAACAATCTGTCTTAATTCTTGAATTGAGAAACCTAATCCATTGAAAAACTCAGGTTTTATCCAGATTCGTTGAGCTTTATATTGCTTTGACTCACTATCTTTATCTCTGCTTACAATAATTAATCCCGCTTTTTCCCAATCTTTTATTGCTTTAAGTATAGGATCATAGCTTTTTCTACCAGACTCATATTTATACATCTGGCTACATAGTTTAGCTAAATGTTCTGTTGAGCACATTACTTCAAAAATAGAATCATGACTAACACTGTAATTGGCATTAGCTATCATTGCTAATGCTAATTCATTGTAGGTTTCACGACGTTCTGATCGGACAGATACACGTTGATTACGAGCTATTCGTAACTTGTATATATGTGGATTTCTATTCCAGTTATGGCTTTCTAACGCTTTAGCAAAGCGTTTAACTGGTACTAATTTAGGTAGGGTTCCTATGAATTTAGGAACAAAATGCCGATGAATTTTAGTTTTAGTAAATGTTAACTCACTCACTTAAACCAAATCTTATGTTACACAAAAAGGAGTGCTTAATCAGGACTTGAAATTCTTTATTCATGTCTTTATACTCCCCATATAGAGCAACAGTTCTATATGGAATTTAAATGTATACCCCGATATTCTTCTCCAGTCGCCAAACTTTAGGAAGATTTCGGGGTTTTCTTTTGGGCTAAATTCGCCCACCCCATCACATTTTCGGCTGTGACTCACCACAGAAAAGAATTTAGCATTTTGAAGAAAACTAATCAACAATCAAGCCACTTGTTTTCTTATTCATTAGCTATACTCATCAATAAACAACGCTATTAAAACATAAAAATTACTTATTCATTTCATGGTTATTTTTACTTAACCAAACTTTTACTAATTCAATAACAACTTCAGTCATATCAACATCTTGATTCAAACAAGCAAGTTTGAATTTTTTATGTAGATCTTCAGGAATATTCATCTGTAATTTTTTAGTTATTGTTTTAGGCGAATGAATAGCAGATAGCGCATTATTTAACTGTGTATGTTGCCCAAGTTTCATTAATGTCTTTTTTGAATTAATCATTTAGTATCTCCATGATTTCCCTAGTAATATTATCAATTTCTCCTTTTGCTTGACCATCTGTTGTATCATATACAGTTCCCCCATCAAGCATAGTTCTAACATAGGATTGTCGCTGAGTTATACCTGTTTTTAACATCTCTACACCGGTTTCTACAATTGAATCTTTTAAAACTTGTAGCATTTTTGTCGTGTTTATTTTTTTTGTAATTAAAAATCTAGCTTCTATTGGCTGTAAATCATTACGCGCCTCTATTACTGCCAAAATTGCCGTGCTAACAGAAAAATCAAGTGGTGACGGTGTCACAGGAATGATAACAAGATCACTGACCATCACTGATGCTGATGAAATAGCAGAAATAGTAGCCACACCATCAATCACTATATAGTCATATTTTTTTAAGTCTTTCTTTATTAAATAAACTTCTTTTTCACTGCTTGCTGTTCTTACATCAAATAAACATTTATCTTCTTCAAACCAATTACCTATGCTCATTTGCGGATCTGTATCAACAACCACAACATTATAACCTTGCTTAGCAATAGCTGTGGCTATGTTAATTGATGACGTTGTTTTGCCTACTCCGCCTTTTCCGTTTAAAAATGAAATCACTTTAGCCATAATATCACCTGCGAATGAAATAATTACGTAATCCTGTAATCCTGTAATCCTGTAATCCTGTAATCCTGTAATCCTGTAATCCTGTAATCCTGTAATATTATAATTATAAAAA
>NZ_JBEEWD010000013.1:0-70163 GCF_040140245.1 Proteus sp. fly-1013 | reverse complement strand
AGCGGTAGTTCAGTTGGTTAGAATACCTGCCTGTCACGCAGGGGGTCGCGGGTTCGAGTCCCGTCCGTTCCGCCAACTATTTAGGGGCGTAGTTCAATTGGTAGAGCACCGGTCTCCAAAACCGGGTGTTGGGAGTTCGAGCCTCTCCGCCCCTGCCAGTTACCAATTAAGTAATAACAAAATTTATACTTCTTTGTAGCCCAGTTAATTAACTGGGCTTTTTGTTATTTGTATATTCTCAATATTTACTACTCTAAACACTCATCAATTAACCTACTAATACACTCTCTTTACCAATATTTATCGGTAATATTCCCTGTTATATATTATGAATTCTAGAGATAAAACTTAAATCCAAAAGTTATTCGTTAATATTATGAATAACTATAGAGTGAATTTAAGTTTTATTGGTTGTTTATCGGCTGTTTTAATAACTGTTGTATCAATACTTGTTGATCACTCGTATTTAGCCAAACCGCGAATAAAGGTTTTTGAATAATTTCTGTTGTTGCAGGCGCAAGATCTGAATGGAGATCGAGCCAATGTGTAGGTAGAAATGCAACTGCTTGAGTGGTTTTCATTAACTGATAAGCAATCATTGCGGAGTTAGTGGTCAAAATAGGATCAATTTTTTGCGCTGCACCATTAGGAAGAAAAGGCTGAAAATCAGCGCTCCATTCAATTTTGATAAATTGTGCTATTTCTTCTATTTTATTTGATGCTATTTTCATCAGCTGGAAAGTAATATCACCAATAATTTTACTTTCTAATTCATCCATTTTCGGTGCTTCAGTCGTAAAAAGAAGATCAAGCTCTCTTGCATGAAGTTGTTTTACAAGAGATTGCCTTGTAGAGACTCTAGATTCGATTCTGAGCTCTTTTCTTTCTAGATAAGATTCCTGTAACCAAGATGTTAGATATGCTTCCCAGAGTGATGCTGTAGCGCCAATTGATAGCTCTGAATGTTGAGAAGCATGGCTAATCTCTTTTTTAGCGAGAAGCCATGTATTCATTAACGATTCAGCATAAGGAATAAGCCTCTCACCCGCGACAGTTAGACGAATATTATTACGATGGCGAGTAAACAGATTTGTACCTAATTGTGTTTCCAATTGCCGTATTCTAAAACTAACCGCAGACTGGGTTAAATAAAGAGATTCAGCGGCTCGTCCAAAGTGTCTAGTCTTACTGACTTCCAAAAAGGTTTTCAGTAATTCGGTATCCACATCTATCTCCAAAAAAATTTGTCGTTACGATTTAAATATTTTGTTTTACAGAACCGCATGACTATCTAATACTCCGCGCCATAAGTATGACGATAGAGAATTAGGAGTGTGTCAGATGGCAGAAAGTTTTATCACGACTAATCGTTTTTTTGACAATAAACATTATCCGCGTGGTTTTTCTCGTCATGGCGATTTCACTATCAAGGAATCCCAGATATTGGAACGTCATGGTCAAGCCTTTAATGAGCTTGATTTAGGCAAACGAGAGCCTACAACTGAAGCGGAAAAATTATTTGTTGCCATGTGTCGTGGCGAACGAGAAGCAGCAACGGTCGAAGAAAAAATTTGGAAAAAATATACTAGTCGTATAAGTCGTCCAAAACGTTTTCATACATTATCGGGTGGAAAGCCGCAGCTCGATCCATCTGATGACTATACCGACTCTGATGATTAATATCATTAGTTTTAGTTAAAAGGGGCGTATTTTCGCTCCTTTTTATTTACCCATCTAGTTGCTTTTGTAAATAGATCATTAACCTATCCATTGCCCGAAAGCTTAATGCTTCAATTAAATGATTTCTTTGTATTTTCTCTTCGTTTGCAAGATCTGCGATAGTCCTCGATACTCTTAAAATCTTATGCCAAGCTCGTATTGATAATCCTAATTTATTTAGAGTGTCTTCAAGAAAAGTTGCATCACTAGTACTCAACGAGCAATAGCATTCAATCTCTTTTCCGGTTAAATAAGTATTCACTTTTCCACATCGTGCAAATTGCTTTTCTCTTGCCTTTAGAACACGTTCTCTAATTGCAGTACTACTTTCCGTGGTAAATGTAGGATGAATAAGCGCGCCTTGAGGAAGCAGTGGCATTTCGACAGATAAATCAAACCTATCTAAAAAAGGTCCAGAAACCTTGCTTAAATAGCGCAGGATCTGTTTTATTGGTACTCGATTGTGATTACCTTGATAGTGTCCTGTTGGGCTTGGATTTAATGCACCGACTAATAATACGTTGGCTGGGTAGCTTATTTTGGCTTTTGCTCGTGAAATAGTAATTTCTCTAGCATCTAGAGGTTCTCGTAATGCATCGAGTACACGTCGTTCGAATTCAGGCAGTTCATCTAAAAATAAAATACCGTGATGTGCTAATGTAATTTCTCCTGGCTTAGGAAGAGAACCTCCTCCCGTTAAAGCAACCGCAGAGGAAGTATGATGCGGGGCTCTAAATGGTCTTGTAGGCCATTTTCTTTCATCAAATGTCACTCCTCTTAAACTACTAATGATTAATACATCAAGTGCTTCTTTAGCAGTTAAAGGTGGAAGAAGTGTACTTATCCTTTGCGCCAACATTGTTTTACCTGTTCCTGGTGGCCCAAGAAATAAAATGTTGTGATTTCCTGCTGCTGTGATTTCTGCTGCCCTTTTTGCATTATTTTGACCAATTATATCGCTCATATCTTTATTATCTTGATTTTCAATTTCATCATTAATAATAAAACTTTCTGTTTCAATTAATGGCGTATTATTTTCTAGGTGGTGGCAAATTTCTAAAAGATGAGAGGCTAATAAAGCCGATTTGTTGGGTAATAATGAAACTTCAGTTTGATGTTCTGTTGATACAATGCATATTCGATGATCTTTTGAAGCACTAAGAATTGATGGAATAACTGCATTAACTCGTTGTAATTTACCAGAAAGTGCAAGCTCTCCAATAAACTCATAACACTCTAATTTATTTGATGTTAATTGTTCAGATGCAATGAGTATTGCCAGCGCAATAGGTAAATCATAACGCGCACCTTCTTTGGGTAAATCGGCAGGTGATAGATTAATTGTTATTCTTTTTGCAGGATAAGTATATCCGCTATTAATGAGCGCACTTCTTACTCTGTCTTTTGCTTCTTTTACGACAGTCTCTGGTAATCCAACTAATGTTAATCCGGGTAATCCCTGACTAATATGAGCCTCAATAGTAATAAGCGGAGCTGATATTCCTAAAGAGGCACGTGTATATATTATTGCTAATGCCATTTTTTATTCTCCATTATTTTTCTCTTTTTAAATTATTTTTTCTTTTGTGTTAAATGGAGAGTTAAATAAATGCGAAGTATCTCGAAAATAACGTAACATATTGAAATATAGTAATTAATTATAATGATAAATAATTTAATAAATTAATATAAATATAATAAAAAACCTGTTCTCTTTTTTACTTTAAATAATGACGTGTAATAGTAGAAAAAACAAAATAACGGGTTCTTTCTTAGCATTAATAACTAAAAAATAAATATTTTATAGATAGATGTTCTGATGATGATTTGCGGTATAAAAATATTTATTAAATTCATGCTGTTACGATTATTTTTAAAATAAACGTTGTCAATTCTAAAATATCATGATAACTCTAAAAGGACAGAGTGAAAGAAAACACAACACAACAAACATTTTAAATAAGAAAAGAAGTTATAAAACTATGAATACTATCGTCCTAGTGATTAGCCTAATTATTGTCAGCGTGGTGGTGATTATTAACCCACCGTGCGGGGCTGCACTAGGACGAAGAAAGGCTAACTAAACTAGCCGGATCTCTTAAAAACCCCCGCACCGAAAGGCGCGGGGGTTTTTTTTGAGCCTGAGTTTGAAAAAGAGATTAAATAGAAAATAAATTCAAATTAAACAAGAAGTTAAGATGGCAGGGTGAGAGAATGAATGGAGCACAGTGGTTAGTACAGGCATTACGAAAACATCAAGTCGAAACAGTCTTTGGTTACCCTGGTGGTGCGATCATGCCTGTTTACGATGCCCTTTATGATGGTGGTGTTGAACATGTTTTATGTCGCCATGAACAAGGTGCTGCAATTGCTGCTATTGGTTTTGCTCGCTCTACAGGTACAACGGGTGTTTGTATCGCGACATCAGGCCCAGGCGC
The DNA here is from genome assembly GCF_040140245.1 of Proteus sp. fly-1013. Lineage (NCBI taxonomy): Bacteria > Pseudomonadati > Pseudomonadota > Gammaproteobacteria > Enterobacterales > Morganellaceae > Proteus > Proteus sp. fly-1013. Next base: position 66,006 of record NZ_JBEEWD010000013.1, on the reverse strand, counting down.
TACTAATGTTATCACTGGACTTGCTGATGCATTGTTAGATTCTGTGCCTGTTGTTGCTATCACAGGGCAAGTTGCCTCCGATTTGATTGGTACTGATGCATTCCAAGAAATTGATGTTTTAGGTCTTTCGTTAGCGTGTACAAAACATAGTTTTTTAGTTTCGACCGTTGATGAATTACCAAGAGTGTTATCAGAAGCATTTTCTATCGCATCTCAAGGTCGCCCTGGACCTGTTTTAATTGATATTCCTAAAGATGTTCAATTGGCTGATGCTTCTCATTTATCAAGTTATGAATTGCCAGAAGAGCAAGAGTTTCCTTACCCAACACAAGAGCTGGCTCAAGCTAAGCAGATGTTAGCGAAGGCACAAAAACCTATTTTGTATGTAGGTGGTGGTGTTGCCATGAGTAATGCTGTGGAAACGTTAAGAGAATTTGTGACGCAAACAGAAATGCCCGTAGTCTCCACTTTAAAAGGATTAGGCTGTGCTGATGCATTAGATGCCAATTATTTAGGCATGTTAGGTATGCATGGTACTAAAGCGGCAAATTATGCTGTTCAGCGTAGTGATTTATTAATTGCTGTTGGCGCACGTTTTGATGATCGCGTAACGGGACGATTAAATACTTTTGCACCTAATGCCAAGGTTATCCATATCGATATCGACCATGCAGAATTAAATAAATTGAAACAGGCGCATGTTGCGTTATTGGGGGATGCGAAAGTGTTGTTATCAGCTTTATCTCAGCCATTATCTATCGCAGCTTGGCAACAAGAGGTTCAAGAATTAAAAGCAGAACACGCGTGGCGTTATGATCATCCCGGCTCTGCAATTTATGCACCGTTATTATTAAAACAATTATCAGATGCAAAACCTGAAAATACTGTTGTGACAACAGATGTAGGTCAACATCAAATGTGGTCAGCACAACACATGACATTTGATGCACCTGAAAATTTTATTACTTCAAGTGGTTTAGGCACCATGGGATTTGGTATCCCTGCAGCAGTAGGCGCTCAGATTGCTAGACCTGATGCATGTGTTATCTGCGTATCAGGCGACGGCTCTTTTATGATGAATGTGCAGGAGTTGGGCACAATTAAACGTAAGCAATTACCTATCAAATTGGTGTTATTAGATAACCAACGTCTTGGTATGGTTCGCCAATGGCAAGAGCTGTTTTTTGAACAACGTTATAGCGAAACAATTTTAACAGACAATCCAGACTTTGTTGCCTTGGCTAAAGCTTTTGATATTCCTGGGCAACGCATCACAGAAAAAGCACAAGTTGCTGATGCAATAAAATGTTTATTAGAGAGCGATGGCCCTTATTTATTACAGGTATCTATCGATGACGCAGAAAATGTCTGGCCTTTAGTTCCGCCGGGCGCAAGTAATGATGAGATGATGGAGAAATCAAAATGAACCAACACAATATCACAATTGAAGCCCGTTTTTGTCCAGAGATCTTAGAACGTATCCTGAGAGTTATCCGTCATCGTGGTTTTCATATATGCTCAATGAATATGAATATCACAGAGAGCAACAATATTAATTTAAGTCTGACGGTGAGTAGTCAGCGACCATTAGAACTTCTGTGCAGCCAGTTAACAAAATTAGCTGATGTTGCAGGTATTCAAGTATCACATCAACAGAAAGAAAAATTACGGTTCATGAATGCACTAAGTGCCATGTAAGGATAAAAGAATGACAAAGCAAGCTGATTATATTTGGTTTAACGGTGAAATGGTTCCATGGGCTGAGGCAAAAGTTCATGTGATGTCTCACGCATTACATTATGGTACTTCCGTATTTGAAGGTGTGCGTTGTTACAATTCTCATAAAGGTCCTGTGGTATTTCGCCATCGTGAGCATATGCAACGTTTACATGACTCAGCCAAAATCTATCGTATGCCTGTTGAGCAAAGCGTTGATGAGTTAATGGAAGCATGTCGTGAAACCTTACGTAAAAACAAATTAGTCAGTGCTTATATTCGTCCATTAGTTTTTATTGGCGATGTCGGTATGGGAGTTAATCCGCCAGCAGGCTATAAAACGGATGTGATTATTGCTGCATTCCCGTGGGGAGCCTATCTCGGTGAAGAAGCTTTAGATAAAGGTATTGATGCAATGGTTTCCTCTTGGCACCGCGCGGCACCGAATACTATTCCAACGGCAGCTAAAGCTGGTGGTAACTATTTATCCTCATTATTAGTGGGAAGTGAAGCTCGTCGCCACGGTTACCAAGAAGGGATTGCATTAGATGTTCATGGCTATTTATCAGAAGGTGCGGGTGAAAACTTATTTGAAGTAAAAGATGGTGTTATTTTTACACCTCCATTTACTTCATCAGCCCTGCCAGGGATCACGCGTGATGCCATCATCAAATTAGCAAAAGATCTAGGTTATGAAGTGCGTGAACAAGTGCTTTCTCGTGAATCACTTTATCTTGCAGACGAAGTCTTTATGTCAGGCACAGCCGCAGAGATAACACCAGTACGTAGTGTTGATGGTATTCAAGTAGGTATCGGACGTTGTGGCCCAGTGACCAAAGCAATTCAAAAAGCCTTCTTTGGTCTGTTTACGGGTGAAACAGAAGATAAATACGGCTGGTTAGATCCAATCAATTCATAAACATAATCAAATAAATTTGTTTAGCGGGTAGATCGTTCCCTACTCGCTTTCTTTATCGCAGGAGTGTGAAAAATGCCTAAATACCGTTCAGCGACAACGACACACGGTCGTAATATGGCTGGAGCCCGTGCCTTATGGCGTGCAACAGGAATGACTGATGCTGATTTTGGTAAACCCATTATCGCAGTTGTGAACTCATTTACGCAATTTGTACCGGGTCATGTGCATCTGCGGGATTTAGGAAAACTCGTTGCTGAGCAAATTGAAGCCGCTGGTGGTGTCGCTAAAGAATTTAATACCATTGCGGTTGATGATGGTATCGCAATGGGACACGGTGGCATGCTTTACTCTTTGCCATCCCGTGAACTTATCGCAGACTCTGTTGAATATATGGTTAATGCGCACTGTGCTGATGCGATGGTGTGTATCTCAAACTGCGACAAGATCACCCCAGGGATGTTAATGGCGTCTTTACGTTTAAATATTCCGGTTATTTTTGTTTCTGGTGGCCCTATGGAAGCGGGAAAAACGAAGCTTTCAGACCAACTGATCAAATTAGATCTGGTTGATGCCATGATCCAAGGAGCGAATCCAAATGTCAGCGATGCTGATAGTGAGCAAATCGAACGATCGGCTTGCCCAACATGCGGATCTTGTTCAGGTATGTTTACCGCAAACTCAATGAACTGTTTAACAGAAGCACTGGGATTATCTCAACCGGGAAATGGCTCATTACTTGCAACACACGCAGATCGTGAAACGCTATTTATCAACGCAGGTAAGCGCATTGTTGAATTAACCAAGCGCTATTATGAAAAAGATGATGAATCTGCATTACCGCGCAATATCGCTAAAAAAGAAGCCTTTGAAAATGCAATGATCTTAGACATTGCAATGGGTGGCTCGACAAATACAGTTCTGCATTTATTGGCTGCTGCGCAAGAAGGTGAGGTTGACTTCACGATGGAAGATATCGACAGGCTTTCTCGCCAAGTACCTCATTTATGTAAAGTGGCACCAAGTACACAAAAATATCATATGGAAGATGTTCACCGCGCAGGTGGGGTCATGGGTATTTTAGGTGAATTAGACAGAGCCGGCTTACTTAACCGTAATGTAGATAATATTTTAGGGCTAACTTTGCCAGAAACATTAGCGCAATATGACGTGATGTTAACGCAAGATGAGCAAGTAAAATCGATGTTCCAAGCAGGCCCTGCAGGTATTCGTACCACGAAAGCATTTTCTCAAAACTGTCGTTGGCCAACCTTAGATACCGATCGTGAAAACGGATGTATCCGCAGTAAAGAACATGCTTATAGCCAAGATGGTGGATTAGCGGTTTTATCCGGTAACTTAGCAGTAGATGGCTGTATTGTTAAAACAGCAGGCGTTGATGAAGACAACTTAATTTTTAGTGGTCCCGCAAAAGTATATGAAAGCCAAGATGATGCTGTTGAGGCTATCTTAGGTGGAAAGGTAGTGGCAGGCGATGTGGTCATTATTCGCTACGAAGGTCCTAAAGGTGGACCGGGTATGCAAGAGATGCTGTATCCAACCTCTTATTTAAAATCAATGGGATTAGGTAAAGCTTGCGCACTTATCACTGACGGACGTTTCTCTGGTGGAACATCAGGTTTATCTATCGGACATGTTTCACCTGAAGCCGCAAATGGTGGCGTCATTGGTTTAGTGGAAGAGGGCGATATCGTCTCTATCAATATTCCAACTCGTGAGATCTCATTAAAGGTAGATGATAAAACGTTATCTGTTCGCCGTGATGCACAAAATGCCCGTGGTGATAAAGCATGGACACCACAAAATAGACAGCGCCAAGTTTCGTTCGCCTTACGGGCTTATGCTTCTTTAGCCACTAGTGCCGATAAAGGTGCGGTGCGTGATAAATCTAAATTAGGGGGCTAAAAATGGCTGCCTTTAGACCTTTAAATTCAGCGCCAAGTAGCGCTGAATATTTAAAAGCGGCGCTGAGTGCGCCGGTTTATGAAGCCGCAATAGTCACCCCGCTCCAAGAGATGATAAAAATCTCTGAGCGTTTAGAAAATACAATTTTAGTTAAGCGTGAAGACAGACAGCCTGTTCATAGCTTTAAATTACGTGGTGCTTACACCATGATTGCAGGGCTGACTCCTGAGCAAAAAGAGAAAGGTGTTGTGACAGCTTCTGCGGGTAACCACGCTCAAGGTGTTGCGCTGTCAGCGAATCGAATGGGTGTAAAGGCATTAATTGTGATGCCAGTGGCAACGGCGGATATTAAAGTCGATGCTGTTCGCCAATTTGGTGGAGAAGCTTTGCTTTATGGTGCCAACTTTGATGAAGCAAAAGCGAAAGCTATCGCGCTGTCTGAAGAGATGGGATACACCTTTGTTCCACCTTTTGATCATCCTGCTGTCATTGCAGGGCAGGCAACACTGGCAATGGAACTCTTACAACAAGATGTTCATCTTGACCGTATTTTCGTACCGGTTGGTGGTGGTGGTTTAATTGCTGGGGTGGCGGTATTAATCAAACAGCTTATGCCAGAAATTAAGGTTATCGGCGTTGAAGCAGAAGATGCCGCATGTTTAAAAGCCGCATTAGAGGCAGGACACCCTGTTGAATTAGCTCGAGTAGGCTTATTTGCAGAAGGTGTTGCCGTTAAGCGTATTGGTGATGAAACTTTTCGTTTATGCCAAAAATATGTTGATGATGTCATTACTGTTGATAGTGATGAAATTTGTGCCGCAGTAAAAGATTTATTTGAAGATGTGCGTGCAATTGCAGAGCCTTCAGGCGCGTTGGCATTGGCTGGGCTTAAAAAATACGTTGAAAAGCACCAGATCAAAGGTGAGCGTCTAGCGCATGTGCTTTCTGGTGCGAATGTGAATTTCCATGGACTACGTTATGTCTCTGAACGCTGTGAATTAGGCGAAAAACGCGAAGCATTACTTGCTGTGACGATCCCTGAACAAAAGGGTAGTTTTTTACGTTTCTGTCAAATTTTAGGACAACGAGTTGTCACGGAATTTAATTATCGTTATAGCGATGCTGATCCTGAAAATGCACGTATTTTTGTTGGTGTTCGTTTAAGCCAAGGACTTGCAGAGCGCAAAGAAATTTTGCGTGAACTTACGACTGCTGGTTATCAAGTGGCTGATTTGTCTGATGATGAAATGGCAAAACTTCATGTGCGTTATATGGTCGGTGGTCGTCCTAATAAACCGCTTAAAGAGCGTTTATTTAGTTTTGAGTTTCCTGAATCACCGGGCGCTTTAATGAAGTTTTTAAAAACATTAGGGACTTATTGGAATATCACGTTATTCCACTATCGTAGTCATGGTACCGATTATGGGCGTGTGCTGGTGGCATTTGAACTACCCGAAACAGAAGGACGTTTCGAGCGGCATTTAGATGCATTAGGCTATGAATATCATGATGAGACAGGAAATCCTTCTTTTCAGCTATTCCTGTCACCACAAACGGCAAACTTAGTCGTGGAGTAATCGCCAAAAAGCACTAATCACAGGCTCTTGAAGGCGTTTGTGTAATCCACAAACGCCTAATTCGAAAGGTTCTACCATTGAAATATTATCCAATGAAGAGATGCGATTACGAACGGGCTCAGGGCAGTTATCAACGACAACTTGTGGGATAAGTGCAATACCACAACCTAACGCAACCATTGAGACGATCGCTTCATGCCCTGAAACAGTCGCATAAATTAAAGGATTATGGATACGGTGGCGTTTAAACCATAACGCAATTCGTTGTCGCGATGGGCCATGTTCAGGAATGATAAATGGAATATTGAGCCAATCAGGTTTCTCTTGTGTTGCAAGATGGCGAACATTGCACGGCAGTGCGGGCGCAATCAGTACTAATGGAATTTCGCCTATTTTTTCAAAACAGATATTTTCAGGAAGTTTTTCAGGTTTTCCTGCAATACCTAAATCAGCTTCATCAGATTGCACTTTATCGACCGCATCAGCCGCATCTCCTGTGGTGAGCTTTATTTCAACTAATGGATTTTCTGCACGAAAGCGGTCAAGAATAGGTGGCAAATGGCTGTAAGCCGCTGTTACAGAACAAAACAGACGCAGTTCGCCAGAAAGGCTGGGGCTATTTTGATTTAACGTGTGCTTAAGTTGCTTATATTGCAATAAGGTTTGTTGAGCATAGCGTTTTAGCTGTTCGCCCGCATCGGTGAGAGTCACCTGTCGGTTATCACGTAAAAACAGGGGATGGCCTAAGCTTTCTTCAAGACGTTGAATTTGACGAGAGAGCGTAGAAGGGCTGACGTGCATCGCTTGTGCGGTCTTGGTGAAGTGACAACTTTCAGCTAAATGCAGGAAGAGTTTGAGATCACGAATATCCATTGTCAGCCACCTTAGGTGATAAAAAAGAACGTTGCATTTTTTGCAACACTATCTTGTAAATATATCAATTTAAGCAATGGCTTTCATCCCATATAGTAAAGTCATGCAACACCTCACGGAGAGTGAGGACAATAATAGCAAACACATACACAACGATTTTGGAGTCTTCTATGACAAATTATTTTAATACATTGAATCTGCGTCAGCAGTTGTCGCAATTAGGTAAATGTCGCTTTATGTCACGTGAAGAATTTGCTGATGAAGCAAATTACCTGAAAGGCAAAAAAGTCGTTATTGTTGGTTGTGGCGCTCAAGGTCTTAACCAAGGTTTAAATATGCGTGATTCAGGTTTGAATATCGCGTATGCCTTACGCCAAGAAGCAATTGATGAAAAACGTGCATCATGGCGTCGTGCAACCGAAAACGGTTTTGAGGTTGGAACTTATGAAGCGTTGATCCCTCAAGCAGATTTAGTTGTTAACTTAACGCCAGACAAACAACACTCCGCTGTTGTTCAAGCTGTTCAACCATTGATGAAATCAGGTGCAGCATTAGGTTACTCTCATGGTTTTAATATCGTTGAAGTTGGCGAAAAAATTCGTGATGACATCACCGTTGTTATGGTTGCACCAAAATGTCCGGGTACCGAAGTTCGTGAAGAATATAAGCGTGGTTTTGGTGTTCCAACACTGATTGCAGTTCACCCTGAAAATGATGCAAAAGGCGAAGGTATGGCCATTGCGAAAGCATGGGCTGCTGCAACAGGTGGTCATCGTGCGGGTGTTTTAGAGTCATCTTTCGTTGCTGAAGTAAAATCAGACTTAATGGGTGAGCAAACTATTCTGTGCGGTATGTTACAAGCTGGCTCGCTGTTATGTTACGACAAGATGGTTGCTGATGGTGTTGAGCCAGGCTATGCAGGTAAGTTGCTCCAATTTGGTTGGGAAACGATTACAGAAGCACTGAAACAAGGTGGCATCACCTTGATGATGGATAGATTATCTAACCCTGCAAAAATGCGTGCTTATGCATTATCAGAGCAACTGAAAGAGATCATGGCTCCACTGTTTGCAAAACACATGGACGATATCATTTCAGGTAAATTCTCTGAAACAATGATGGCTGATTGGGCAAATGATGATAAAAACTTGCTGACATGGCGTGAAGAGACCGGAGCAAGCGCATTTGAAAATTATCCTGAATATGAGGGTAAAATCAGTGAGCAAGAGTACTTTGATCACGGTGTGTTAATGGTTGCAATGGTTAAAGCTGGCGTTGAATTAGCTTTTGATACCATGATTGAAGCAGGGATCTTTGCAGAGTCAGCTTATTATGAATCACTGCATGAGCTGCCATTAATCGCGAATACCATTGCTCGTAAGCGTTTATATGAAATGAACGTAGTTATTTCTGATACCGCAGAATATGGTAACTATTTGTTCTCATTCGCTGTTGTTCCTATGCTGAAAGAGTTTATGACAACATTGCAAGCTGGCGATTTAGCGAAGAAAGTTCAAGATAATGGAACAGATAACGCACAATTACGTGATATTAATGAAGCAATTCGTCAGCACCCAATTGAAGCCGTAGGTAAAACGTTGCGTGGGTATATGACGGATATGAAGAAGATTGCTGTTGCCAACTAATTTTTCGTCGCTCTTTACGCGATAAGTGCGTTGGCTATACTCGGTTACCCAAGTCACATACCGACTGATTTTTCGTCGCTCTTTACGCGATAAGTGCGTTGGCTACACTCGGTTACCCAAGTCACATACTTATGTATGCTCCTTGGGATAACCTCTTTTGCCGCCTTCTTCTCACGCAAATAGCTTAGAAAAATAAGTGAAAAGTGAAGATTGAATTTTTTCGAAAACCGTATTTCTAAATGGAGTGCGGTTTTTTGTTTTTATAGTGTGAAAAAATTGAAAGAGGGAATACTCAAGACTTTGATCGCTTTCTGCTACAATTATCCCCCGTTATGTTCTTGGTTAATGAAGTTTGGAAAAAGTATGCGATTAAATCCTGGTCAACAAAAAGCAGTGGAATATGTGTCGGGCCCTTGTTTGGTCTTGGCGGGTGCGGGATCGGGTAAAACTCGGGTTATTACCAATAAAATTGCACACCTTATTCGTCAATGCCAATATCCAGCAAAGCAAATTGCGGCAGTGACGTTTACCAATAAAGCCGCGCGTGAAATGAAAGAGCGTGTCGCTCAAACTTTAGGGCGTCAAGAAGCGAAGGGATTAATGATCTCAACGTTTCATACATTGGGATTAGAAATTATTAAACGCGAATATAAAGCGTTAGGAATTAAAGCTAAATTTTCACTGTTTGATGATCAAGACCAATCTGCATTACTTAAAGAATTAACGGCTGATTTATTAGAAGAAGATAAAGATTTACTTTCTCAGTTAAAGAGCCAAATCTCTAACTGGAAAAATGACATGCTTACGCCAGAGCAAGCAATAGGAATGGCGAGATCGCAACAAGATCATACGTTTGCCGAATGCTTTCGACGTTACGAGCAACATCTGCGTAGTTGTAATGTGCTCGACTTTGATGACTTAATTAGCCGCCCAACCTTGTTATTGCGCACAAATGAAGAAGTCAGAGAGCGCTGGCAAAGACGTATTCGTTATTTGCTGGTGGATGAATATCAAGATACAAATACAAGCCAATATGAATTAGTCAAATGGCTGGTTGGTGAAAGAGCTCGTTTTACGGTTGTAGGCGATGATGACCAATCAATCTATTCATGGCGTGGTGCTCGCCCTCAAAATTTAGTGCTATTACAAAAAGATTTTCCACAACTTAATGTGATTAAGCTTGAGCAAAATTATCGCTCTTCTGGGCGTATTCTAAAATCAGCGAATATCTTGATTGAAAATAATCCCCATGTTTTTGAAAAACGGTTATTTTCAGAATTAGGTTATGGTGATGAACTGCGGGTTTTAACGGCTAATAATGAAGAGCATGAAGCGGAGCGTGTCGCTGGCGAATTAATTGCTCATCACTTTATTAATAAAACCAATTATAAGGATTATGCGATCCTTTATCGTGGTAATCATCAGTCTCGTATTTTTGAAAAATACTTGATGCAAAATCGCATTCCTTATCGTATTTCGGGTGAAACCTCTTTTTTCTCACGTGAAGAGATAAAAGATATTCTTGCCTATTTACGAGTAATTACCAATCCTGATGATGATGCGGCATTTTTACGTATCGTGAATAAACCTCGTCGTGAAATTGGGCCTATGACAATTCAAAAATTAGGTGAGTGGGCAAAAGTTCGAGATAAAAGTTTATACAATGCCTGTTTTGATTTGGGATTAGGTCAAACATTAACGGGACGAGGCTTAAATTCATTACAAGCATTCTCTCAATGGATGTCACGTATAGTGCAAAAATCAGAACGAGAGCCACTGTTAGCTGTACGTGATTTATTGCATGAAATGGATTATGAAAGTTGGTTATATGAAACCTCAAGTAGCGCAAAAGCTGCTGAAATGAGAATGAAAAATATTAATCAGCTGTTTTTATGGATGAGTGAGATGCTTGAAGGTGATGAATTACATGAACCTATGACGCTTTCTCAAGTCGTTAACCGCTTTACCTTGCGCGATATGATGGAGCGAGGAGAGACAGAAGAAGAGTTAGATCAAGTTCAGTTAATGACATTACATGCCTCTAAAGGTCTTGAGTTTCCTCATGTATTTTTAGTAGGAATGGAAGAGGGCATATTGCCACACCAAAGTAGTATTGATGAAGATAATGTAGAAGAAGAAAGACGTCTTGCTTATGTGGGAATTACTCGAGCACAAAAAACACTTACTTTTACGTTATGTAAAGAAAGGCGTCAATATGGCGAATTAATCAAACCTGATCCAAGCCGTTTTCTTTATGAATTGCCTCAAGATGATTTAAATTGGGATACTAATAAAAAGAAAGTGTTAAGTGCCGAAGAAAAACAAGAGAAAGGGCAAAAAGGTGTTGCGGGATTAAGGGCTATGCTGGCAAGACACAAACCTGAATAATATAAGACTTGGTTAATAAAATTAACCCCTTGGCATATTGATGTTCAAGGGGTTTTTATTTTTGTATAAGTAAAAAATTAACTTATACGAGAGCTATTTTGTTCTTCAATCATTAAAGACCAATGGACATAGCTCTGAAGTTGGATCTCTTCTTGGAGATTTTCAGCCCGCAATGGATGCTCATTAAGCCATTGATATGGCAGCGTAATAATGAGTTTCTCATCTTCAGTGCGTAATCGTAAAGCAGGGAGAGTATCATCACGGCGACGGCTAGCAAAAATGATGGCTAATCGCAGTAAACGCACTAGTCGATTGGCTTGAGTTATCGGTAGTGCATTTTGATGATTAAGGGGTGCAAGATCGATGATCCCTGTTTGGTTTTTTAGCAAAGAAGCCAATAAACGTCGTTGCGCAGGTGTGTATCCCGGTAAATCAAGATGAGAGATCAGATAGCTTGCATGTGAAGGCGCTTGACGGAAATCGACACTTAGTCCAATTTCATGTAATGCGCTGGCGCTGTTAAGCAATTCACGGCACCGATTATCTAACTGCCAACTTTTGCTGACTTGAATAAAAAAGTGTTCTGCAAGTTGTTGAACTCTATGTGCTTGCTCAATATCAATCTGAAACCGACGTTGGACATTACGAAGAGTACGTTGGCGGATATCTTGCTCAATAGGAAGATGCAACATTCCATAGACTAAGCCTTCTCGTAATGCACCACCTGCTAAGATCATATTATCGATATGTAGTGTTTCAAATATGGCGATTAAGATAGCAAGCCCACTTGGAAACACTAAGGCTCGTTCAAAAGTAAGCCCTTCAATTTCCAGTTCTTCTAGTTTCCCACACTCAATGGCTTTGTGTTTGAGTCGCTCAAGCTTAGGTAAGGTGATTAATTCATCCATACCTTGGGCAATCATGATCTCTTGTAACGCTTGTACAGTACCAGAGGCACCTACACACACTTGCCAGCCTTGCTCAATTAATTTATCTGCCACTGGGGCGAGTATTGCTTTGGCTGCGTCTTGTGCTTTAGCAAAATTTTCTTGAGTTAAAGAGCGGTCAGTAAAATAGCGCTCTAACCAAGTTACACAGCCCATACTTAAGCTCATTAATTGCGTCGTTTTAGCGCCAGTACCTGTAACCAGTTCTGTGCTACCACCACCAATATCGACGACTAAACGTTGCTCTGCACCACCAGTGGTATGTGCAACGCCACGATAGATAAGGCGTGCTTCTTCCTCACCACTAATAACATGAACAGTATTGCCCAATATTTCAGACGCTTTTGCGACAAAAATATCTGCATTTTTAGCAATACGTAATGTGGCTGTTGCTACGACTCTGATTTGTTCAGCCGGAATATCACGTAGATATTCAGAAAAAAGTCGTAAACATTGCCAACCGCGTTCCATTGCCTGCTCTGACAATTCATTTTCACTGTTTAGGCCAGCAGCGAGTCGAACTTTACGTTTCACGCGGGAAAGGACTTGTATAGAGCCCGCGATTTCTCGAACGACTAACATATGAAAACTGTTAGAACCTAAATCAATAGCAGCATAAAGTGATGAGGATTTCAGCATAATTTATGGATGACTCGGGCGTTTATTTCGGTTGTTACGTTGAGTATTATTTCCTCTATTATTTCGCGCCGGCGCATTGTTGCGACGAGGCTGACCTTGGCGAGGACGGTGACGGCGTTTAGGCTCAGGAAGATCAGCTAATAACGCATCACTATTATATTTACTCACAGGAATAGCATGTTGAATATAGGTTTCAATTGCAGGTAAATTCAGTGCATATTCTTCACATGCAAGGCTGATTGAGTTACCACTATTTCCAGCGCGTCCTGTTCTACCAATACGGTGAACATAATCTTCACAATCATCAGGTAAATCATAGTTAAAAACATGTGTCACTGATGGAATATGAAGACCTCTAGCGGCAACGTCAGTAGCAACCAGAATATCAATATTACCTTGGGTAAAATCTTCTAAAATGCGTAGGCGTTTTTTCTGAGGAACATCACCGGTTAATAAACCAACGCGGTGTCCATCTGCAGCAAGGTGCGCCCAAATATCGTCACAACGATGTTTTGTATTGGCGAAAATGATACAGCGATCTGGCCATTCTTCTTCAATTAATGTTTGAAGAAGACGCATTTTCTCTTCATTTGAAGGATAAAAGAGTTCTTCTTTTATGCTAAAACCTGTTTTTTGCTCAGGTTCTACTTCAACATACTCAGGGTTATTCATTTGCTCAAAAGCCAGTTCTCTTACGCGGTAAGAAAGCGTTGCAGAGAACAGCATATTCATACGCTCAGCCGCAATTGGCATACGACGGAAAATCCAACGAATATCTTTAATAAAGCCGAGATCGTACATTCTGTCAGCTTCATCAAGTACCACTACTTGGATTGCGCTAAGGTTAATATGACCTTGCTTAACATAGTCAATTAAACGACCTGTTGTGCCAATAACGATATCGACACCATTGCTTAATACTTTGAGTTGTTCGTCATAGCCGTCGCCACCGTAGGCGAGACCCATTTTAATCCCTGTGTTTTGCGCAAGCTCTTTAGCATCAGAATAAATCTGTACGGCTAATTCGCGTGTTGGCGCCATAATAAGTGCACGAGGTTGATTAGTTTCATGCCCTTCTTTAGCAGGGTGCGTTAAAAGATAATGAAACGTTGAAGTTAAAAACGCCAACGTTTTGCCTGTTCCTGTTTGGGCTTGCCCGGCAATGTCTTGACCTTTCACAGTGATAGGTAACGTCAATGCCTGAATTTGTGTACAATTAGAGAACCCTTTTTTCTCAAGGGCTTCTATCACTTTTGGATGCAAGGCGAAGTCGGAAAACTTCTTTTCTGTCAAATATGTTTTGCTCATAATGTAATAGAATATCAGTTATGGGTTGCATTACAAAAGTTTATCCGCTGAAATGCAGACAGACTTTTGTTATTTAATGTTACACTGGTACGGTCAATATTATTCTTTGGAGTAGAACAATGAGCGATAAAATCCTTCACTTATCTGACAGCAAATTCGATGCTGATGTATTAAATGCAACCGGCCCTGTGCTCGTTGATTTCTGGGCTGAATGGTGTGGCCCATGTAAAATGATTGCTCCTATTCTAGATGAAGTTGCAACAGAATACGCTGGTAAATTAACAGTTGCGAAGCTAAACATCGATCAAAACCCGCTGACAGCACCAAAATACGGTATTCGTGGCATTCCTACACTGATTTTATTCAAAAACGGTGCAGTTGCTGCAACTAAAGTAGGTGCATTGTCAAAAACTCAACTGAAAGAGTTTTTAGACGAAAATATCTAATTTGATTTAGATATCAAAAATAAAGTAGGACGTTTAGACCTTGTCAGTATTTCTGTTATTGACCGCTAGACGTCCGCTTCGAAGCATGATAAGTTAGCGCCACTTACTTACATAATATATCGGTTCTACTTGTCAATATGATTAGACACGATTAAATAAGTCTGAGATATTGAATATCAAGCGTACAAAGTAATAGAATTGAATAACATGATATGATATTTAATCTAATATGATATTTAATATAAGTAATCTGAATTCATCTAACCAGTCAAGTTGCCTTAGAATAATCTATAGTATTCAAGGGATATAAATTTTTCCAAAATATGTTCCTAACCCATAAGTTGAAAGTACACTCATGCATCGCGAAAATGAATGTCACTTCCCTGGGGTAAAGCAGACTGGTCTAATAGTATTAACACTCTCTAACATTATCATTTTAGTTATACCCTTATGTTAGAAAGTTATAATCTGTAATTTTACACATGACGAAACTGACAGCGATTCGCTGTTATACTATTCACGTTCATAGTTCGAGAGTTACCCCGAGTTATTAAGAACCCACCATTATGAATCTTACCGAATTAAAAAATACGCCGGTATCAGAACTGATAGCACTTGGCGAAAATATGGGGCTAGAGAATCTGGCTCGAATGAGAAAGCAAGACATTATTTTCTCTATCTTGAAGCAACACGCGAAAAGTGGAGAAGATATTTTCGGTGACGGTGTGCTGGAAATATTGCAGGATGGCTTCGGCTTCCTACGTTCCGCAGACAGTTCCTACCTTGCTGGTCCCGATGATATCTACGTTTCTCCAAGTCAAATTCGCCGTTTTAACCTTCGCACTGGTGACACCATCGCAGGGAAAATTCGTCCTCCTAAAGAAGGTGAACGTTATTTTGCTCTCCTAAAAGTTAATGAAGTTAACTTTGATAAACCAGAAAATGCCCGCAGTAAAATCCTCTTTGAAAACTTAACACCTTTACATGCTAATAATCGTTTACGCATGGAACGTGGTAATGGTTCAACAGAAGACTTAACCGCGCGTGTTCTTGACTTAGCTGCACCAATTGGTCGTGGCCAACGTGGTCTTATCGTTGCTCCACCAAAAGCAGGTAAAACCATGTTGCTGCAAAACATTGCAGCAAATATTGCTCATAACTACCCAGATTGCGTATTAATGGTACTTCTGATTGATGAACGTCCAGAAGAAGTGACAGAAATGCAACGCTTAGTAAAAGGTGAAGTTATTGCTTCAACCTTTGATGAACCAGCTTCTCGTCACGTACAAGTTGCAGAAATGGTGATTGAAAAAGCGAAGCGTTTAGTTGAGCATAAAAAAGACGTTATCATCCTGTTAGACTCCATCACACGTTTAGCGCGTGCTTATAACACCGTTGTTCCTTCATCCGGTAAAGTGTTAACAGGTGGTGTGGATGCAAACGCATTACATCGTCCTAAACGTTTCTTTGGTGCGGCTCGTAATGTTGAAGAAGGTGGTAGCTTGACTATCATTGCAACAGCATTAGTCGATACGGGTTCTAAGATGGACGAAGTTATCTACGAAGAATTTAAGGGTACAGGTAATATGGAATTACACCTGTCTCGTAAAATTGCTGAAAAACGTGTTTTCCCTGCGATTGATTACAATCGTTCTGGTACACGTAAAGAAGAGTTACTGACGTCTCAAGATGAGCTACAAAAAATGTGGATCTTGCGTAAAATTATTCATCCAATGGGTGAAATTGACGCAATGGAATTCCTCATTAATAAGTTAGCAATGACTAAGACAAATGAAGAATTCTTCGACTTTATGAAACGTTCATAAAGTGTATTAACAAAGTGATTGAGCTGAGAATAGGATTAAAATATTAAAATAGTGTGCTCTGTTACAGAATAAGTAATATCACCTCAATTTATATGCTGTTAAGCTCGTTTACTTTGTAAGAATGACGATATGATGAAAACGCCACAATAGTTGTGGCGTTTTTTGTTTTTTTATGGGTGTAATTTAATTTTAGATTGCAATATTTTAGCGAGATGTTGGTATATATATTGCATGTTTTAGTAATTGATAAAAATAGCGATGGCATCAATAAAAATAGTTAAGGAAAACTTATAATTGATGAAGGGTGGTGGGTTTTGAATAAACTCGTCGTGGTGAAGCTGGAAAAAAGAATAAAAACACATGGAAGCGTAAAATAACCAGCTATATTTATTATAGAGAACAGTACTGTGGATATACTAAAAATGAGCACAAGCGTTTTTTATGTGTTCTTATTTTCTTTCGCATTTTTATTCTTGGCTCGTAAAATTGCAAAGAAAATTGGACTCGTGGATAAACCGAATTATCGTAAGAAACATCATGGATTGATCCCTTTAGTTGGGGGAATATCAGTCTATTTTGGTATTGTTTTCGCATTTTATATTTCAGATATTTATATTCCTCATAAGGAATTGTATCTGGCATGTGCGGGGCTTCTTGTTTTTATCGGCGCATTAGATGATCGCTTCGATATTAGTGTCAAAATTAGAGCAACAATCCAAGCTTTTGTTGGGATCGTGATGATGGTGGGGGCGGGGTTAAAACTCGATACTCTGGGTCATGCTTTTGGTCCTTGGGAAATGCATTTAGGGCCTTTCGGCTATATTGTTACACTTTTCGCTGTTTGGGCAGCAATCAATGCCTTTAATATGGTTGATGGTATTGATGGGTTATTAGGTGGTCTTTCTTGTGTCTCTTTTGGCGCGCTTGGTATTTTATTATATCAAAGTGGTAATTCAGCTCTCGCATTCTGGTGCTTCTCATTTATCGCGGCAATTTTACCTTATATCCTTTTAAATTTAGGGGTCTGCGGTAAAAAGTTCAAAGTCTTTATGGGTGATGCGGGAAGTACACTGATTGGATTTACTATTATTTGGCTATTGGTCGCATCAACACAAACTCAGCCTCGTCCTGTTAAAGCAGTAACTGCATTATGGATAATTGCTATTCCTCTTATGGATATGGTGGCAATTATGTACCGTCGTTTACGTAAAGGGATGAGCCCTTTCTCTCCAGACCGTCAACATATTCACCATTTGATCATGCGTGCAGGTTTTACTTCTCGCCAAGCCTTTATTTTAATCACTGCGGCCGCAGCGTTATTAGCAGCGATTGGTATTATCGGTCAAAACCTATCATTTGTCCCTGAATGGTTTATGTTGGCATTATTCTTGCTTGCATTTGTTATGTATGGTTATTGCATTAAACGCGCGTGGCGAGTCGCTCGTTTTATTAAACGACATAAGCGTCGCTTACGTAGAGCAACACAACAGCATTAATATAAGCAGAGGTTTTTTAACGTGATGAACTCGGAAAATAACGCCTCCCGACAGGGTGAACAGCCAGATAATGAACTCGATATTCGAGGTCTTTTTTGTGCACTTTGGTCAGGCAAAAGCTGGATTATAGGGTTCGCTCTGCTTTTTGCAGTGATTGCACTCGGTGCATCTTATTTGATGCAGCCTAAATGGAGTGCAATCGCAATGACAGAGAAACCAACGATTAATAACTTAGGCAGTTATTATTCGCAATCTCAGTTCTTGCGCAATCTTGATACACAGATTAATCCAGCAGCACAAACCTCAGCTTTAACTATTTCAGATGAAGCTTATCAAGAGTTTATTACTCAAATCGCAGCGTTTGATACACGCCGTGAGTTTTGGTTGCAAACGGATTATTTCAAGCAGCGCAAAGAGAGTGATGAACAGGCTAATGCTGCGTTATTGGATGAGTTAATTAACAATATTCAATTTACGCCTGCTGATGAGAAAAAATTAGTTAATGATCAACTGAAACTCATCGCGGAAACATCAAAAGAAGCGAGCCAATTATTAAATGAGTATATTGCTTTTGCTAATAAAAGAGCATCTACCCATCTTAATGATGAAGTGATAACAGCTTGGGCAACTAGAACTCAATCAATGAAAGCGCTAGTTAAACGTCAAGAAATGGCGGCTCAATCTGCGTATCAACGCCAAATTAACTTATTAGAGCAATCAATCAAAGTGGCTGAGAAACAAGGTATTTCTCAAAAACAAACATCGATTGCGATTGATGAGTTACCAGATTCTAAACTGTTTCTGTTAGGTGTTCCTCTGTTGCAATCACAGCTAGAAACTTTAGTCGCAACAGGTGCTGATTTTGATAGTGATTACGATCAAAATACGGCAATGTTAGCGACCCTTGCTGTGGGCGCAAAATTACAAGATAACTTCCAAACTTACCGTTTTCTACGTACCCCTGAAGATCCTGTGAAACGTGATAGTCCTCGCCGTGCCTTTATGATGGTACTTTGGGGCGCTATTGGTGTTTTAGCGGGTGCAGGTGTTGCATTAGTAAGACGCAGTTCATTAAAAAAATAATAATAATTAAATTTTGTCATTGATGACAATAACGAGACATCAGGTGTTTCGGCACCTGATGTACTGAGTATAAGGGCATATTGCTTTCCCAAAAATAAGCGATATAACAATGAAAAAAAGAGAGCCACTGTGAAAGTGTTGACTGTTTTTGGCACACGCCCTGAAGCGATAAAAATGGCACCTTTAGTGCACGCTTTAGCAAATGATGATTCGTTTGAAGCGAAGGTATGTGTTACGGCCCAACATCGAGAAATGCTTGATCAGGTATTAAATCTTTTTGAGATCAAACCAGATTACGATCTCAATATTATGAAACCAGGACAAGATTTAACGGATATTACCTGTCGTATTTTAGAAGGGTTAAAACCGGTATTAGCGTCATTTCAACCTGATGTTGTTTTGGTACATGGTGATACAACAACGACCATGGCAGCAAGTTTAGCCGCATTTTATCAACGAATTCCTGTTGGTCATGTGGAAGCTGGGTTACGTACTGGCAACCTTTATTCCCCTTGGCCTGAAGAGGCAAACCGTACTATTGCAGGGCATCTTGCAATGTATCATTTCGCACCAACAGAAACTGCAAAATTAAATTTGGTACGAGAAGCGGTTGCGGATAAAAATATTTTTGTCACAGGAAATACAGTAATTGATGCGTTGTTTTGGGTAAGTGACAGAGTGATGGGCAATCAAACACTCTTAAATGAGCTTGCTGTAAACTATCCATTTATTCAACCTGACAAGAAAATGATCTTGGTAACAGGACATCGTCGAGAAAGTTTTGGTGGTGGTTTTGAACGTATCTGCCAAGCTTTAGCCGAAATTGCATTAGCACATCCAGATGTAGAAGTTGTCTATCCTGTTCACTTAAATCCGAATGTGAGTGAACCAGTTCAACGTATCCTTCATGGTATTGATAATATTAAGTTAATACAGCCACAAGATTATCTCCCATTCGTTTATTTAATGAATCATGCTTACCTTATTTTGACCGATTCTGGAGGAATTCAAGAAGAAGCTCCTTCATTAGGTAAGCCAGTTCTTGTAATGCGAGACACAACGGAGCGCCCAGAAGCTGTTGAAGCGGGCTCTGTTCGCTTAGTGGGAACAGATACTAAACGTATTGTTAGCGAAGTAACCTCTTTATTGACAGACGAAAACGCGTATCACCAAATGAGTAAGGCGACAAACCCTTATGGTGATGGTCATGCCTGCCAACGTATTCTTGAAGCATTGAAAAAAAATCAGGTGACATTATGAGTTTTGAAACTATTTCTGTTATCGGCCTCGGCTACATTGGTTTACCTACTGCGGCAGCTTTTGCCTCTCGTAAAAAAAGCGTCATCGGCGTTGATGTTAATCAACATGCCGTTGATACGATTAATAAAGGTCAAATTCACATTGTTGAGCCTGATCTTGATAAAGTCGTTAAACAAGCGGTTGAAGAGGGCCATTTAAAAGCCTATACCACGCCACAGCCAGCAGATGCTTACCTTATTGCTGTACCTACACCATTTAAAGGTGAGCATGAGCCTGATTTGGCTTATGTTGAAGCAGCCGCACGCTCTATCGCACCTGTATTGAAAAAAGGTGATCTTATTATTCTAGAATCAACCTCACCAGTTGGCTCTACTGAAAAAATGGCTGAGTGGTTAGCGGAAGCTCGTCCAGACTTAACCTTCCCTCATCAACAAGGTGAAGATGCTGATATCGATGTGGCTTACTGCCCTGAGCGTGTATTACCGGGTCAAGTGATGATTGAACTTATCCGCAATGACCGTGTTGTGGGTGGTATGAATCGTAAATCATCAGAGCGTGCAAGCGAGTTATACAAAATTTTCCTTGAAGGTGAATGTGTTATCACTAATGCACGTACCGCGGAAATGTGTAAGCTGACTGAAAATAGCTTCCGTGATGTTAATATTGCGTTTGCGAATGAATTATCACTGATCTGTGCTGACCAAGATATTAATGTGTGGGAGCTAATTAGCTTGGCGAATCGCCATCCTCGCGTCAATATTTTACAGCCAGGCCCAGGTGTTGGTGGCCATTGTATCGCTGTTGACCCTTGGTTTATCGTGTCACAAAATCCAAAACAATCTCGTTTAATTCACACTGCGCGTTTGGTCAATGATGGCAAACCAGTGTGGGTTATCGATCAAGTTAAAGCCGCTGTTGCTGATTGTCTTACTGAAACAGGTAAACGCGCAAACGAAATTAAGATTGCCTGCTTTGGTTTAGCCTTTAAGCCTAATATCGATGACTTACGTGAAAGCCCAGCAATGAATATCACTAAACAAGTCGCTGACTGGCACAGTGGTACGACATTCGCAGTTGAACCTAATATTCATGAGTTACCAACAAAACTGAAAGGGATCACAGAATTAGTATCAACAGAACAAGCATTGAAAGACGCGGATATTGTCTTAATGTTAGTTGATCACCAACAGTTTAAAGCGATCCCTGGTAGTAAAGTCACTCAAAAATGGATTGTAGATACTAAAGGAGTATGGCGTTGAAACGCATTCTAGTTACAGGTGGAGCCGGTTTTATCGGCTCTGCTGTTGTTCGACATATTATTGATAACACCAATGACAGCGTTGTTGTGGTGGATAAACTGACTTATGCCGGTAATTTAGAGTCATTAGCAACTGTTGCTGACAGTGAACGCTATGCCTTTGAGCAAGTCGATATCTGTGATAGAGCTGAGCTTGATCGCTTATTTGCTCAATATCAGCCCGATGTTGTTATGCACTTAGCGGCAGAAAGCCATGTTGACCGTTCTATCGATGGTCCTGCTGCATTTATTGAAACCAATATTGTGGGTACTTACACCTTATTGGAAGCGGCTCGTCACTTTTGGCAAGTTCTACCTGAAGAGAAGAAAACAGCATTTCGTTTCCACCATATCTCAACAGATGAAGTGTATGGCGATTTAGAAGGTACAGATGATTTCTTTACTGAAACTACGCCTTATGCACCAAGTAGCCCATATTCTGCCTCTAAAGCTTCAAGCGACCATTTAGTTCGTGCTTGGTTGCGTACTTACGGTTTACCAACTGTGATCACGAACTGCTCGAATAACTACGGCCCTTACCACTTTCCTGAAAAATTAATCCCATTAATTATCTTAAATGCGATTTCAGGAAAACCATTACCTGTTTATGGTAAAGGTGAACAGATCCGTGATTGGCTCTATGTTGAAGATCATGCTCGTGCTCTCTATTTAGTCGCAACAACAGCTACACCGGGTAAAACTTACAATATTGGTGGACACAATGAGCGCCGCAATATTGATGTTGTTAAAACGATTTGTGCGCTGTTAGAAGAGTTATATCCAGCAAAACCAGAAGGTGTTGCTCAGTATGTCGATCTCATCACTTATGTGAAAGATAGACCAGGTCATGATCTGCGCTATGCGATTGATGCAGCTAAAATTGAAGCTGAATTAGGCTGGAAACCAGAAGAGACATTTGAGTCTGGTATTCGTAAAACGGTTTTGTGGTATTTAAATAACGAAACTTGGTGGAAACGAGTATTAGATGGCTCTTATGCAGGTGAACGTCTAGGGCTTGGGAACTGATTAAGTAAAAAAGGATAAATGATGAAAGGTATTATTTTAGCGGGTGGTTCGGGTACACGACTGCATCCGATAACCAAAGGGGTATCGAAGCAGTTATTGCCTATCTATGATAAACCCATGATCTATTATCCGCTTTCAGTTCTGATGCTTGCTGGTATTCGAGATATTTTGATCATTACAACACCAGATGACATGACCTCATTTCAGCGCTTGCTGGGTGATGGTTCTGCGTTTGGTGTTCATCTTCAATATAAAATTCAGCCATCTCCTGATGGCTTAGCCCAAGCCTTTATTTTGGGTGAGGAATTTATTGGTGATGATCATTGCTGTTTAGTTTTAGGCGATAATATCTATTTTGGTCAAGGATTTAGTCCAAAACTGAAACAAGTTGCACAACGTGAACGCGGTGCAACAGTCTTTGGTTATCAAGTTATGGACCCTGAACGATTTGGTGTTGTTGAATTTGACGATGATTTTAAAGTGTTATCGATTGAAGAAAAGCCAGAACAACCTAAATCTAATTGGGCTGTCACGGGGCTGTATTTCTACGATAACCGAGTGGTTGATTTTGCCAAACGAGTTAAACCTTCGATTCGTGGTGAATTAGAAATTACGTCGATTAATCAGATGTATCTTGAATGTGGTGAGCTTAACGTTGAACTACTGGGGCGTGGTTTTGCGTGGTTAGATACCGGAACTCACGATAGTTTAATTGAAGCCAGTACCTTTGTTCAAACTGTTGAAAAACGTCAAGGATTTAAAGTGGCGTGCCTTGAAGAGATTGCTTGGCGTAATGGTTGGCTCAGTGATGACCAAGTAAGAGAAAGCGCAAAATCACTGTCTAAAACAGGCTATGGTCGCTATCTATTGGATTTATTACATGTCCGTCCTCGCCAATATTAATTATCTTGGGTGGGAAAGCGAGTATTTCTCCCTCAAAACAGGGCGTCTTGAGTTTGATACACAAGCGCCCGCATTAACAGACGAACAGCTTGACACTTTTGCTGTGGTTCAAGCTAAAGTCGCATCTCATGAGCTTTCTCTCATCGATAAACTCAGCCAATTAGGTTTTCAATTTGCGGAAGGTGAAATTGATTTTAAACTTTCAATTGGCACAGAAAATGCTTGTAAGAAAACGACTGAATATTGTTTTAGAAAAGCCAATGAAGATGATATCGATTTATTGATGGCAACGGCTTCAGAGGTTTTTGTACAAAGTCGTTTTAGAACACCTTGGTATCAAGAAGGTGATAGCAGTCGTTTTTATGCGTTATGGGTTAAAAAAGCGGTGTTAGGCACATTCGATGATATCTGTTTACTGACTTATGATGCTGAAAATAATGTAAGTGGTTTTGTCACTTTACGCCGTCTATCTGAAAGTGAAGCAAGAGTGGGATTACTAGCGGTAATGCCCAACAGAATAGGACAAGGCATTGGTAAACAACTGATGTCGGCCGCGAAGCTTTGGTGTCAACAACAAGGTATTTCCACCTTATATGTTGCAACACAGATCAGCAATATTGCTGCTTCGCGTTTATACACACACAGTGGGGGCTTAATAGAGAGCACCACTTATTGGTTATACAGGGGATAATATGATTCCGTTTAATAAACCACCGGTTGTCGGCACAGAATTAGAATATATGAAACAAGCTATGGAAAGTGGCAAGCTCTGTGGTGATGGCAATTTCACAAAGAAATGTGAAAAGTGGTTAGAAGAACAATTTCATTGTCATAAAACGCTGTTAACACCATCTTGTACAGCATCGCTTGAAATGGCTGCTATCTTATTAGATATCAAGCCTGGCGATGAAGTCATTATGCCAAGTTTTACCTTTGTTTCGACCTCTAATGCGTTTGTATTACGTGGCGCAACGATTGTTTTTGTTGATATTCGTCCAGATACTATGAATATTGATGAAACAAAAATTGAAGCGGCTATTACAGAGAAAACTCGCGCTATTGTTCCCGTTCATTATGCAGGTGTTGCGTGTGAAATGGACACGATTATGGCGATTGCGAAAAAACATAATCTGTTTGTTATCGAAGATGCCGCACAAGGTGTCATGTCAACTTACAAGGGTAAGGCTCTTGGCACGATTGGTCATATTGGTTGCTATAGCTTCCATGAAACTAAAAACTACTCATCAGGCGGTGAGGGTGGTGCAACGTTAATTAACGATCCTGATTTAATCAATCGCGCGGAAGTTATCCGTGAAAAAGGTACCAATCGTAGTCAATTTTTCCGTGGTCAGGTAGATAAATATACTTGGCGTGATATTGGTTCTAGCTACTTAATGTCAGACTTACAAGCGGCTTATTTATGGGCTCAACTTGAAGAAGCTGAAAAAATTAATGAGCGCCGTTTAGCATTTTGGCAGATTTACTATGATGCATTGACTCCATTAGCGGAAAAAGGCTTATTGGCGCTTCCAATCGTTCCTGAAGGTTTAGAACACAATGCGCATATGTTCTATATCAAACTGAAAGATATCGAGCAACGTACCGCGTTTAATGACTACATGAAAGAACATGGCGTTTTAACAGTATTCCACTATGTGTCATTACATACCAGCCCAGCAGGAATGAAGTTTGGTCGCTTTGATGGTGAAGATATTTTCACAACGCAAGAAAGTGAGCGTTTAGTGCGTTTACCTATGTTCTACAACATGACAGAAGAAGAGCAACAAACTGTTATTGGCCATATTCGCGACTTCTTTGCTTAATTATGTCGTTAGCCAAAGCATCAGTTTGGACAGCCGGATCAACCCTGATAAAAATCGGGGCTGGTCTGCTTGTCGTCAAGTTACTTGCAGTCTCTTTTGGGCCAACAGGTGTTGGGTTAGCAGGTAACTTTCGTCAATTAATTACCGTACTAGGTGTCTTATCTGGTGCGGGTATTTTTAATGGTGTGACGAAATTAATCGCACAATATCAAGATGATGATATTCAACGCAAAAAAGTGTTGGGTACTTCATCATCCATGATTTTGCTGTTTTCCACACTATTAGCTATTTTATTTCTTCTTTTTTCTGCTCCCATTAGCCAAGTGTTATTTGGTGATGATTATCATCAATATCAGGATATTGTAAGAGCCGTTGCTTTTATTCAAATGGGGATAGCATATAGCAACTATTTTCTTGCCATCTTAAAAGGTTATCGTGATGCGGCAGGTAATGCCTTATCAGTGATTGCCGGTAGCATTATTGGTGTTATTGCTTATTATTTGTGCTATTTATTTGCGGGTTATCACGGTGCATTAATTGGACTTGCATTAGTACCTGCACTTATTTTATTTCCTGCTACATTTTTAGTAGCAAGGCGTAAACGCTTCGCTTTAAGCGAACTAAAACCTCATTGGGATAAGGCGATAGCCAGTCATCTTGGTAAGTTTACCATTATGGCGATACTAACATCGATTACATTACCCGTTGCTTATATCATGATGCGTAACTTACTTGCTGAGCACTATAGCTGGGAAGATGTAGGGATTTGGCAAGGAGTGACCAGTATTTCAGATGCTTATTTGCAATTTATTACCGCATCTTTTTCTGTTTATTTATTGCCAACACTCTCTCGATTAACGCAAAAGAGTGATATTACCAAAGAGATCGTTAAGTCACTGAAGTTTGTATTACCTGCAGTAGCTGCTGCGAGTTTTATGGTGTGGTTATTACGTGATTTTGCGATTTGGTTACTGTTTTCAGATAAATTTGTCGCTATGCGTGATTTATTTGCATGGCAACTTGTTGGTGATGTTTTAAAAGTAGGCGCTTATGTCTTTGGTTATTTGGTCATCGCAAAAGCGGCACTACGTTTTTATATCCTTACAGAAGTAAGCCAGTTTGCCTTATTAACGCTATTTTCGCGTTGGCTTATTCCTGAGCATGGTGCACTAGGTGCCGCTCAAGCCTATATGGCAACATATATTATTTACTTCCTTCTCTGTAGTTCTGTTTTCGTGATTTATTGCAGGCGCAAATGACAACTTTGATTTACGTACTAGGTTCAGACATTGTGCATCATAACAACACAATGTTACGGTTTTTTAACGACCACCTCGTGACTGAGGCGGGGTTAACGTATAAACCTCGTTTTATCGTTGCCAGTAAAAATACTTCACTGCAAGAAAGCTACCCAGCTTTAGATATTGAGTGTTTAGCTGATAAAAAGCAGGTTGCACAGAGAGTGGTTACATTGGCAAAAGCCGATACTCACCAACGATTCCTTTTTTTAGGTCAGTTTAATGCGCCTATTTGGCTGGCATTATTGACTGGAAAGATTAAACGTCATCAATTTTGGTGGCATATCTGGGGTGCTGATTTATATCAGGATTCTAAACAGCTAAAATTTAGACTTTTCTATCTTCTTCGTAAACTTGCTCAAAAGCGTGTAGGGCGAGTATTTGGTACACGAGGTGATCTAAATTACTTCGCACAATTTAACGTTAATATTCCAGCCAGTTTGCTCTATTTTCCAACAAGAATGGACCCTGCACTTACAGTGACAGAGAAAGCGCCCATTGATGAACAACAACTGACTATTATTGTTGGGAATTCAGGAGATAGATCGAATCGCCATATTGAAGCTTTACAGGCAATTGCTGAGCAATACGGGACGCGTGCAAAAGTGATTATTCCAATGGGATATCCTGAAAATAATCACGTTTATATTGATGAAGTTACCCAAGCGGCTAATCAGTTACTTCCCTATAATCAGGTTGAAATATTACGTGACAAATTGGCATTTGACGATTATCTCGCGTTATTGAAAACATGCGATTTAGGTTATTTTATTTTCCATCGTCAACAAGGTATCGGCACGCTTTGTCTGCTTATTCAATTTGCTATCCCTTTTGTTATTAGTCGTCAAAATCCATTTTGGCAGGACTTAACTGAGCAAAGCGTTCCTGTTTTTTTCTCAGGGGACAAATTAGATGTTGCGCTGATTGAAGAGGCTAAGCGTCAATTGCTGATGCTTGATCGCCAAAATATTGCCTTCTTTGCGCCTAACTTCACGGATGGTTGGAAAGAGTTAATTGAGATGAGTACAGGAGAGCCGCAATGACATTGGCGGAACTGGGTGGCCTAGCACTTGTTTACTTTATCTCTTTAAGTTTTATTTTATTGCTGACTTATCAAGAGTTTCGTCGAGTTCGCTTTAATTTTAATGTTTTTTTCTCAATGCTCTATCTGCTGACTTTTTATTTTGGTTTCCCACTGACTTGTATGTTGGTATTCCAATTTGATGTCGCAGTTGTACCCGTTGATTCGTTATTATACGCGCTATTAGCCTCTACCAGCTTCTATGCTATTTATTATGTAACTTATAAGGTAAGACTGAGAAAATCGGTTGACGGCCCTTCTAGGTCGCTATTTACGATGAATAGAGTAGAAACCAACCTTACTTGGATTTTATTGGCATTAATTGCGTTTGTAACGGTGGGAATTTTCTTTCTGCAAAATGGCTTTTTACTCTTTAAGCTCAAAACGTATAGCCAAATTTTTTCAAGCCAAGTGTCAGGTGTTGCGCTTAAGCGCTTTTTCTATTTCTTTATCCCAGCAATGCTGGTGGTTTATTTCTTAAAACCCACTCAACAACGCTGGATTTTCTTCCTTTGTGCAACAGTGGGTTTTGGGATCTTAACTTATATTATCGTGGGTGGAACCCGCGCTAATATCATTATCGCTTTTGCGCTGTTTTTGTTTATTGGTATTGTTCGAGGCTGGATAACCTTGTGGATGCTGGTTGCCGCTGGAGTGATGAGTATTGTTGGAATGTTCTGGTTGGCATTAAAACGCTATGGCCTTGATGTGAGCGGTGCCGAGGCATTCTATACTTTCTTGTACCTCACTCGTGATACGTTTTCTCCTTGGGAAAACCTAGCTTTGTTACTTAATAATTATGACAAGATTGAGTTCCAAGGACTTGCACCGATAATTCGTGATTTTTATGTCTTTATTCCTTCTTGGGTATGGCCAGAACGCCCAGATGTAGTGCTGAATTCAGCAAACTATTTCACATGGGAAGTACTTAATTACCATGCAGGTCTTGCCATTTCACCAACCTTAATTGGCTCTCTGGTTGTAATGGGGGGCGTAGCCTTCATCCCATTGGGCGCGATTGTTGTAGGGCTGATTATTAAGTGGTTTGATTGGCTATATCAACAAGGGCTCAATGAAAGCAATCGTTATAAATCAGCTATTTTGCAAGCTTTCTGCTTTGGGGCTATTTTTAATATGATTGTTTTGGCACGAGAAGGTGTTGATTCTTTCGTTTCTCGTGTTGTGTTTTTCTGTTTGATTTTTGGTTTATGTTTGGTGGTTGCCAAACTGCTTTATTGGTTATTTGAAAGCGCGGGATTAGTGCGTAATTACGTGACTCGTCAAATACAAAGTGAACCTCGTTGTTTAGAGAAAAAGGAAAAGTAATGGGACCCAATTCAATTCCGAAGTATTCAATCCGTGGACATAATATCTGGGGATTTCGCGATATGGCTCATTTTCTGGATTATCTCTATGAAGGAGCACAAATAAAAAGTGGCTCTCTGATTGCCATTAATGCAGAAAAAATTCTTACAGCAGAAACAGACTCAGCACTTAATGAGCTACTCAACGAAGCAGATTATCTTTATGCAGACGGTATTAGCGTTGTGCGGGGTATTCGTCGTAAATACCCTGATGCAAATGTTTCTCGTATTGCAGGTGCTGATTTATGGGAAGCGTTAATGGAAAGAGCGGGCAAAGAGGGAACACCAGTTTTTCTTGTCGGTGGTAAACCTGAAATTCTTTCTCAAACCGAAGATAAGCTTAAAGCACAGTGGAATGTAAATATTGTAGGTAGTCAGAACGGTTACTTTACACCACAAGATAGAGAGGCGTTATTTGAGCGTATAAAGGCCTCTGGTGCGAAGATAGTGACTATTGCGATGGGATCACCTAAGCAAGAGTTGTTTATTCGTGCATGTCGTGAAATTTACCCTGATGCTTTATACATGGGCGTTGGTGGAACTTATGACGTGTTTACAGGCCATGTGAAAAGAGCACCGAAAGCATGGCAAAATCTTGGGTTAGAGTGGTTATATCGTTTGTTATCACAACCAAGCCGAATTAAGCGTCAATTTAAGCTGTTAAAATTCGTTGGGTATTATTATTCCAATAAATTGTAATAGGGATCGTGTCTTTTTTTGTTAGATGTGACTGATTAAATAATTTATTCCTGCTTTTATCTAGCTTCTTGATTGTTTGATTATTATACTAATGGGGCGTTTAGCGTGTTAAAACGCTCCATTTATCGACGAAATGCACAAACTATCGTCAAACAAACTTTTTTTTTCAAAAAGCACTAGACAGACAGAGCGTAAATCCGTACTATCCTTTCCCGCAACGGCGTGAAGCGCCCGTAGCTCAGCTGGATAGAGCGCTGCCCTCCGGAGGCAGAGGTCTCAGGTTCGAATCCTGTCGGGCGCGCCATTAAAGCGTGCTAAGAGTTACGGTGAAGAACGTTGTTGTAAGAAGTAATAAGATAGCTGTTATGGTGGCTATAGCTCAGTTGGTAGAGCCCTGGATTGTGATTCCAGTTGTCGTGGGTTCGAGTCCCATTAGCCACCCCATCTTATCTTAGTTATTGTTTATGCGAGGGTGGCGGAATTGGTAGACGCGCTAGCTTCAGGTGTTAGTGTTCTAACGGACGTGGGGGTTCAAGTCCCCCCCTTCGCACCAATAAACAAGATAAGAGCAGTGATACAGACGGCGAGTAGCGCAGCCTGGTAGCGCAACTGGTTTGGGACCAGTGGGTCGGAGGTTCGAATCCTCTCTCGCCGACCAATAAGAAAAAGCCTCGATTATGTCGAGGCTTTTTCGTATCTACGATTTGCCTTTTTAAAAACCGCAACACCATTTCTACTTCTATAATCGTTACTCTTTTCATATTTTTTTATTTTTGATTATGTGTTCCAGATAAGAAAGCCAAAATGATGTTTTTAACAAGAATGTCATCCTTGTCACTTAAGGGTTATTAATAATTTAATTTATTGCCGAATTTTAATCTTCATAAAAAGATAGGTAAAATACATAAAATAATTAGTTATAATTATATGAAATATAAGCCTTTTATTTTATCTGTCGGTAAATACCAACACTTGCTATTTTTAATGTCTCCAATAAGAGACATTTAATGCATTGATTTTAAATGACTAAATAGTTATTGTGTTTTTCTTGTCGTGAAAAAGAGACGTATATCAGACCCTATATTTTCTTTTCTATTTAGCAATAGCATGGTGAAAGCGTAGGTCATAGCTTTTTTATCATTGAAAATGAGTGAAGCCGGAAAGGAAAACCAAAATTCAATAAGTTACCTTATGCTTGTTAGAGAAAGGGGATATTTTTAATAAAAAATGGAAAATTGGCATGCTTAATGCAATATCTATCTTGTAGATGCTCATTCCACTCCTTATGACAGCGTATGGCTTCATAAACCTAGGAATGATGCAGAGCCGATTATTCGGTGCCTACGTCCACGTTAACGATGAACATCATTCATCATCAACAGGACGAAACGTTGAGTGAGGCACCATCCGTCTGTAGACCTGATTGTATATTTATGCGCCTGTATAGTTTTATACAGGCGTTTTTTTATATATCAACCACACATCCATTTTGTATTCATCACATTATCACGCTATTATCCAGCGCAAGGGTAGATTGGAGATAGCATCATTATGATAAATAAACAAAAAGCATATCTTGCACAAGAAAAACTCTTTCTTATAGAGAAGTTTGGCCCATTATTATTCTTTTTGATCCCTCTTATCATGCTCATTATTGGTGGTAAATCATGGGCTAAATATGTGGCTTTTCTTTGTCAGGGGATCGCACTGATTTATATTGTTGTGTTTTATCAGGCGAGAAAACATTACCTGTCATTTAAGCAAGAAAATGAGAAGGGAATACCTACTCGCTTTTATCGTATTGCTTGGGTGTATGTATTTTTGACTTTATGTGTAGAAGTGGTGTTGTTATTTCAACATGGCTTTTAAATCAAATAAAAAAACCCTCAATAATAAAGAGGGTTTTTAAATCAGTTGATCAAACAATTTATGATCATATTTTTATCGAATGAGCTTACTTACTTTTTTTAGGCTCTTCAAAAATGACAGAGTCTTTTTTCAGTGTCATTAATAAAGCATCTTTACGCACTTTCGCCGACTCTTCAGATTTTTTCTGTTTATCTAATGCATCAGCAAGCCATGCAAAGTCATGAACATCAGGACGCTGTTTTAACGCATTACGGAAAGCCTCTTCAGCTTGAGCCCATTGCCCTTGTTGCATTGCAATCTGACCTAATGTGCTATTGAGTAATGGCGTTGGCCCATGTTGTTTAATTAATGAATTGAGCACTTTCAAAATAACATTGGCATCTGTATTTTTTAAACGAGGTAATAGTAAGATCAATCGTTCATCATACTGACGTTTAACGCCGTCTAAGATGATCGTTTGAGCAGTATCTGGATCGTTACACTCAATAAGGTGTTCTGCTAAAACGACACGCAATGCATTATCGTGATGAACTTTACGCGGCTGCGCTTTCCACCAATTTTTCAGTCCATCGCAGCCATTTTCGGACATTTTCTGTCCCATAATACCGATATAGGCTTTTTGGCGTAATTGCGCTAGTTCATCATCCGTATGTAATGCAATTTTTTGCATAGAAGGAATGATATCAAGCAATGCTTGCCAAGCTGCTGTTCGTATATAAGCGACTTCTGCAAGACGTAATACTTCTGGATGGCGTGGTGCTTGATTTAATAATTCATCAACCCCAGTACGCGCTGCGTGATTTTCGTTTTGCGCTAATAAAATACGCACTCGTGTGATATCAACAGGAAGCTGATTGGTATCGGCAAGCTCGGCTGCACGTTCAAGGTGTTGCTGAACTCTGAACTCATCACCACGTTGTTGTGCGGCTTCTGCGGCTAATAGGTAGTTTACAACAGGTTGTTCTGCATAATCCGCATTACGGCTCATCAGTTTTTCAACTTCTTTAAAATCACCTTCCGCTAATTTCATTAATGCCATGCTGGTTTGTTTGCGTGCACGATTACGTTTACGGAAAGAAAACCAACTATATGCTTTTGAGCCTGTACCAATAAAACGGCGATAACTCCAACCAATGAGTAACAGTGCTAATTGCAGTAAAACAAACATAATGACAAGGCTGGTCACACTGGTTTCAATATCCCAATCATCAGTTTGTATAAGCACATAACCTTGATGGCCTGCTAAGAGTGGGCCAAAAATGATGCCAGCAATAAGCACCACAAAAAGGAGCAGTATTTTTAACATAAGCTTATTCTCCTTGTTGTGTCACTGGTGTATCAGTCGTTGCGTTATCAGCTGCGGCATCTTGTACGCTTTCTGATGCACTATCAGCCTCTACAGGTTGAGCATCTTGGGCTTCAACAGCTTGCGCTTCAGCCACTTGTGGTTCTGCATACTCATTTTGTGCCAGTAGATTGCGGATTTGCTTTTCTACGCGTTTTTCTAGCAGTGTCGGGCTCTTCAATTCTGACGGCATTGCAAGCGTAATAGGTTGCTTCTCTAATTCAGATACCGTATCTAAAAATGCGGTTGTACTTGGATCAGAGGTATCAAAATAAGCTCGTACCCAAGTGGATACCGCTTCCAGAGATTGCTGATAAGTTTCAGTTTGGTGACGAGGTACGGCTTGAGATGCAATTAATAAACGTGAACGGATATTCTCACGTAAATAGACATCTTGGTTAGGTGCTAATAAAGGAACGGCTGCGGTATCACGACGGCGAATGGTAATAAAATCATCCATAAAGCTTTTCCAGCTCTTACTTAGATTTTGTTTCCAATCAGAAAGTGAACCTGAAATGGTTTCGTCGTTTTTATCCATTGGTGAGCCGTTACGCTCCAAACCCGCTAAACGGAGATTATCAATCTGATTCGCTAACTGGTTTAATTGTAAGATGATGCCATCATTATCAATTTTGGTGAGCGCGGCTAAACTGCTGATATCTTCATTAATAGCACGACGGATCTCAAGTAAACTCGGATCGTTCATTTCTGCTAAGCTACTGTCGGCACCTTTCAGTAGACTTACAGCGGTCACAACATCTTGATCATTCCATAACTTACGACCAGCCATTTTCACCATAAAATCGGCTTGAGCTAATAACCAGCTTTTGACGTCTGCACTGGAAATAGCGGCAAATCGTGTTTGTAGATCTTGAATTTGACGCTCTGTTGTTTGGCGCTCGTTTTGTAATTTATCGATAGTCTGTTTTTGTGAGTTAAACATGCTATCAATATTGTCAAAGCGTTGTTGATAAGTATTTTGAAGTTGTTGTAATTGGGCAAGCTCAGATTTGAGTGATTGATTTTCTACACTCAGCTTTGAAGCTTGTTGATTGGTGTAATAATAAAGGCTACCACCGATTGCCAAAATAACAAGGATAGCAACAGCACTTCCAATTAGACCTGAGCGCTTGTTATTAACAGGTTTGACTTCCTGATAGCGGACATTCTCATCAGCTTTAGCTGCATCTTTTGGCAAGTCATTATCATTCGTATTTTTCTGTTCCGTCATATCGGCGTCTCATTTAGGTTCTATATTAATGCATGAAATAAAGCATCATTATTGGCACTTTCAGCAACGGTGACGGTTTCCCACCCTAATGTTTTTGCTATTGTTGCTAATCGTTCACTGACCACAAGTAAATGGCAGTTTAACAGCCATGCTTTTTTAGATTCAGCGACCAGATCAAAGAGTTGTTGTAACATTTCACCGCTAGTGACAACAAGCGTATCAACCTGTGCTTTTTCCCATTGAAGCGCAAAGTCTTCAGGGGAATAATTAATAAATAGGCGTTGGTAACATTCGCATTCATCAACGATCGCGCCTCGTTGACTCAATGTTGTTGCGAGTAAGTCACGACCACCGTTACCTCTAAGCAGTAATATTCGTTTGTTTTTCACCTGATTAAGTGCAGGAAGTTCAAGAAGATCTTCACTGGTTTCTCCTTGCTCAGGGTAGCAAATTGGAAGACTGCTTAAATGTTGGAAATCTTTCGCTGTGCTTTGACCTATTCCATAATAGGATAGCGTATCTGGCCATGATTGTTGTAATTGATTTAGCTGCCAGTTTGCGTATGACACCGCATTTTTGGAAAGTAAAAATACACAATCACCCGCCCTTAATTCTTTTAGTTTAGCATCTAATAAAGGGAGTTCACGACCTGCGGTGATCTCGATTAAAGGTGCTTGAAAGGCTGTTTTCCCTGCATCTATTAAGCGCTGAGTTAATGCCTCTCCTGCTGGATTGGGGCGAGTGACTAAAATACTCATGCAGGTGTGTTGCCTTGATACACGGCGGTTAAAATAGCTCGCGCACCTTTATCTAAAAGCTCTTCAGCCAATGAGATCCCCGCAGTTTCGGCATCTTCTGGAGTCACTAAACGTTCGCCACGTAAAATAGTTTCGCCATCAGGAGAACCGACTAAAGCACGTAACCAAATTTTGTCTTCTTGCCAAATGGCATAACTTCCAATAGGAACTTGGCAACCGCCTTCAAGACGAGTATTCATTGCACGTTCTGCTTTAACGCAAATTGCGGTGCGAGTGTGATTGAGCGCATCTAATAGCTGGCGAGTTTCATTGTCATCTAAGCGGCACTCAATTCCAACAGCCCCTTGTCCAACCGCGGGTAAGGATTGCTCAGCAGATAATGGTGTGCGAATGCGTTCGTTAAGACCTAGGCGCTTTAAGCCAGCAACGGCAAGAATAATGGCATCGTAATCGCCATTATCTAATTTTCCTAAGCGAGTACCTACATTACCCCGTAAATCACGAATAATTAGGTCTGGACGCTGTGCTTTTAATTGGCATTGGCGGCGTAAACTGGATGTACCTACAATGCTACCTGCTGGCAGTTCTTCTAAAGAATCATAATGATTAGAGACAAAAGCATCACGAGGATCTTCGCGTTCACAAATAGTAACTAACCCTAAACCTTCTGGGAAATCAATAGGAACATCTTTCATTGAGTGAACGGCAATATCTGCACGTGATTCAAGTAGAGCAAGTTCTAACTCTTTTACGAATAGCCCTTTGCCACCTACTTTAGCTAAAGGTGTATCTAGAATGATGTCACCTTTAGTGACCATCGGTACTAATTCGACGACTAAACCTGGATGAGTAAGTTGTAGTTGTTCTTTCACATAAAGTGCCTGCCACATAGCAAGGGGGCTTTGGCGGGTAGCAATACGGATGGTACTTTTTGACATAATAGTATTATCTCTTCCGAGCGATTAGCGGTATTTTTGTTTAGAAATAAGGCATTGTTTTA
This sequence comes from Proteus sp. fly-1013, assembly GCF_040140245.1. Taxonomy (NCBI): domain Bacteria; kingdom Pseudomonadati; phylum Pseudomonadota; class Gammaproteobacteria; order Enterobacterales; family Morganellaceae; genus Proteus; species Proteus sp. fly-1013. Next base: position 30,265 of record NZ_JBEEWD010000013.1, on the reverse strand, counting down.
ACACTTTAAGGCTCAATTTTCCAGTTAAGGCGTTTTGTGTCGTGATTACAATGAAAGAAATGATGTCATCATCGAAAAAGAAAAAAAGAAAAAGGAAATAGAAAATAAGTAAATTATTAATGAACGCTATTGAGCTTAGTTATTTTTAGAATTTTATTCTTCTTATATCTATATAAAAAGTGTGGTTATTTACAAAAATAAAACATTAAACCAATTTTATTAACATTTAGTAAGTGGAAGATGATGTAAATATCATATTTAATCTGAACATATTGATAAAACAACCATTATTTTAAATTCTCTTATCTTTCTTATTATTTTTTAATATATAAAAACACGATAAATTTTAACAAAATTATTATTAAATAAAAGAAGGAGAAATAATTAAAATAAAGAAAAGAATTTATTTTTGAACTAAATAAATAATTAATAAAAATTAAATATTATTTTAAATATTATTATCGAAATATTAAAAATAGAATTCTTATTTCTATCTGAAATATAAAAAATAATCAAAAAATATAAATAACCTAATATTATCAATCGGTTGCTGTTGTTTTTTGCTTTTTTATCTATTTTTTATGTTTTGTCAAAATTTATTTTCAGTTTCATCATCAAGTAAACAGGGGTTTTTGTGAGGTAAAGGGAGGATTGAGAGATTTTTTTTATCATTTTTTTCATGAGTAAAATGGCGTATCTTTATGATTATAAAGATATTTATTTGATGGCTTTACACGATTAAGCGCTTAAATATCACTTTTAGATCTTGGTGCTATATTTTGAGTTCCTCTTTACGCCTTGAGCTCAAGGTGTTAAATTGATCACGTTTCCAAGATTTTGTTAGTAAAGTTTTATCTATTAATATTACCTAACTCAACCTCGGTCACTTATAAACTCAGATTCTACTATCTTCTTAGTATTGTTCAGGCGAAACTCTTGTATCTTTATATTGAAACACTGAAGCAACGGCTGGATGCGATTAATCAACTCAGACTGGAACGAGCATTTGCATCGATGTGTGATGTTTTTAAACAGGTCTATGGTTTAATTCCTGTTTTATTGCATTACCACCATCCTGAGTTGCCCGGCTACATACAAGGAAATGTTCCTCACGGTACATGTTTCTTTGAACCTGATGACATGCAACGTCAATGGGCGAATAAGCTGGTTAACGCATTATGTGATGAGCCAATGAATGGATACGCCAATGGAGAGCTGCCAATTACTGGCATCTATTCAATGGGGAGTACTTCTTCTATTGGTCAAAGTCACTGCTCTGATATTGATATTTGGGTCTGCCATCAATCATGGCTGGATCAAGATGAACGTGCACTTTTACAACGCAAATGCCAATTGATTGAACAATGGGCTGGCGAACTTGGTATTGATGTTACGTTTTTCTTAATTGATGAAAATAGATTTCGTCATCATGCAAGCGGCAGCTTAGGTGGAGAAGATTGTGGCTCTACCCAACATATTCTTTTACTTGACGAGTTTTATCGTACAGCAGTACGCCTCGCAGGCAAGCGCTTGCTATGGGCAATGGTGCCTATTGAAGAAGAGCATCATTATGACGAATATGTTAACTCCCTTTATGCTCAAGGTGTATTAACGCCAAATGAGTGGCTAGATCTAGGGGGATTAGGTGAACTTTCTGCTGAGGAGTACTTTGGCGCAAGTTTATGGCAACTCTATAAAAGTGTCGATTCACCTTATAAAGCGGTACTAAAAAGTATTTTATTAGAAGCCTATTCAGCGGACTACCCTAATGGGAAATTGCTGGCATTAGAAATGAAACAACATCTACACCGCGGCGAAATCGTCAATTACGGTTTAGATGCTTATTGTATGATGCTTGAGCGTGTCACTCGCTATTTGGTTTCTATCAATGATTTAACTCGCCTTGATCTTATCCGTCGCTGTTTCTACCTGAAAGTGTGTGAAAAATTATCTAATGAAAAAACACAAAATGAACCTGAAGGTTGGAGACGACAAGTCTTATCGCAACTAGTCACTCAATGGCAATGGGATAATGAGCGCTTAACGATACTCGATACACGTGATAGTTGGAAAATCGAGCGAGTGCGCGATGCACACAATGAATTATTAGATACGATGATGCAAAGTTATCGTAATCTTATCCGTTTTGCGCGTCGTAATAACTTAAGTGTTAGTGCAAGCCCGCAAGATATTGGTGTCTTAACTCGCAAACTTTATGCTGCGTTTGAGGCATTACCAGGTAAAGTCACACTGGTTAATCCACAGATATCACCTGATTTATCAGAATCAAATTTAACCTTTATCTATGTACCACAAGGCCGAGCAAATCGTAGCGGATGGTATTTATATAATCGTGCCCCTGATTTTGAAAATATCGTTGGGCATCAACCATTAGAATATAACCGCTATTTAAATAAATTAGTGGCATGGTCTTACTTTAATGGGTTGTTAACGAAAGAGTCTCGAGTTTATATTCATCAAGGAGAATCCTCTTGTGATGAAATTAAACTGCATGAATTAGTTAGGGATATGTCGAGCCATTTCCCAATTCGTTTACCTGCACCAACCCCGAAAGCACTGTATAGCCCTTGTGAAATTCGACATCTCGCAATTATTGTCAATTTAGAAACTGATCCAACAGAGAGTTTTTCTGATCAAGTGGTTCACTTTGATTTTAGAAAACTAGATGTCTTTAGTTTCGGTGAAAAAGAGCAGTGTCTTATTGGTAGCATTGATTTGTTGTATCGTAACTCTTGGAATGAGGTTAGAACCCTTCATTTCAGTGGCACGCAATCTATGTTGGAATCGCTAAAAACGATTTTAGGTAAAATGCACCAAGATGCAGCTCCACCTGCTTCTGTTGAAGTATTTTGTTATAGCCAACATTTGCGCGGTTTAATTCGTACTCGTGTTCAGCAGTTAGTCTCAGAATGTATTGAATTACGTTTATCCACAAATCGTTTGGAACCGGGCCGTTTTAAAGCTTTACGCATTGCTGGGCAAACGTGGGGATTGTTCTTTGAACGCCTCAATGTGTCGGTACAAAAATTAGAAAATGCGATCGAATTTTATGGTGCAATTTCATATAACAAACTTCATGGGTTGCCGGTAAAATTAGATAAAGATGCCCGCTATTTACCTGCGGTGATCGATGGTTTTGCTTGCGAAGGGATTATTCAATTCTTCTTTGAAACCACAGAAGATAATAATGTCTTTAATATCTATATCTTAGATGAAGCAAATCGCGTTGAAATTTATTCCCACTGTGAGGGAAGTAAAGAAGAGTTAGTGAAAGATGTTAGCCGTTTCTACTCTTCATCTCATGACCGATTCACATACGGCTCAAGCTTTATTAATTTTAATCTGCCGCAGTTTTATCAAATTGTGAAAGTGGATGGATCAACGCAAGTGTTACCTTTTGCTGGCGGGTCCTTTGGTAAATTATCCGATCTGGGAAGTAAAGAAGCTCAACCTGAGATGAATGTTGTTGCTCACGGGTTTACAGATTATAAAGCAGTGCAACACTCTTAATTGAGTACAAGCCAATTAATACAAATGGGAGCCTTGATAGCTCCCATTATTGTAGTTAACTGTTGTAGTTAACGGTTGTAGCTAACTGCGCTTCTTAGAAAGAAAACACTTCCCCACTTTGTTCTGTTATCGCTTGTGCTAGCATGGTTAAAAATTCACCGCCACTTCTATCACAAATCCATTGTTCATCTTTCCAATCAAAGTGATAGCCACCAGAGCGTGTTGCTAACCAAACTTGATGAAACGCTTCCTGACGATTAATAATAATTTTACTATTATTTTCAAAGGTTAATGTCATTACACCGCCATTGATTTCACAATCAATATCTGCGTCACCTTCATAATTATCAATAGTTTGTTCTATTTCTGACAAGAGTTCGTCAGCTAATTGGTGAAATTCACTGTCGTTCATCTTCATTTCCTATTTGCTTTTCGAGATCTAACTGCGATTATAGAGGATATTAACCAAATAAATGACAGGCAGATTTCGAATGAAAACGTATTTACGTTGCACTCTTGCTATAATAACACTGATTTCTCTTTCTGGTTGTGGCTTGAAAGGCCCTCTTTATTTCCCCCCTGAAGATACTCAGGCAAAAATGACACAGTCATCCCAGCCAACCCAGCAAGTTGAGAGCGCCTCAACTCAGACCAATTAGTCAATCTTAGAAACGGTAATTTCGTTTCAGGCAGGGGCAAGATGCAATTTTCAAAAATGCATGGTCTTGGTAACGACTTTATGGTGGTCGATGCTGTGACTCAAAATGTTTATTTTTCACCAGAATTAATATGTCGATTAGCGGATCGCCATACTGGTGTTGGGTTTGATCAATTATTGGTGGTTGAAGCACCTTATGATCCCGAACTCGACTTCCATTATCGTATTTTTAATGCAGATGGAAGTGAGGTTACGCAGTGTGGTAATGGTGCTCGTTGCTTTGCTCGATTTGTGAGATTAAAAGGTCTTACAAACAAAAGAGAGATAAAAGTCAGTACACAGTCTGGCAGAATGACCTTGCATGTTATGGATAATGACGATGTGTGCGTCAATATGGGTGAACCTGAATTTGAACCTCAAAAAGTCCCTTTCCGTGCACAAAAGGCAGAAAAGACCTATATTATCAGGGCAATGGAGCGCACTGTATTATGCGGAGTGGTTTCAATGGGAAATCCTCATTGCGTTATTCAGGTTGAAGACATTAAAACAGCAGAAGTTGAGTTGTTAGGGCCTGTGTTAGAGCAACACGAACGTTTCCCTGAACGTGCTAATATTGGTTTTATGCAAATCGTAGACAGAAATAATCTTCATTTGCGGGTGTTTGAACGTGGTGCCGGCGAAACGAAGGCCTGTGGTAGCGGGGCTTGTGCAGCAGTCGCAATTGGTATTTCACAAGGTTTATTAGATAAGCGAGTGAAAGTCACCTTACCGGGTGGATCGTTGCTAATTGAATGGAAAGGAGAGGGCAACTCTCTTTATATGACTGGGCCTGCGACACATATTTATGATGGGATCATTCAGCTATAATATTATTTTTTGAGAGGCTATCTGTATGACGGATAAAAATGAGCAGTTCTGTTGCCCTGAAACAAACGAACTTAATGATCAACAAGTGATCCGTTACCTCAGGGAGCATCCTGGCTTTTTTATCCGTAATGCAAGTTATATTGAGCAAATGCAAGTTCCTCATCCCGTCAGAGGAACCGTTTCTTTAGTCGAATGGATAATGTTGCGCCAGCGTAACCGCATCCATTACCTTGAAGAAGATATGCGTTTGTTGATAGAACAAGCCTCCGAAAATGAAGCACTGTTCAGCCAACTCTTATTATTAATTTCTGAATTATCCAACAGTGCTTCTCTTCACGAAATGCTAGAACGTTTAAACCTTTGGGCTAAGGGATTAGGCCTTTATTCAGTTCAATTACGCCTATTTACCGATCGTTGGCAATTACAGCCACCTTTAGATGCACAAGATCTTCCCTTATCTCGCCAAGCGTTTGAACATTTTCGTATTCAGCGTATGGGTGACGATAATCACTATTTAGGTACATTAAATGGGCAAGAGATCATGCTATTGATGCCTAATGTACGACGCTCAGGTTCCGTTGCGCTCTCATTGCTAGGGCATTATGGTGACTTGGGGGTGATTATTTTTAATAGCCGAGATAACCAACATTTTCAGGAAGGAATGGGAACAGTGATGCTTGATAAGCTCGCCCATATTTTACCAGAATTGTTACTTCGTTGGATTGCAAGGCAATGAATCAACCAATAGATATTCCAGAAACACTCACCATCGCTATTGAGCAATTCCTGCGTTATATCCAAGTTGAACGCCGATTAAGCCCTGTCACAGTAGAAAACTATCATCGCCAACTGACCGCATTAGCACAAATGATGGTGGCAATGAAAATCACACAATGGGCATCACTTGAAAGCCAACATGTACGCATGTTACTAGCGAAAAGTCATCGTAGTGGGTTACAACCGACTAGCCTTGCTTTGCGCTTTTCGGCATTACGTAGCTTTCTTGATTGGCAAGTGGCACAGGGAATGTTAGAGGTTAATCCAGCAAAAGGTATTCGCACGCCTAAATCTGGTCGTCATCTTCCTAAAAATATGGATGTTGATGAAGTTAGCCAATTGATGAATATCGACTTAAAAGATCCCCTTTCTGTTAGAGATAGAACCATGCTGGAAGTGATGTATGGTGCAGGATTGCGTCTATCAGAATTGACTAACTTAAACATGAGCGATATCGACATGAATGAAGGTGAAGTTCGTGTTTTAGGTAAAGGAAGTAAAGAGCGAAAAGTACCGTTAGGAAGAAAAGCAATAGAGTGGTTACAAAATTGGTTTCCGATGCGAGAGCTCTATGCACCTGAGGATAAAGCTGTCTTTATCTCAACCCAAAGCGGTAAGCGTTTATCTGTGCGAAGTGTACAAAAACGGTTTGAACTTTGGGGTATTAAACAAGGACTAAGTAGCCATGTGAATCCTCATAAATTACGCCACTCCTTTGCCACGCATTTATTGGAATCGAGTGGTGATTTACGTGCTGTACAAGAGTTATTAGGGCACGCTAATTTATCGACCACGCAAGTCTATACCCACTTAGATTTTCAGCATTTAGCGAAAGTCTATGATGCTGCTCATCCGAGAGCTAAGAGAGAAAAATCATAATGCGCTTTTACAGAACTCTGACGCCAATTGCTGCGATGACTTTTGATTTAGACGACACGTTGTATGACAATGTGCCAGTGATGGACAGAACTGAAAAAGAGACGCTGGATTTTATTCGTCAATATGATCTGCGTTTTAATCATTTCACAGAAAAAGATGTGAATGCCTATAAAAAGCCACTTATAGAAAATAATCCTGATATTTTTCATGATATTACGCAGTGGCGTTGGCTTGCAGCGAGAAATATGCTGTTAGATTACAACTACAGTGAAGCCAAAGCACAACAAGGTGCTGATGAAATTATGGCGCACTTTGCTTATTGGCGTAGTCGCATTAATGTACCTAAAAATACCCACCAAGTTCTCACTGAATTGGCACAGAAAATTCCATTAATTGCGATTACAAATGGTAATGCAAACCCATTAAGTTGTGGTCTAGGGCAGTATTTTTCACATATTTTAAAAGCTGGCCCTGATGGTCGCTCTAAGCCCTATCCTGATATGTTTGATAAAGCCGCTTCACTGTTAAATCTTCCACATGAAAAAATCCTACATGTGGGTGATCACCTTGTAACAGATGTCGAAGGCGCCGTTAATAGTGGATTGCAAGCGTGCTGGATTAACCTTGATAACCGTAGTTTGTTTGAAGAAGGTGAAACCAGAGTAATGCCACATATTGAAATTACAGATTTAAGCAAACTGATAGAACTAGTTTAATGTGATATTCGGTAAGAATGGTACAGATACACGCGGTTAAAAAAGGCTTTATTTTGCATAGCGCGTGAATTCCTGTTAGTTTGTTGCTTACTCTCTATTTCTGTATATATCCACAGTATTTTCTTCACTAAATGATTGGTAATTATGGACGTCTCATATCTGCTAGAAGGCCTTAACGACAAACAGCGTGAAGCTGTAGCCGCAGCTCGTATTAATATGCTGGTGTTAGCTGGTGCAGGCAGTGGTAAAACACGGGTACTGGTACATCGTATCGCTTGGTTATTATCTGTTGAACAAGCTTCTCCTTTTTCGATTATGGCTGTGACGTTTACCAATAAAGCCGCCGCAGAGATGCGCCATCGTATTGAAGACTTAATTGGTACAAGCCAAGGCGGTATGTGGATTGGCACTTTCCATAGCCTTGCTCATCGTTTATTACGCGCACACTATCTTGATGCGAATTTGCCACAAGACTTCCAAATTATTGACAGTGACGATCAATATCGCCTTATTCGTCGTATTGTTAAGTCAATGAATCTTGATGATAAACAATGGCCTGCACGTCAAGGCATGTGGTATATCAACGGTAAAAAAGATGAAGGTTTACGACCACAACATATTCAAACCTATGGTAATCCTGTTGAAACGACATGGTTGAAAGTATATCAGGCATATCAAGAAGCTTGTGATCGTGCAGGGCTGGTGGACTTTGCTGAGCTTTTATTACGCGCTCACGAACTTTGGCTTAATAAACCTCAAATTTTAGAGCATTACCAAAATCGCTTTACCAATATCTTGGTTGATGAATTCCAAGATACTAACCGCATTCAATATGCATGGATAAGAATGCTGGCAGGTCAAACGGGTAAAGTGATGATTGTTGGCGATGACGACCAATCTATTTATGGCTGGCGTGGTGCGCAAGTTGAGAATATTCAAAACTTCTTAAATGAGTTTCCTGGCGCAGAGACTATCCGATTAGAGCAAAATTATCGTTCTACAAGCAATATTCTAAAAGCTGCAAATGCGCTTATTGCCAATAACAGTGACAGGTTAGGTAAAAACTTGTGGACTGAAGGTGCAGAAGGCGAGCCTATTTCGCTGTATTGTGCTTTTAATGATTTAGATGAAGCGCGTTATGTTGTTGGCCGAATTAAGCGCTGGCAAGAAGAAGGCGGTGCGCTAACAGACTGTGCCATTCTTTATCGTAGCAATGCCCAATCTCGTATAATGGAAGAGGCGCTATTACAAGCGGCAATGCCATATCGAATCTATGGTGGTCAGCGTTTCTTCGAGCGTCAAGAAATTAAAGATGCACTCTCTTATATGCGATTAACGGCTAATCGCCATGATGATGCTTCTTTTGAACGTGTTGTGAATACACCAACACGGGGCATTGGTGATAGAACATTAGATATTGTTCGCCAAGTCGCGAGAGATAACCAAATTACCTTATGGGAAAGCGCATTACAGGTTATCGAACATAAAATGTTGGCGGGACGTGCAACCGCTGCAATTCAACGATTCTTAGAACTGATTGAAACACTCGCCTCTGAAACAGCAGATATGCCATTACATGTGCAAACAGACCGAATTATTCGTGATTCAGGTTTAAAAGCGATGTATGAGCAAGAAAAGGGTGAAAAAGCCCAAGCCCGTATTGAAAACTTAGAAGAGCTGGTCACTGCGACTCGTCAATTTAGTTATCAAGATGAAGACGAAGATCTAATGCCACTGCAAGCGTTTCTTTCGCATGCCGCATTAGAATCGGGCGAAAGCCAAGCAGATGCATATCAAGATGCCGTACAGTTAATGACACTTCACTCTGCTAAAGGACTCGAATTTTCACAAGTCTTTATTGTGGGTGTCGAAGAAGGAATGTTCCCAAGTCAAATGTCGCTAGATGAAGGTGGACGTTTGGAAGAAGAGCGCCGCTTGGCTTATGTCGGTGTCACTCGAGCAATGAAAAAGTTAACACTCACTTACGCTGAAAATCGCCGTTTATATGGAAAAGAAGTCAGCCATCGACCTTCTCGTTTTATTGGTGAGTTACCTAAAGAGTGTGTCGAAGAAGTCCGTTTACGCGCAACAGTTTCACGCCCTGTTAATCATAGCCGCTTAGGCACGCCGATTATCAGCAATGATAGTGGCTATTCACTTGGGCAACGTGTAAAGCACCCTAAATTTGGTGATGGCACCATTATTAATATTGAAGGTAGTGGTGAGCATTGCCGATTACAAATCGCCTTTAATGGTGAAGGGATCAAATGGCTGGTGGCAGCATTTGCTCGGTTGGAATAAGCCTCGATTTAGAGTGAATTCGCATTACCCCATATAAAAAAACACCCTTACTTATTTGGTAGATAAGTTGGGGTGTTTTTTTTAAGGGAAGTTCAAGTTGGTTACTTAATAATCTCGTTATCTATTCTTGCTTAATGGGATTAATTGATGAAACTCTCTAGTGTCTTCTTTCATACTTACTCTTTTATCGCACCTTGCTCGCGAACTTCGCCTGTCTCTTTTTCTAGTAATGAATTATTGATCGAAAATACTGAGGAAGTTCTTTGTGATACTTATCATCCCAATGAACCCATCAATGAATTTGAAGAAGATTTGTATTGTAAACTATTGAGACACCAGCGTGATTTTGTTCCTCGCATCAATCTCTATTACAGTATCGTGATTAACCATATTCAATTGATTCATAACGCAATATCAACGTTATTTAGGCATTCACATCGCTACGCAGAGGAGATATCAAAGAGTGCACATCTATTAAAGAAGAATAAGAAGAAAAAACTCTCTTCCGCTTTTATACAAATCAGCAATTTAGCGGAAGAGCGAGTTTTAGAGGATTAGCTGCGTCTTAAACGGCGTTGTGTATAAAGTGCATCAAGTGTAAAGAGGATCAGTGCAACCCAAATAAAGCCGAAGGTGACTAATCGTTCTGCATCAATTTGTTCGCCATATACCATTGTTGCAAGAATAAACATCAAAGTTGGGCCAATATATTGGAAAAAGCCCAAGGTGGATAAACGCAGATGGTGCGCCGCCTCTGTAAAGAGTAATAACGGTACTGTGGTAATAATACCGGCTGCAATTAACAAGGTATTTAATGACCAACTATTTTCAAGCATATTGCTAGTCGGTGAATGTGTGAAAAATAAGATATAAACTAATGCGACAGGGAATAGCCATAATGTTTCTACCAGCATGCCTGTTTGTGCATCAACACCCAATTTTTTACGCAGTAAGCCATAAAGGCCAAAGGTCACGGCGAGGCTTAATCCAATCACAGGTACTGAACCAAAGTGCCAGAGTTGAATAAATACACCAGTAAATGCTAAACCTACTGCTACCCATTGCATACGACGGAAACGCTCGCTTAAGAAAAGCATGCCAAACAGTACGTTAACCAGTGGGTTAATAAAGTAACCAAGACTGGCTTCTAGCATATAGCCGTGGTTAACCGCCCATATATAGGTAAGCCAGTTAGTTGCGATAATGACGGCAGTCAGTGCTAAAAGAAGAATTTTTTTAGGTTGACGTATTAATTGGCGTAAATAAGGCCAATGACGACTAATTGTCATTAAAATCAACATAAAAAAGAACGACCATAAAATACGGTGCGTTAAGATCTCTTCTGCAGGCACTTCTTGAATGCTTTTAAAATAGACAGGGGCAATACCCCAGATCAAATAGGCGCCTAAGGCACATAAAACGCCTTTCATCGTGTTTTTCTGGCTCATGCTATCTCTGGAATTGATGGAAAGGAAAAGTGTGACGGGGTTATCATACCCAATGACATTATCTAATGTGTCATTAGGCATGCATTTTTACAAGTAATTAATACTAATCTAAGTATCATTGCACGCAATGAATTCTAACAAAGGCTTAACCTACAATATAGGTTGCTGTTCCACTGGCAATATGAACTTGTTTTTCATTATGTAATTCAACACGAGCAACAGACACTTTATTGCCACTGCGTAAAATATGGCTACTCGCTGTAAAACATTCCCCACGCCCTGGTCTTAAATAATCAACACGTAAGTCGATTGTGCCCATGTTAGCGAGTTTCTGTTCAAGTTGCTCTTGGGATATTGGTGCTAAACGTGTTAATGCGTTACCGACACAAACTAATCCCGCACTGACATCAAGTACAGAAGCAATGAGCCCGCCATGTAAGATACGTTGAGCAATATTACCAACCAGTTTATCTTGATACCGAAATTGAATTTCAGCGTAGTCTTGTTCAAAGCGAACTAGCTCTAAGCCGATTAATTGATTAAAGGGCATCTTATAAACAAAAACATGACCAATTAGTGTTTGAGCCTCTTCTAATGTTAACTGTTTTTCCATTTTTAGAACCCCTGATATCACGTCATTAAGTTAATACTATGTTAATAATACATGACAAAATCGTAATTGCACATTCGTGCTATAAATATAATGGTGTAAAAATATACGAGATTTAATGGCGATTACGTGTAAAATATGGGCGCTAAAGTGTAATAAAGCACATATATAAGAACTAATTCTAAAGTAAGTACTAACTTCTATATTATTCAATAATGAAACAGGATAATTAACTATGCGTTACATCCGTTCTTTACTTGCGGTGGTTTTATTCTATCCAGCATGGGGATTTGCATCCGAAATACAAGTATCATCATCTCCTGCACCGCTTGTTCAGGGCAGTATCATTTCTGGTTTATTACAAGAATACGACTCACCTTTTGTTCTTTATCCTTATGAATCCAATTATATTATTTACACTGATACCTCTGATATGAATAAAGAGGCTATTCAAAGTTATGATTGGGGCAATAAGGCTAAAAAAGATGAGGTGAAATTCCAGCTTAGTTTGGCATTCCCTTTATGGCGAGGTATTGCGGGTGAAAACTCTGTTTTAGCGGCATCTTATACCCAACGCTCTTGGTGGCAATTAAGTAATAAGAAAGAATCTGCCCCTTTCCGTGAGACAAACTATGAACCGCAACTTTTTCTAGGTTGGGCAACAGACTATAAATTTGCAGGTTGGACTCTTCGTGAAATAGAAACCGGCTTTAACCACGAATCGAATGGTCGTTCTGATCCCACATCTCGTAGCTGGAACCGTGCTTATGCGCGTTTTATGGTACAAAAAGGCAATTTACAGCTTGATCTAAAACCTTGGTATCGCTTTAGTGAAAGTGCTCAACGTGATGATAATCCAGAGATTAATCGCTATATGGGATATTACCGTTTAAAAGCGGGTTATCGATTAGGCGAAAGTGTGATCACTGCGACTGGGCGTTATAACTGGAACAGTGGTTATGGGGCGGCTGAATTAGGTTGGAGCTACCCAATTACTAAGCATGTGCGCTTTTATACCCAAGTATTTAGTGGTTATGGCGAATCAATGATTGATTATAACTTTCGTCAAACACGAGTCGGTGTTGGCGTGATGCTTAATGATATGCTGTAATTTTCCCCGTTCTGGGTTAGCATAGCGCTATAAATGATGATGGCACCTTCAACATTGGTGCCTTTTCTTTTACTCCTCATCATAGTTTTTATCAGCAGCTTTTCAGAGGAACGGTGTGTCCACAGCAGAAGTTCTTAATTCAATGCCATCAGCACAAGCTATTTTGCGAGAAACCTTTGGTTATCAGCAATTTCGCCCTGGTCAGCAAGAAATCATCCATACCATTACAACTGGAAGAGATTGTCTAGTTGTGATGCCGACAGGGGGTGGTAAATCCCTTTGTTATCAAATTCCCGCATTATTACTTGATGGGCTGACAGTGGTTGTTTCGCCACTCATCTCACTGATGAAAGATCAGGTTGATCAACTTTGCCTTCATGGTATTGAAGCTGCTTATTTAAATTCAACCCAAACGCGTGAAGAACAGTTTGATGTTCAAATGCGTTGTCAAAAGGGTGAAATAAAACTGCTGTATATTGCTCCTGAGCGTTTAATGATGGAGAGTTTTCTTCATCAGTTAGTGCAATGGAAACCCGCATTACTCGCTGTTGATGAAGCTCACTGTATTTCACAATGGGGACATGATTTTCGTCCTGAATATCGTGGCATAGGGTTATTAAGACAATATCTTCCTGATGTTCCCATTATTGCTCTGACGGCAACGGCGGATAATACAACACGTTACGATATTATTAATCAGCTAGTGTTGCGTGATCCGTTAATTCATATCAGCAGTTTCGATAGACCGAATATCCGCTACACTTTAGTAGAGAAATACAAACCACTTGATCAGCTTTGGCTATTTATTCGTGGTCAAAAAGGAAAGTCAGGCATTATTTACTGTAATAGCCGCAGTAAAGTCGAAGAAACAGCGGAGCGTCTGAGTAAACGAGGATTAAGCATCGCGGGTTATCATGCCGGAATGGAAATTGCACAACGTGCGAAAGTACAAGAAGCTTTTCAGCGTGATGATTTACAAATTGTGGTTGCCACTGTCGCGTTTGGTATGGGAATAAACAAACCCAATGTCCGATTTGTCGTTCACTTTGATATTCCGCGAAATATTGAATCTTATTACCAAGAAACGGGGCGTGCTGGGCGAGATGGATTGCCCGCAGAAGCCGTATTATTTTACGATCCTGCCGATATGGCATGGTTGCGTCGTTGTTTAGATGAAAAGCCAGAAAGCGACCAAAAAGCAATTGAAATGCATAAGCTTAATGCAATGGGAGCATTTGCTGAAGCTCAAACATGCCGACGCTTAGTGTTACTAAACTACTTCGATGAACATCGACAAAATGCTTGTGGTAACTGCGATATTTGCCTTGACCCTCCTAAGCAATATGATGGTTTAGTGGATGCGCAGAAGGCATTGTCTTGTATTTATCGTACTGGTCAGCACTTTGGTATTGGTTATATTGTTGAAATCTTAAGAGGCGCGAATAATCAGCGTATTCGAGATTCAGGACACGATACATTACCTGTTTATGGTATTGGTAAAGCGCAAAGTCATGAACATTGGGTGAGTGTTATTCGTCAGCTTATTCACTTAGGTATGGTGACTCAAAATATTGTTCATCGCTCTGCATTACAACTGACAGAGATGGCAAGACCGATCTTACGTGGCGAAGTACCATTACAATTAGCCGTACCAAGATTATTAAGCCCGACAAAAAGCCGTAATCAACAAACAAAAAATGCCCATAGACAGTACGATAGAAAATTATTTGCGAAACTACGTAAATTACGTAAATCTATTGCTGATGAAGAAAACATTCCGCCATTTGTCGTCTTTAATGATGTCACATTGATTGAAATGGCAGAGCAGTGCCCCGTTTATCCAGATGAACTGTTATTAATAAACGGTGTTGGACAACGAAAATTAGAACGATTTGGACCCGCTTTTATGACACTCATCCGTGACCATATTGAGGGCTTCGAATAACACCAATAAGGAGAGCCAATGACAACCACTCTGTTTAAATATTCGTGGTTATCGCGTGAAAAGCAGTTTTCTGCATTTACGAACGGCGTCTTATTAGATTTTTGGGGACTGCGTGAAGAGGGCGAATTTATTGGTGTTGATGGCGCAAAAATTCGCTATGTTCATTGGCGCTCACCATCGCACAATAAAGCACTGGTTATTGCTTCAGGCCGTAGTGAAAGCTATGTAAAGTATCCTGAAGTTGCATTCGATTTCTTTCACTCAGGCTATGATGTTTTTCTTCTCGACCATCGAGGACAAGGGCTTTCTGACAGGCTATTAGAAGATACGCAAAAAGGGCATGTAGAGAAATTCAGTGATTATATCGATGATTTCTCGACGTTCGTTGATACGATAGTGTTGCCTTTTCAATACCAACATTATTTTGCGTTAGCTCACTCAATGGGCGGTGCTATCTTAGCGGGATATCTTCTAAAGCAAACTCATGTTTTTAAAGCGGCGGCATTAAGTGCGCCGATGTTTGGCATTAAATTACCCATACCTCGCTGGGTGGCTAATTTTTTAGTTAACCGAGCAGAACAAAGTCAATCTGAAAGGAATAACTACGCGGTATCCACAGGAAAATGGTTTCCACTGCCATTTATCCTTAATGTGTTAACACATAGCCATGAGCGATATCGTCGATATTTACGTTATTATGCTGATTTTCCAGAACTACGATTAGGCGGACCGACTTATCATTGGATGGGGGAAAGCCTAAAAATGGGAGATTGGTTAATTGAACATGCGGGAGAGATTAATACCCCTCTATTAGTGCTCGAAGCAGAGCATGATAAGGTGGTAGATAATCAAGAGCTAAGGGCTTTCTGTGAACGTTATAGTCAGTCCAGAACAAGAGAAGAAAAGCAAAAACTGCCACTGGTGATTGAGGGTGCGCATCATGAAATCTTGTTCGAAATAGATAAGCTACGCTCACAAGCATTAAATGAAATCTGTGAGTTTTATGATAAGCATTTATTTTAATCAGGAACGTGTATGTATTCGATAGTTGCTTCAGATCTGGATGGCACGCTGTTATCACCTAATCATGTATTAACTCCCTATACGCAAGAAACTCTGCACCTACTTATTAATAAAGGCGTGCATTTTGTATTCGCAACAGGTCGTCATCATGTTGATGTTGCTCAAATTCGTGATGGGTTAGGCATTAACGCTTATATGATAACGTCTAATGGTGCGCGAGTGCATAACACTCATGGCGACCTTATTTTTAGCCAAGATCTTGAGCCTGAAATTGCTTATGATTTGGCTCTTATGGTTTTTGATCACCCTGAAATTGAAACTAATATTTATGCAGGTGACTATTGGTATGTTAATAAAGAGATGCCAGGGGCTTGTGAGTTTTTTCGAGAATCAGACTTTGGCTATGAGTTATATTGTAAAACAGGATTTCCGACTACCAATGTTTGTAAGGTCTTTTTTACCTCTGATGATCATGAGCTATTACTGAAGCTAGAGAATGAAATTAATCAGCTCTGGGGGGATAAGGTTAATGTGAGTTTCTCACTGCGTAATTGCTTAGAAGTGATGGCAGGGGGCGTATCTAAAGGTGAGGCACTAGAGAGAGTGGCTGAACTGATGCAACACTCTGCAAAAGATGCTATCGCATTTGGTGATGGTATGAATGACAAAGAGATGCTACAGATGGCGGGTAAAGGCTGCATTATGGAAAATGCGCACCAGACATTAAAAGATCTGCTACCCAATATGGAAGTCATTGGTACCAACGCGGATGAAGCAGTTCCTCATTATTTACGTAAGCTATACCAAGTGTGATCCCAGCTAAAAGAAAAGGCGAACAAAATGTTCGCCTTTTGCTTTTTAAATCCATCTACATTTCGTCAATGGTATTGCATCGTAAACTGCAATGTCCCATTTGCTTTGCCTGCACTTGTTGTATCAGATGTTTGGATATAGCCCGCCTCTAAAGGAATAGAATAACTCCCTGCGCTGCTATTTTTTTCACTCACAGTAATTAATTGTCCGAGCTTGATAGGCTGATTTTTATATTTAACTTGGATACCGTAACCCTTAGCGGTATTGCTGTCTGTTGGGTTACTTAAACCAATGGTTCCAGCTGTTTGTTGATCATCTGCAACACCATCAAATCGGATCTTAATTGGCGAAACCGGATCACAACTCAAATTAATATTAAAATCCTTGATACTGTCAGGGCTTACAGAGCCAACACCACTAAAACTCGATTTAGGCACAGCACCCAATGGCACATTAATATTATTATTCACAACATCACAGCCACTAGAGATAATGTTTAAAGAGGATAGATTAATTCGAGGTTCATTTTTTCCTACGTAGTCACTGGTGATAAAGCCATTATTGTAGAGAATAAGCATAGCGACCCATGAAGCAGGGATCGTTTGTGATTTCACATTATCTCGTAATTTATAAAGCTTCATTTCTAATGACACAGAATAATTGCCACTAGTAGCATTGGTTGAGCAAATAAGGCGATTACTGTAGTTACCATCAATATTTTGCTGACCATCGACATAAGCAGAGCCACTACAACTCCCACCAATAGTGCCATGTAAGGTATAACCTACACCACTGCTATTAAGCTCTTTGACATAAGCGCCATTGACTCTTGGGCTTGATGCATTAAAAGAGCCGGGTAAATAAATCCCTGGTCTTACTGCACCACCGGAGAGATTCCACCAAGTCCATGCATTCACAGTTCCTAAATTAATCGTTGCGACTTCGGTTAAAATAGGTGCTGAACGTGAGACATAAATGGGAGCGGAATAGGTGACGGTTTTAGTGGTAAGGTCAGCCCTAAACTCTGCAAATGTGGTTGATGTATACAAAACAGCAGACAGACAACCAAGAGTTATATATTTATTCATTGTGCTCACCTATCTGCATTCAAGTTGTAAAAATTGGATTTTTTCTAAAGCAAGATCCACATTTAACGTTGTTTGACACTGTTCAACGGCACTGTTGCCCCATTTAGCTCGCAACTGGCTATGTTCGGGGACACCATTTAAGAAAACCTCACCATCATTGGCGACAATCCCACTTGAAAGCAGATGTGCGTCTTTATAAATCTCAACTTGAGTACCAAATGGCAGTGGTATTCCGTTGTAGCGCAAGTTTGCAAGTACACGAGCGCCCTTTCTTGCTTTGAAATCGGCTAAGACAATTGCCCCTTTGGTTGGAATAACGGTTGTCGATGTTAATTCAACGTCGTTATTGCCCGTCAAAGAAGCGGGATCAACAGTCACTTTATTACGTTCATAACGTGAAACATTAGGAATAACGGCATAGCCTTGAGCATTGGTATAAAGGCTTTGTGCGCTGCTGACTTTTAAGTTATCAACATCTTCTGCTTTAATTAAAATGGCCGAATCGTAAATGGTACGAGATGGTGTTATCCCACCTTGATGAACCAAAAGTGCACCAGTCGCACCCCAATTCATTGATTGATAGCGTTTGTCGTAACTGTAACCCGCACTGATCTCGCCCCCTGAAGCACTGTAGTTGCCATTAACAGAGCCACTGTATTCTTGACGAGAATGATTGTAGTTTTGTGAAATATCATATTGCAGGTTGTTATCTTCCAACTGAGTACCACTTAAACTCACTGAACTAATAGAATCACCTTGTTTGCTGGTGTTATAGCGATAACTTAACCAGTTGTTATTTTGAGCAATATTAAATGGAAGACTAAAATTAATAGATAAAATTTGATCGGTTAATCCACTTTCTTGACGTTTGTTATAGGCATAAGAGACGCTATAACTTAATGCACGATAATTTGAGTTAAAACTCACATTTACATTGCGATCGACTCTGTCTTGATACCAATAATATTGTTGATAACCATTTAATGAGAGATAGCCCATATCCCCTAAAGATTGTGATACAGATAACTGAAACTGTTTTTTCTTACGATAGAGATGAGAAAATCGCTCATTAGCCGCTGAGAAATCGTAATAATCTTTTGTTGAATAGCGATAAGAAGCTAATGAAAAACCTGTTTTGGTATCAGGTAAATATTTCGAATATTGAATACGATAAGATTGCCCCTGGGCTTCATTGTCATTTATTAAGGTTGTTTTCGCGTGAGTAATGTCCGCAGAAACGGCACCTAAATAACCAAGATTAACCCCAGTACCCAATGCATAAGCTTGATAATCAGCAGAGATTAATGTGCCACCATAAATGGAGAAGTTGTAAGGAAGCCCATAAATAGCAGAGGTTTGAAAGAAATTAGGTTTTCTTGCCGCTGTGTCTGCATGATATTTACCAATATCTACACTGTATTTTAAGCTACCCGCACGTTGCATCATGGGAACAGCAGAAAAAGGTTGTGAAAAGGTGCGGGTTGTTCCATCGGCTTCTTCAATCGTAACTTGTAAATCACCGCTGTAAGAAGTGGGATATAAATCTGAAATAGCAAACTCACCCGGTGGAACGGAGGTCTGATAAATAATGCTGTTATTTTGTCGAACAGTGACAACAGCATTACTTTGCGCGATACCTCTAACGATGGGCGCAAATCCACGTTGGCTTTGTGGCAACATGCTTTCATCAGAAGCTAATTTAATACCACGATAAGGAATACTTTCTAATACATCATTATCAGATGCGGTTTCACCTATAGTTAAACGACTTTTTAAACTACGAATATCTCGTTCAACATAAGTCTGTAAGCTATTCCACTGAGATGTGTTATCGCTATTTTTATTGTAGTTACTGTGGTTTCGTAAACGCCAAGCGCCAACGTTAACACCACTACGTAACCCTAAGAAAATAGAATTACTATTATTTTGGTCATGATACCAATACTGATTTTGACGATAAGTGTAATTTACAAAGGCTGCATTTATGCCATCGTTCCACTGTGCTGGTGGAATATAGCCTTGCCCATAATTGTATAAAGCAATTTGTGGTATAGAAAACGACAAACGTGCTCGCGAAAAATCATACTCATACTTTGCATTTGGAATAATGCTAGCAATATCGGTAACTGTTGATGTGCTTGCTTGCTGGTTAAATTGCGAAGTTGCAGACTCTTTCACACCCCAATTTAATAAATCTTGTTTGGTGAGCTCTGGCGCTAGCGTCTTTTTTTCTTCATCAAAAATAAAACGGACTTGGCGATTATCGATTAATTTATTATTGAGATAAATATCAACAGAGTAGATACCAGGAAGTTGTCCTCCAGTATAAGAAAAATAATCAAGGCTATTAATATCCGCGACCTGATTTTCTATTCCTAAATTGAGTGCATCAGGATTAAATTGCTCTTCAGCAATGACCTGATAAGGAAATAAAATAGAGGCTATCGCCATGGCAAGCACACAGTGGCGATAGAGATTATCAGTAGGAAATACCGGTAATCGTTTTGTAGATAATGCGATGATGGATAAAGTCATAACTCTACACTCTTAATTTAATACTTTATCTACAGTTGCACCGTAGTCATTAATAAACTGCACAGTGACTTTCTGAGAAATTGGACTCTCTTTAAGTAACACCACTTCTTGATAAGGGTTGACTAAAGGGTCGTAAGGGTAGCGTTTGTCATCAATAAAAATATGTTTGATCGTGAGGTGATAAGGTGTTTTGTTGTTAAGCACCAAGCCTTGGCTCTGTTTTGATAATTCGACGTTATTAAAATTAAGAGGCTCAATATCATGAGAGCGTAAAAAGAGTTTAAATTGAGAATTAATGACGAGTTGTAATTGATTCTCAGGGCTTTTTTCAACGGGTGGAATTGATTTTATATTAAGCCAATAGACGACTTCAGTATTGGAATTTAACGGTTCACCAGTATAGGAAATACGCGCAGTTCCTGTCCCATCAGGCTCGATACGAAAAAGTGGTGGTGTTGCAATAAAAGGGGTTTTTTCTGTGCCTTGAAAAGCAGAAACCCAACTCTGGATAAGATAAGGTTTTTCTTTATCGGTATTTAGAATAGGAATGCTTATTTCACGAGCATTATCGTTATAAACAAACCGAGTTCCCCCCACACTGACTCCAGCAGCATGGCTTACCGTTATGAGAGAAAATAATAAAAATAGAGTTAGAAAAATATTCTTTTTCATAAATGGCGCCACAAAGTTAAGGGAAATAGGAGGGTAATAGGCATTACCCTCGTTTTTATTATTTATATTGGATGCTATAAACCGCAGATCCATTTGCTGGGCCTGGTGTTGCTTGGGCTGTTGCTTTGTAACGAGCAACATAATCTAAGTTAATTTCAGTTCCTTTGATTTCGACTTCTTTCGAATCGTCATATAGATTTATTTGAGATACGGCATCTTTTTCAAACAGAGCGATACCCACATTTGTCGCGCCACCAGAGACTTGGTCAATGGCTAAAATATCGCTATCAATTGCATCACGAGTCCCGCCAAAACGGACAGCGACAGTCGTATCAACGGGGCAATCAATTAGTTTAATAGTGAAGTCTTTAAGGCCAGCAACTTCACCTTTAGTCGCTAAACTTTTTGATGACACTTTTCCTAAATCTACGGTTAGATTTTTAGAAGAGCTATCCACAGTACAGGCTTGATCTGTTATTTCTCCGGTAAAATTAATTGTGCCCGATGCAAAAGCAGCAGGTGCAGAAAGTAGAGAGAGACTCATCCCTAATAAATAGAGAGATTTATTTAATTTGCTCATGATCGGTCCTATATAAAAAGTAGTTATTTTTACTTTTTAATTTATTTATAAGTATAGATTTAAGTATTGGTTTATTCGCATAGGAAATATGCCAATAAAATATAACATCACAAAAAATTTAAGTTAATAAAGATTTACATGAGTTTTTTTGTCTTTATATCAAATTATTTAATGTTCGTTTTTAAAATTAAAAATAATGTTTAATTAGTCACTAATTAAATTTTGGTGTGGTTATTTATTAAGGATAATAAGTTTGTTATATCTCCTGTTGAAAATGAATTTTTATTCAAATAAAGATAGAACTTATATTCTTTATCTTCATTATGTGTATTTAATTGTTTGATCGTATTTTTATTCAATTCTTCTTGAACAACCGTTAATGGAAGTCGAGAATAACCAAGACCTTGCTTAACAAAGTTTATTGCTGTTTCCACTGAACCAACATAAATAATTTGGTTGTTATGATCGGTATCAGAGCTGTTAGCGAGTAAAGAAATATAGGTATGTTGTTGTAATTCCTTTGATAATTCATCATTTTGTAGATGTTGTAAAATACTCTTAGGATGTGTTACTAACACTGTTTTAATACTTTCTAAATCAATGGGTTGTAATGATTTTATATTGTAATGTGTTATCACTAAGTCTTGATCTTTTTGCGCTAAAATATCTGATTTACTAAGCGCTGTTTTACGAATATTAATATCATAGTGTTTATTGTCTTTAATAAATTGAGAAATTTTATTCCAGAAAAGGCCTGAAATATATAAAGGATCTATGAGTATGTTTATCTTTAACTTATTGTTAAATATTAAATTTTTAGCCTCTTTTTCTAATGAAATCGCTTTTTCAGTAATTTCTCTAGAGAGTTCAAGTAATACTCTACCTTCATGAGTAAGTACCGCTCGTCTTTTCTCTAAAGAGAGGATTTCAACGCCTAAAGTTTGCTCTAATTTATTGATAGTATAGCTAATTGATGATTGTGTTCTATGTAATGCATCTGCGGCCTGAGCAAAGCCACCGTAGTCAACGACGGCTTGTAAGGTAATCCACTGATCGAGAGTCGTTCGGGATTTTTCCATAATGGAACCTTTATATTATTGTTTATTTAATACTCATTAAAAATGAAGCTAGCAATATATCTTAGCATTGTTAATAGGTAGTAATACTCATTTTTAAATCAAGTTTAAAAAATATTAACATTATAAGCTGTAATGTCATTTATTAATAAGTAGTACAATTGTGAGAAAAATATTTATTATTTTTTACTTTTTTTATTTAAAAGTTTTTATTTTATAAATTATATTTGGATTATTTTTATTCTTCTTTGTTAATTTTCCCTATATAACTAAAAAGTGTTACTTAGAATAATGACTAATATTTTATATTTATATTAGTATTGGTGTTTGTTCATTTTTTATTTTTAATTTGATATTTTATCAAACTATATTTTTTAATTAAGATATGTTTTAATTTCTATTGTTTTAAAATAAGCCTGTATTTATTGTTTATAATTATTTTTCTTTTTATTTTTTATCTATTCTTATTCTTTCTTAGCATTAAAACTTAGAATGTTAAATAATTCATATTTGGTTTAAGGTGATTAAAGTAAGATAAATAAGTCTATCTTTAATAATAAACACTATATGGTAATCTAAATTGGACTGTATTTGGTGTTAAATGTTGATATGTGGAAGTGTTCTGCTATGTAAATCTATTAGCATTTTAAATGCTGATGTTAAATTTTTTACGCTATTAACAGCTTAATTTATTTAACTTAGGGGATCGTAATGGTCAGTTAGATATAATAATTTAGAAGCTAAAAACTAACAAAGAGTAATTTCTACTCATTTAAGGAGTGTAATTAAGTATAAAAACGTAAAAATATGATTTAGATCAATAATTGGAGGCGGATTTTGGTTAGGGGTCCGATTCCGTTAATAGAACGGTAAAATAATAAAGGTAAGACAAAACACATTTCACCTTAAGGTAAATTAAATGCCTTATCCAAAATGACATTTTATTCTCTGGTTAAATTGGCTATTAGTTAGAAAAATATACTGCATTAAAAATGCTTGCCTGAAAAAATAGCGACCCTTTTATGATGCTCACTTTATTATCTTCATATTGCTACATTGTGATAGATAGTTTCTTTGTGTTATTACTTATCAATTTTATTAAACAAAAAATCAAAAAATAATCTGCCTTTTTTCTAGAAATAAGAGATCAAGAAGAGAATACGGATTAATTTTATACAATCAATGAGCTATAAGAGAAACAGATACACAGAGCGGGATGAAAAAGGTATTAGAAAAGGGGATGAAAAGGATGAGGAAGAAAAGAATAAAGCCATTATCTTTCGTTTTTTTTCGAGAAGATAATGGCTTTTTATCAAATTAATTGAAGTGAGACTTATAACCCGCCCACTTCTCTTGGTGTTGCTCGCATTGAGCTACGAATTGTATTACCCATCATATCCACTCTTGCTTGGAATGGTGGGAACGGTAATGGGATACCATGTTCTGCAAAGGCTAAGAGAATATTTTGATGGATTTCGTGTCTTGCTGGCATTCTATGCCCCATTTCTGCGGCATAAACACGTAATTCGAAAATCTGAATACCTTGTTGTAGATCGACCAGATAAACTTCAGGTGCTGGGTTTTCTAAAATCATCGTAGAGCGTTTAGAGGCTTCTAATAACACATTCGTTACTTGCTCACTGTTGCAGTCTGCTGGCGCAGGGATAGTCATTACGATACGAGTGACGGAATCTGACAGTGACCAGTTAATAAATTGCTCTGTAATAAAGGCTTTATTCGGTACGATAATTTCTTTTCTATCCCAGTCGGTCAACGTAGTTGCCCGTGTGTTGATCTTAGAAATATTCCCCGTCAAATTACGAATGGTGACGGTATCGCCAATACGGATTGGTTTTTCAAATAAGATCATCAATCCTGAAATGATATTGGCAAAAATTTCTTGTAAACCAAAACCTAACCCGACACCCATTGCCGCTACTAGCCACTGTAATTTTGACCATTCAATCCCTAATAAAGAGAAGCCCACAATACTACCAATTAAAGTGATGGTGTATTTGGTCATGGTAGTAATGGCGTAACCTGTACCTGGTGTTAAATCAAGATGCTGTAAAATAGCCAGCTCAAGTAAAGCAGGGAGGTTTCGAACTAGTTGGGTTGTGATAATAATGACGAGGATCGCCACTAAAATAGAGCCCATCGTGATGGGTTGTACCGTGTTAACGCCATTTACCGATGAGGTGACATCCCAAAGTCGGATATTATCGACGAAAGAGAATGCGGTGTTTAATTCAGACCACAATAAGATCATCGAAACTAATGCAATCATCGTTAGAATTGAGCGAACTAAACCAATAGATTGCGCACTGATAGCATCAAGGTCTATTTCTTGCGCTTCAATTTCAAGTCCTACTGTGCTCTCACCACTGCTTCCGACAATCGTATTTTCATCTTCACCTTTTGCACGCTGAGCCAGAATTTCTGCACGTTTTTGTTTAGCACGTTCAAAGGCTAATTTCCGGCGCTGAATAAGCATCCATCGCTGAATAATGTGATAAATAATTAGTAGAGCAAACCAAATGGCGACAGACATTTCTAAACGACCAAGTAATACGATCGATGTAGAAAGATAACCTAACACTGCGGCTAAACCCGCAATAACCGGAGCAAGCAGTAAGAACCACCATAAAATGGTGTTGATCAGGTTATCGCCAGATCCATGCTTATCAAGATAAAGCGGGACATGAGCTTTTTTAAGACTAGACGTAATAAAGCTTAGGGCGATACAGAGTAATAAGAAACAGAAGCGACCGACTGTCGGCGCAAATTCTCTATCGCTATAATATTCAAAGGTAATTAATGACATCATTAGTGGAACGATGACAAAGATAGAAAGCTGGTAAAAGCGCATTGCTTTTTTAACACGGCTCTCTTTCCATTTAAATTGAGCTATAAACAGACCGTTATGACGTGCAAAGGTTGCACTGATCATAAATAACCACAGTACTGGTGCCGCGGCTGTTACCCCATATCCAATAGCCCCCGCCATTGGATAACGCCATTCAACACTTTGTAAGCCATAACCTACGGCAGACCATAACAGAGGTAATGGTAACGCAATTAAAATAGACCAAAAGACAGTGCGTATCGTCAGTGAAAAGTGATCTTGTGTGACCTTACCAATACGGTTACTGACTCTTTCAAGAAATGCGTTGTAGTGTTTTCGAGTACGCAGGCTAAAACCCACAATTGATAAAGTGACAAATAGGAATAGGAACGTATCCTGATTTTTAAGCATGCTAACAGCAGCATGACCTAATTGTGAAAAGGTATCTAGCGAAAGCAGTCGAGTGATATCTTTGACTAATAAAACCGGATAATTAAATTTGATAGGGCTGATATCAGCAACCCAGAACATATAACGATTTGTTGCATCTTTTGTTTCTTTTAAAGCATCCGCTAATTGCGTTGTGGCAACTTTTAGTTTTGTTAATTCAAGAATTTGAGAATCATAACCGGATAGCAACGAATTCAATAATTCATGACGTGCTTGAATAAGAGAATCAAAAATATATTGCTGAGCTTCAGGCAATTTAGAGCCATCGGTAGTTTCTGGTGGCTGGATCTTACTTAAGTTTTCCAGCATATCCTCATAACCTAAACGCTCGACACGCAACTGAATAATATCTCTATCAAGCTCTTGTGAACGAGGCATTTCAGGCAAGCGGGAAAGTTGTGTTCTTAATGCTTCGCCTAATGCAGTAGAGCCACTTAACCACTGTGCTTGTTCTCGAATAGTGGTGAGAGTTTGACGAACTTGTTGTGTCTGCTGTGTGGTAATGCGCTGTTTTTCTGATAGCTCGCTCATTTCCTGAGTTTGTTTATTCAAGATCTGAGAGAGTTCACGGTTAGTTTGGATCTGCTTTGTTAGAAACTCAGGAAGCTCACCACCTTTCTCCGCTAACATTTCTGTTTTTTCTAATGCAAGATCAGCGACTTCTTGGCGCTTTATATTTAATAAGCTGCGCAATTGTTGTAGTTGTACATCAAGACGTTGATAGCGTTTTTTAAACAATTCTAAGCGAAGGCGAGCGATTTCTTGGCGGTTATTAGCGGAAAGCTGTGCCATTTCAAGCTCATTAACCATCGCTTTACGTGCGGTGACTTCTGCTTGTGTGAGCTTATTTTGTGCTTCTGTTAACGGTGTTGTTGATGCACTGGCAGCCGCAAGTCTTGCCGTTGCATCACTGAGTAAACGGCGTGCTTCAGAAAGCTGTTGGGGTAATAAATTTAAAGATTCGCTAATTTCGCGGCTTTTATCTTGTTCTTGTTGTTGAAGCCTTGCTTGTTCCATTAATTGGCTGCTGATTTGAATAATTTTCTGTTCTAAATCAGGAATGCTAATTTTTTCAGGAATAGTGGGAACAGCGTGACTTTCCTCAAGAAGTTTGGTTCTTAGCTCTTGCGTAATTTGAGGGTAATCATCAATGGTTTTTTGATAGCTGTCTGCGTTTGTTTGCGCTTTTTCACCATCATTAATCCAGTTGATAGTCCCTTGTAGCGCCTGAACTGCCTCAATATCTTGAGGATTGGTGCTTCCTTCAAGTTGTTTAATATCTTGACGTAATTTCTCCACATCCGCTGATATTGCGGATGCGCTTAATGAAAACGTCAAAAAGAGCGAGAAGAAAAGACTGATTATCAGGCGCACAAAGTTACTCCGAATTACGTGTTATTCACTGATGGCATTATTGTCATTACCAGCGACATTGATGATGGAACCCAGTTGTTCCCCCATTAATGTAACGGAGCCATTCATAAGATCTTTATTCAATTGAACGGTATTTTCTGGGAAAAGGTTGATGACTGTTGAGCCTAACTTAAATCTGCCCATTTCTTCACCTTTTTTCAAGAATATCGCTCCTGCTTTATCCGCTTGAGGATATGTCCAACGTTTGATAATACCTTCACGAGGTGGTGTTACCATGCCACACCAAACTGTTTCAATACTACCAACAATCGTTGCACCAACTAGAATTTGTATCATTGGACCAAATTGAGTTTCAAAGAGGCAGATAATACGCTCATTACGTGCAAATAGATTAGGGACATTAGCCGCTGTTAATGGATTAACAGAGAAGAGATCGCCCGGAACATAAATCATCTCTTTTAATAAGCCATCGCAAGGCATATGAACACGGTGGTAATCACGAGGTGAAAGATATGTCGTAATAAACTGACCATTACGGAACTTATCTGCCAACATAAAATTACCAGCCAGTAATGCTTCAAGGGTGTAGTGATGCCCTTTGGCTTGCAAAATTTGGTCATCTTGAATTAGACCAAGTTGGCTTACTGCACCATCAGCAGGTAATGCAAGTGTGTCATCACCTTCAACGATAGGGCGAGCACCGTCTTTTAAAGTACGAATAAAAAAGTCATTGAATGTAGAATAAGCTTGGAATTGGCTGTCTTTCGCTTCATTCATATCAACTTTATAAGCTTTCGCAAAAGTTTTAATAACAAACTGGGTGATGGCACCCGCTTTTTTATTTGCGAACCAACCTGCTAACTGTGTTAGCCATAATTTAGGCAATAAATACTGTAGTTTAATTTTTAGCTTGTCCAAAATGGCAACCTCTGGGATTAAACGATAAAAAATAGACAAAAGGGGTCTATTGTACCCACCCTTAATAGGGTTGTCAGTGAATCAATTATTAAGAGTCTAAATTAATATTCTTACGAACTTTCACCTGACTCATACTTTCTAAAATTCGATGGTAGTTTTCAAATCGCGTTTCTGCGATTTCGTTGTTTCTCACCGCTTCACTAATTAAGCAACCCGGATCGTCTAAGTGCTTACAATCACGGAATTTACAACCACCAAGGTATGGTCTGAATTCAACAAAACCTTTGGTAACTTGCTCTGGCGTTAAGTGCCATAAACCAAATTCACGCACACCCGGAGAGTCAATCACATCTCCGCCTTGTGGGAAATGGTAAAGCCGTGATGCGGTTGTGGTATGTTGACCTAAACCAGAGTTATCAGAGACCTGATTAACAACAATGCTTTCTTCCATTGGGGGTAACAGCGTGTTAAGTAAACTCGATTTACCGACACCAGATTGCCCAGCAAAAATAGAGATACGACCGATAAGCTCTTGAGTTAGTGCTTCTAACCCTTCTTTGGTATAGCTAGAAACTTCAAGGACGCGATAACCGATATCTTTATAAGTCTGCATCCATTCACTAACTGTCTTACGGCTTTCTTCATCTAACATATCGATTTTATTGAGCACAATGAGAGGCTCAACATTTAAGGTTTCACATGCTACAAGGTAACGATCGATAATATTTAAAGAAAGTTCAGGCAAAATAGCCGAAACGATAATAATTTGATCAATATTAGCGGCAATAGGCTTAATACCATCATAATAGTCAGGACGAGTAAGCACAGAAGTTCGTTCGTGCACAGCTTCGACAATACCATTTACGCGGACATTTTCTTGTGTTTGTAGCGCAGGACGCCAAACAACTTTATCACCCGTTACCAGTGATGAAATTGTGCGTCTAATATTGCATCGTGTAATAGTGCCGTCAGCAGCTTCGATATCGGCATGTTGACCAAAACGGCTGATCACTAAACCTTCGGTCGCTTCGCCTAATTGCGTATCGTCTAATTCAACGTGGTTTTTTTTCTCTTTGCTCTGCAAACGCTTTTTATGATTTTCTTGTACTCGGCGTTGCTGGCCTTTAGATAATTTACGTTTTGTCACCGATCCTCACTTGTATTATTCGGTTAGATGTTCTTCTGTCGTGCTTATTGAGTAAACGCGCTATGATAAACGCTAAAATATCATGTCTCACACTTAGAAACAGCTAGGATATATTATGTCAAAAAGCGAGAATAATCTGATCTGGATAGATCTGGAAATGACCGGTCTTGATCCTGAATGTGACCGTATCATCGAAATTGCCACTATCGTGACAGATCCTCAACTTAATATTTTAGCCGAAGGCCCAGTAATTGCAGTACATCAATCAGATGAACAATTAAGTTTAATGGATGAATGGAATACACGCACCCACACAGGCAGTGGCTTAGTTGAGCGCGTAAAAGCCAGTTCATATGATGATAATTCAGCACAAAAAGCGACAATTGAATTCCTAGAAAAATGGGTACCAAAAGGTGTATCGCCTATCTGTGGCAATAGTGTGGGGCAAGATAGACGTTTTCTATACCGTTATATGCCAGAGCTAGAGCAATATTTTCACTACCGTTATCTTGATGTGAGCACATTAAAAGAATTAGCACGTCGTTGGAAACCTGAAATTTTAGAAGGTTTTGAGAAAAAGAATACGCATCAGGCATTGGATGATATTCGTGAATCTATTGCAGAGCTTGCTTATTATCGTAAAACCTTTATTAAAGAGTAAAAAGCGTGCATTGATGATTGATATTGCATCATTGTGATGATTTTATCGACATGTAATCAAAAAAACGTATTTTTTTGTTGATAAGGGCTTGCGGTTAAGCATTTTTCTCGTATAATGCGCTTCCCGTACCGATGAAGAATTTTGTTTGTACGGGTGTAAGAAAGACGCGGGAATAGCTCAGTTGGTAGAGCACAACCTTGCCAAGGTTGGGGTCGCGAGTTCGAGTCTCGTTTCCCGCTC
>NZ_JBEEWD010000012.1:0-74540 GCF_040140245.1 Proteus sp. fly-1013 | reverse complement strand
AGTTCGTTTAGTGATTGGTTTCATTACACTCTCCAATTTCAGATTGGAAAAGTGTCAACCTTATTCAGGACGGGTCACGCTAAGTAAAAAAGAGCCTTTTAAGGCTCTTTTTTATTGCATTAGTTTTCAACTTCACCAATTCCATTAGGATCAGCTATATCGGGTAATTTCTTTTTTTCTGATGAGCTAAATCCACTGGATAATGTATTAATTAGCGTACTTTTTTTCATCGAAATAATCGCTTCTTGCGCTGGCTTTAACCAAGACGCAGGTTTTGGCTCTTTCGGTTGTTCTGTTGGTGGCACAACTTTTGGCGGTTCGGGTTGTATCGGTTTTTCTATTTGTGGTTTTAATAGCGCACTTGGTGCCACAAGTTGAATATCAGCAGGTAATAAAGGCAACTGCTGCTGTAATGCTCTAACAGTCGAGGGATGAGGATGTCCGATAGCAATGGCGGAGCCATTTTTTCGTGCTAAAGCAATAGCGCGGGCAAGTTGTTGGCGAGTCTCTGCTTCTGTTTGTACGTTATCGAGAAAAACATGTCGACGCAAAGAAGGAACTCCTGCGGCTTTAGCAGCAATAGCAGCTTGTGTATTACCAATGGTCACGCTATCTAAAAAATAGAGATTAGAGTGATTAAGCGCTTTAATAACTCTATCCATTGCTTGTCTATCCGATGTCATTGCACTGCCCATATGGTTATTCATACCGACAGCGTAAGGAACATTACTAATAGCATGCTGAATAATGCGATTAATTTCAGCCTGATCCATTGACGGTTTTAGGGTATCGCGCTCTAGAGGTTGTTTGCTAATGGGCGCCATCGGCATATGGATGAGAATTTCACGCCCTTGTGCATGGGCTTTAGTCGCCACTTCTTTACCATGAGGAGAATCAGGCAAAATAGCGATAGAAATCGCAGTAGGAAGTTGTAAAACTTGGTTATCTTCTTTTTTACGATAACCAAAATCATCAATCACAATGGCTAATTTAGCTGCAAATGCAGGTGTACTTACAACCAGACTTAGCAACATTAAACTAAGTAAAAAAGAGCGCTTGCGTTGTAATGTGCCAAGTAATTTCAAACCTACCTCCCAAGCCAAGGAACAGGGTTCACTGCTTTTCCTTGACGTCTAATTTCAAAATAGAGTGCTGAACGCTCTTGTCCACCACTGTTACCAACTAAAGCAATAGATTGGCCTGCTTTAACCTGTTGGCCAACATTCACTAAAGCGCTTTGGTTATAACCATAAAGGCTCATATCACCTTTACCATGTTCAACCACGACGACTAAACCATAACCTTGAAGCCAATCTGCTAATAATACGCGACCATCAGCAATGGCTTTTACTTCAGTACCTTGTGCTGCTGGTATAACAATTCCTTTCCAACGTAATTCACCAGAGCCAGAAATAGACTCACCAAAACGGTGTAATAAAGAGCCTCTGATAGGCCAAATAGCTTGCCCCGCAGGTTTACCTAAACCGCCTGTACGTGACATTAATGACTGCTCTTCGGCTGTTGGTTTATAAGTTGAACCGCGCTGTTGGGCTTCTCGTTGTTTGGCTGCAATGCGTGCTGCTTCTCGGGCTTCACGCTCTGCTCGTGCTTTAGCTTCACGCTCAGCTTGAGCAATTTTATTTCTTAATTGAGCTTCATTAGCTCGCATGGTGGCTAAGTTTTTCTGATCTGCTTTTAAAGTTGATTCAAGTTGTGTCAGCGTTTTTTGTCGAGCAGCTAAAGCATTATCGAGTTTTTGTTTTTCTTGCTGTTGTTTAGTGAGAACCTGCTTTTGCTCATTCTGTTTTGCTTGCTGCGCTGCTTTTTCTGCTTCAAGCTCTTTTGATGTTTGAGCAAGCTCTGCCATTGTTTCTTTGCGAGCATCATTAATATAGCTGTAATACGCTAAAATACGCTCTTCACGCTGGCCTTCTTCACCACGAAATAAGAGCTCAATACCTTGGTGCTTACCTTGACGATACGCAGCATCCATTTGACGCGCTAATAACTCTTGCTGTGACTGATATTGTTTTTGTAAGCGAGCAATATTTGCGGTAATGGTTTTTATCTCTTTACTCAATGTTTGTAAGCGGTTTTGGGTTTCATGCACAGAACGCCCCGCACTGGAAATTTGGGTTTCTTGTGTTTTTAGTTGATTAAGAAGTGCAGTACGTTGTTTTTGTTGTTCTTGAACTTGTTTTTCTTTTTCCGCAATCGTGGTTTGCAGATCTTTTAGTTGATTGCGATTATCCGTTAATGTGTTAGCAAAAACAGGAGCGGCTGAAAAGAGGGTTGTACTAATAAGCAACGTGATTAACGGTAAAGAAAATACACGATAAGACGGATGTGTTTTTTTTTGAAGATCCATTTTCTTTGCCATCTGACCAACGTACCTTTCATAACAGTTTGTAAGATTATTCCATGCCATAAAACAACTGACCAGTTAACACGAAATAAAGCCGAAATTTCAGATAATACCTAACAGGTAATCTATTCAATTAATAAGAGATTATAAAGCAATAATCATAGGAGAGAGGAAAAAAGAGGGATTTTGTGTGACAGCGCAATAGAATATCACGCTGTCCACGAGAGAGATTATTCGACGATAGTACCCCAAAGATCATATTCGTCTGCATGTTCAATAAGAACACGAACGATTTGCCCTGGTTCTACATCAAATTGCTCATTGAGGTAAACTGCACCATCAATTTCAGGCGCATCAGCCATACTACGACCAATCGCACCTTCTTCATCCACTTCATCAATCATAACAAGCAACACTTTGCCGATTTTCTCTTGCAAGCGCTCAGTCGAAATTTGTTGCTGTAATTGCATAAAGCGATGATAACGCTCTTCTTTCACTTCTTCAGGTACTTGATCGGCTAATTCATTTGCCTTCGCACCATCAACAGGGCTGTATTTAAAGCAACCAACACGATCAAGACGTGCTTGTGTTAAGAAATCCAATAGCATTTGGAAATCTTCTTCTGTTTCACCCGGGAAACCAACAATAAAGGTAGAACGTAAGGTTAACTCAGGGCAAATTTCACGCCAGCGTTTTACACGCTCTAATGTACGCTCAACAGCACCTGGGCGTTTCATCAGTTTTAAAATCTTAGGGCTGGCATGCTGAAGCGGAATATCCAAATAAGGTAGAATTTTACCTTCTGCCATTAAAGGAATGACATCATCAACATGTGGATATGGATAAACATAATGTAAGCGAACCCAAATACCTAATTTTGCCAGTTGTTCACATAAACTGACCATACTGGTTTTGACAGGCATTCCATCCCAAAAACCCGTTTGATGTTTAGTATCAACACCATAAGCAGAAGTATCTTGAGAGATAACAAGTAACTCTTTTACTCCTGCATTAACTAATCTTTTAGCTTCACCTAAAACTTCACCAATTGGGCGGCTATCTAAATCGCCTCGCATTGATGGAATAATGCAGAACGTACAACGGTGATTACAACCTTCAGAGATTTTTAAATACGCGTAATGACGAGGCGTTAATTTTACACCCTGTTCAGGAACAAGGCTGAGAAAAGGGTTGTGATCAGGTTTTGGTACATAATGGTGAATATGAGATAAAACTTGTTCGTAACTATGAGGCCCTGTGATTTCGAGTACTTTAGGGTGCACTTCACGAATTTGGTTTTCTTTTGCACCTAAACAGCCGGTAACAATGACTTTACCGTTTTCATCGAGTGCTTCACCAATCGCTTCTAGCGATTCTTGTACTGCGCTGTCAATAAACCCACAGGTGTTGACGATGACTAAATCAGCATCATTATAGGTAGGAACAACTTGATAACCTTCTGTACGCAGTTCGGTTAGGATACGTTCAGAGTCCACTAAATTTTTAGGACAACCTAATGAAACGAATCCAATTTTAGGCACTTGATTTGTTTGCGACATGCTCGTGTTCTCAATACTTTTAAATAAATAACAGATAGTTGTTGTATCTCAGACAGGTATAAATCTTACGTAATATGGGAGATTTTATACGTAAGTAGCCACTATTAGGGATGCTGATTTATTAATAGCTTGCCTGAAGAGAGTTCCTGTAGAGTAAAAAGGTAAGGCCTTTTCAATTCATCATTTTTCACGGAACCAGCGCTAATGGTACATAAATCCGTCAATAAAAAAAATGATTGTTGAGAAACTTTCCGCAAAAATAGAAAGAGAAAAGCAGGAATAGGCTGTAATTGCGCCATGACAAAGGTATACTTTGGCTCTTTGATACTATTTTTAACCAACGAGAGTGATTGCATCCTATGCTGCAAGAAGTAATGCAATTTTTCAACCGGCACACCCTGTTAAGCTTTGTTTGGGTAGCGTTGCTGGTGGCGGTCATTGTATTGACCTTTAAAGGGCTTTTTTCTAAGACGAAAAATATTTCCCGTACAGAAGCGATTTCTTTGATAAACAAAGAGAATGCGGTGTGTGTTGATATCCGTAGCCGTGATGAATTCCGTAAAGGACACATCATTGATTCTATCAATTTAACGCCTTCTGAAATCAAAAATAATAATATTGCTGAGCTGGAGAAATATAAATCACAGCCAGTTATTGTTGTGTCACCATCAGGTATTGAAGGTGCAAAACCTGCAGAAAGCCTAATTAAACTCGGTTTTGAAAAAGTCTTTATCTTAAAAGATGGTCTTTCAGGCTGGAGTGGTGAGAATTTACCACTGGCTAAAGGTAAAAAGTAACGAGCGGGCAGATTGAGTTCTATACTTACTGCTATTCAATTAATAAGGATATAAAAAGGTAAGATTATTATGTCAGAACAGCAAAACCAAGAGATGACTTTTCAAATTCAACGTATCTATACAAAAGATATCTCTTTTGAAGCGCCTAATGCCCCACAAGTTTTCCAAAAAGAGTGGCAACCAGAAGTTAAATTAGATCTGGATACTTCTTCTAATACTCTAGCTGAAAACGTCTATGAAGTTATTCTGCGCGTTACTGTAACCGCAACAATGGATAACGAAACTGCATTCCTGTGTGAAGTTCAACAAGCAGGTATCTTTACCGTTGAAGGTATCGAAGGCACTCAACTGGCACATTGCTTAGGTGCATATTGCCCTAACGTTCTGTTCCCTTACGCTCGTGAATGTATCACTAACTTAGTTAGCCGTGGTACTTTCCCACAACTGAACTTAGCACCTGTTAACTTTGATGCGTTGTTTATGAACTATTTACAACAGCAACAAACTGATGCGGCTAATGAAGGGGCTGAAGAAGCTTAATGAACGCTTCTATGACAGTTATCGGTGCCGGTTCATACGGCACCGCTTTAGCGATTACCTTAGCGCGCAATGGTCATGACGTTGTACTTTGGGGTCATGATCCTGAGCATGTTGCTGCATTAGAGCAAGCACGCTGTAATCAGGCATTTCTGCCCGATGTTTCCTTTCCTGATAGTTTATACATGGAAGCTTCTTTGCAAAAAGCCATTGAAGCCAGCCGTAATATTCTTGTTGTGATCCCAAGCCATGTTTTTGGTGATGTATTACAACAGATCAAACCCTTTTTACGTCAGGATGCAGGTGTTGTTTGGGCGACAAAAGGACTTGAGGCTCATACTGGGCGCTTGTTGCAAGATGTAGCGCGTGAAGTATTAGGTAATGAAATCCCGCTAGCAGTTTTATCAGGCCCTACTTTTGCTAAAGAGCTTGCCGCGGGTTTGCCCACTGCGATTTCTGTGGCATCAACGGATAATACGTTCTCTGAAGAGCTTCAACAGCTTTTCCATTGTGGCAAAAGTTTCCGTGTTTATAAAAATCCTGACTTTATCGGTGTGCAATTAGGTGGCGCGGTAAAAAACGTGATTGCGATTGGTGCGGGTATGTCTGATGGTATGGGATTTGGTGCGAATGCGCGTACAGCGCTGATCACCCGCGGACTTGCCGAGATGAGCCGATTAGGTAAAGCATTAGGTGCAGATGCTGCTACTTTTATGGGAATGGCGGGTTTAGGTGATTTAGTTTTAACCTGTACCGATAACCAATCTCGTAATCGTCGATTCGGTATGATGCTAGGTCAAGGCTTTGATGTTGATACAGCCCAAGAGAAAATCGGGCAGGTCGTTGAAGGTTATCGCAATACCAAAGAGGTTCGTGCATTAGCTGAGCAAGTTGGTGTTGAAATGCCTATCACAGAGCAGATCTACCAAATTTTATACCAGCATAAAGATGCTAAAGAAGCGGCATTATCTTTATTAGGCCGTGCAACAAAAGATGAGATAGACAGTAATCTTTTCTAAGTCTATTTTAGATAGTTATTTATTTCTGTTTTAAACATAAGAAGCCTAAGTTTTTACTTAGGCTTCAATGTAAAAAGAATGAGAGTGAGTATGTCGCTAGAAGAACTAAAAAGAGTCTGGGATCATATTAAAGATGAAGCAAGATGTTTGGCAGATTGCGAGCCAATTTTGGCGAGTTTCTTCCATGCGACATTACTCAAGCATGAAAATTTAGGCAGTGCCTTAAGCTATATGCTGGCGAACAAGCTGGCGACTCAAACTATGCCTGCGATTGCTGTTCGTGAGATTGTTGAAGAAGCATATCGTAGTGATAATTCTATGATTGAATCAGCAGCTTATGATATTTCAGCCGTTCGTTTACGCGATCCCGCAGTTGATAAGTACTCCACACCTCTGCTTTATCTAAAAGGTTTTCATGCTTTACAAGCTTATCGCATAGCGCATTGGCTATGGGGGCAAGATCGTAAAGCACTCGCTATTTACCTACAAAACCAGATTTCTGTGACTTTTGGGGTTGATATTCATCCAGCCGCTCGCATTGGTCATGGCATTATGCTTGATCACGCAACAGGTATTGTGATTGGTGAAACCGCTATCGTTGAGAATGACGTTTCTATTCTGCAATCCGTCACTTTAGGGGGTACAGGTAAAACCTGTGGCGATCGTCACCCTAAAGTGCGCGAAGGTGTAATGATTGGTGCGGGTGCTAAAATACTTGGCAATATTGAGATTGGGCGTGGTGCCAAAATTGGTGCTGGCTCTGTGGTATTACATGAAGTTCCTGCTCATACCACTGTTGCAGGGGTTCCTGCCCGCATTGTCGGTAAGCCAACGAGTGACAAGCCTTCACTCGATATGGATCAACACTTTAATGGTGTGGTGCCCGGTTTTGAATGTGGTGATGGCATTTAATGGCATTAACTGAAGTTACACTCTCTGAACTTAAGGCTTGTTTACACGCTGAATATATCGGTGATAACAAGCCTTTTAGTTGGATAAGACTATTTCATCGCGTTTTTTTCTGCCAACGTTCACGTTATCTATTTTGGTGGCGTGTCGCCCAATTCTTTTATTTCTCTGAAAACCGTTTTCTCAAAAAACTTGGCATTCGTATTGGTGCTAAAAATAATCGTAAGTATTGCAACGATATTTCACTAAGAACTCGCATAGGCAAAGGCCTTTCATTACCTCATCCGATAGGGATCGTACTGACTAATTACTGCCAGCTAGGTGAGAATGTGACGTTAATGCAAGGTGTGACCATCGGAGTAAAAGAGAAGGATGGTAAAGCAGATATTCGAGTTGGCAACCACGTTTATATTGGCTGTAACTCATCGATTATCGGCGGAGAGATAGAGATAGGTGATAATGCGGTGATTGGTGCTCACGCATTGGTATTAAAGGATGTGGGGGAAGGGTGTAGGTATATCACCAAAGTCATTGCTGAAATCAGACAACCATCAGAGTAATAAGTTAGATTTTTAGTTGTTTAAAATTAAAAAAGCGCTAGTCATTATTTATGATCAGCGCTTTTTACATTTCAGTCTCTTAGTAATGCACCAGGATAACCAAGTTGACGCCATGCTTCAAAAACTACAACGGCAACGGTATTTGACAGGTTCATACTACGGCTATCAGCAAGCATTGGAACTCTGATTTTCTGCTGTGTTGGCATATTGTCTAACACATAAGGCGGTAAACCACGGGTTTCAGGCCCAAAAAGGAGATAATCTCCATCTTGATAGCTCACATTGCTATGTGCTGGTGTACCTTTTGTCGTTAACGCAAATACACGCGCACCTGTTGGTGATTGTGCATTATCAGGGTTTAAGCCTTCACTTTCTAAAAAAGCATAGTAATCGTGATGCTGTTTAATATCAGCAAACTCACGATAATCAAGCCCTGCACGACGTAGACGTTTATCATCCCAAGTAAAACCCAATGGCTGGATTAGATGAAGATGAAAGCCTGTGTTAGCACACAGGCGGATAATATTCCCCGTATTCGGTGGAATTTCGGGTTCAAATAAGACGATATTGAGCATATAAAGCCTAAGACAAGATGTAGAAACTAATATTATTTCAAAAGACCCAGTTTTTTAGCTAAAGAAGGAAATTTAGATCTAAAAAAACCATTAAAAGCATAATGAGAAAAATAATAGGAAGCTAAAAATATATTAAGATTCTCTATATCCCGATAAATCTGCCATTGGTGCTTTGCTGCATCAAGTTTATTGGAAGAGATTGAATTTTCTCTTATATTATAAGAACCAAGCGACTCATTTATTCCATAAGCATAAGGTGTTTGTTTCAGTAGTTTTAACCAGAGAGCATAATCCTGTCTTTTTCTTATTGATGGCATTGAGAAATCAGTAAATTTATCTTTATCAAACATTACTGTTAAACAACCAATAGAACAGACTTTTAGCATATCTGAATAACTTACTTTTTCAGGAACCCCAATTTTACAGATAAAAGCGTCATCTTCAGAAACTCTATCATAAGCAGAAAAACAAAAATCTATATTATTAGATAGCATAAAATTAAGTTGTTTTTCTAACTTATCATCTCGCCAATAATCATCACTATCTAAAAAGCAAATAAAACGCCCATTAGCAAGTGATAATCCTTTATTACGAGTAATTCCAGCACCTTGATTAGATTCATTTTTTAATATCTTAATCCTCTCATCTTTATAAGAGGAGATTACTTCAATAGTATTATCATTAGAGCAATCATCAATAATTATTAATTCAAGATTTTTATAGGATTGTCTCAAAACTGAATCTATAGACTTCCGTATATACTCTCCTGAATTATAGGATGGCATAATAATAGATATTAAAAAATTAGTATTTTTGGATAACATTAGAACTACGGCCTAATTGAAGGAAAATATATAATTAATCGTTACCAAATAGGTCACGGGTATAAACTTTTTCTTCAACATCACGTAGTAACGATGCCATTCTATTGGTAATAATAACATCAGAGATCGATTTAAATTCATTTAAATCACGAACTAATTTTGAATTAAAGAAGGTTTCTTCTTTCATCTCTGGTTCATAGATTACCACTTCAATCCCTTTGGCTTTAATGCGTTTCATAATACCTTGGATAGAAGAAGAGCGGAAATTATCAGAACCAGACTTCATAATTAAACGATAAACACCTACGATTTTTGGTGATTTAGCGATAATTGAGTCGGCAATAAAATCTTTACGAGTGCGGTTAGCTTCAACGATGGCACTAATAATATTATTAGGAACAGAGTCGTAGTTTGCTAACAGTTGTTTGGTATCTTTTGGTAAACAGTAACCACCATAACCGAACGATGGATTATTATAATGATTGCCGATACGAGGATCTAAACAGACACCTTCAATGATTTGTTTTGCATTCAAGCCATAAGCTTGAGCATAGCTATCAAGTTCATTAAAGTAAGCAACACGCAGAGCTAAATAAGTATTAGCAAATAATTTAATCGCTTCTGCTTCCGTGGAGTCAGTGAACAGAACATCAATATCTTTTTTCAGTGCACCTTGCTGTAATAGGTCAGCAAATTTTTGTGCTCTTTCTGATTGTTCACCAATAACAATACGAGATGGATAAAGATTATCGTAAAGTGCACGACCTTCACGTAAGAATTCAGGAGAGAAAATAATATTATCTGTATTATATTTCTCTCTCATTTCTTTGGTAAAACCAACTGGGATGGTTGATTTAATAATCATTGTCGTATTTGGATTATATTCTAAAACATCACGGATAACAGACTCTACCGATGAGGTGTTAAAATAGTTTGTTTTAGGATCGTAATCAGTAGGTGTTGCAATGATAACGAAATCAGCATCTTTGTAAGCGAATTCTTTATCTAAGGTTGCAGTAAAATCGAGTTTTTTGGTTGCTAAAAACTCTTCAATTTCTTTATCTGTAATTGGAGAGATTTTTTTGTTAAGTAATTCAACTTTTTCTTTATTGATATCTAACGCAACAACTGTGTTGTTTTGGGAAAGAAGTACCCCGTTAGATAGACCGACATAGCCGGTACCTGAGATTGTGATTTTCATTTTATATACCTTATTTCTTGTGCAGTAATATCAAAAATTACTGTATTTTTTTGAATATAGATTCCCATTGTTTAATTATATATTCATCATTTAATACATTTTTTCTTATTTTAAAGCAGTTTTCATTAAATCTATCTATATTAAAGTATAATGTTTCGATGGCTTTTTTTATATCTTCTGCTAATTGAAGATTTGTATCCATATTTTCTATTTTTTTTGCATAATTAAGTGCTTTCCCTGAAAAGTTTGGCTTTTTAAACTTATCATATGGGTGATATCTATTTTCTATTAAAATTCCAGTAACACCATCTATAATATACTCGGGAATTGCAAAAGTATTTGTGGCTATTGATGGTTTTTTTAATTTTATACCTTCAAGTAGTGATAGAGCATGTGTATCAAAATATGTTGGATGAATAATTATATCTATTTTCTTTATTAGTTCTAAGTATTCACTAGTCGATAATTTAAATGGGATTAGCTTGATATTTTTTGATTTTTTAGTTGATATGTTTCTCAGTATATCTTCATCTGTTACTAAATATAATTCAATATCTAAGTGTTTCAGAGACTCAAAAGCGAGTATAACTTCTCTCCCTCCTTTTAAATTGAAACTACTTGAGCAAAATAATAGTTTTAGAGGTAATATTGATAAATTGAGTGCATCATTAGGAATGATTTTTTTTTCTGTTGATGAATAAGGATATATCACCCCTAAGTTTATACTTTCAAATAAATTTTCTATTTTTGCTTGAGTAAAAATTTGTTTGGTAGATTCCTGTGATGCTTCAGAATAAAAAATAAATCCTTTAAAGTTTTTCTTTCTTATTAACCTCTTGAAGAAAAATAGATTTATTTTATTTATTTTTTTTGTATTATAGGAAAATAAACCGATACCAGATTCAACATAAACTACATAATTTTTTTTAGTAAATATAAGTTTAGAACCAGATTCTATAATTAATTGAATATTATCTGGAATTGGAGAGAGTAAATGATATGGAACTAGCCATTCTAAAGGCGGAAGCCATGGTATTGATTTGGATAAATCTAGTATCTTTTCTTTGAAACTTTTTTTCTCAAACATTTGTTTTGTTTTTTCTTGAGAAAAACTGCAACCTAACTTCATGGCTAAGTTTTTTATCCACTGTCTAGGAGTTCTAAAATAGATATTAATATTATTGTGCTTTTCCACTTTTAAGATGCATTCCTATTTTAATGTATAAAATAATATAAAAAATAACACTATATATTAAATAACAGTATATATATTCGATTGAAGATTGGTTTGTATATTTTGAAATTAATATCAGAAATATAAATATAAATAACTTAAAAATTTCAAAGTATAATTGAAATTTATGTTTTTCTAGATATGTTAATGATTGCGATATGGGAATTACTGCACCTTGCACTATACAAAGAAATAGTATAGGTGTTAAATATATTTTTAATTCTGCCCAATTATTCATAGTTTCATTATTAAACGTCGTAATTATGAATGTCATAAATAAATAAATAAATGAAAATATTATAATGTTCGTAATGAAACAAAAAATACTTGTTTTATAAAATAAAATTGATGCTGATTTTCTTTCTTTCTTTCTTAGTTTTTCTGAGAATTCTTTATTATAGACTTGCATAATTATTCTCAGAATGAAATTAGAGGGGTTAATAAATAAACGCTGCATAATATTTATTAATCCTAATACATAGGAGCCAAATAAAAATTGTATACTAATTGGTAGCATTTGGCTGGTAAAACTATTTATTAGACTAGATATGCTATTGGTTATATAGTAACTTTTATATTTTTTTAATATATAGCTATATAAGTTTGTTTTTTTTCTAAGGTTTTTTTTCAATATCTTTAGATAAA
The DNA here is from genome assembly GCF_040140245.1 of Proteus sp. fly-1013. Lineage (NCBI taxonomy): Bacteria > Pseudomonadati > Pseudomonadota > Gammaproteobacteria > Enterobacterales > Morganellaceae > Proteus > Proteus sp. fly-1013. Next base: position 62,315 of record NZ_JBEEWD010000012.1, on the reverse strand, counting down.
AAAGGCATAAAATAGAAAGTAAAGTAGATGATAAAAAATATCCTATTATAAGCCCTTCAGAAAAATCATATAATGACAATATTAGCTGTATTATAGGAATAGAACTGAGGAATAAAAATCTAATAATTGAAGCTTGATAATGCTTATTATTTCTTAATAAAATATTAGAAATAAAAGCTTGTAAGGCCTGAGAAAATATAGCTATAGATAAGTAAAAAGAAAATTTATATCCTAATAAGGATGATATTATAAAAACAGATAAAGAAATAAGAAGTGAAGAAAGTAAGGATAAAGTAATAATATTATTTAGTTCTTTATCCGTGCAGATCAGGCATATTGCTTCAAAGCGAAGGCAGGATATAGCTAAAAATAAACCAATCAAAGAAATAAAAAACGCATATTCCCCAAAGATACTAGGAGTGTATTTACTCATAAAAAATGGAGTTAAAATAAAAGTTATTCCATGACCAAATACTGGTCCTAATAATAGTTTTATAATTTTATTTTTCATTCTTTTTATTAAATAATAAAGGTGCTAATACTAAAAGTAAGATACCTGCATGAGTGAATAGAAAAGTTGAAAATGCACTACCTTGAATAGCATATATTGTTATAAAAATTAACCCAAAATACTTTGGAGGGAAATTTGAATTTTTTAAAACCTTGAATACTATACTAGCTAAAAGTATATTTATAAAGACTCCTATTTGACCTAAATTAGCATAACCATCACTAATATAGCCATTATTAGCACTCATTTCCTCACTGTTAAAATAAGTTTTACCAATTAATTGAGGAATGGTTTTATCAAAAGGATAATCTATAAAAAATGATAAATATGAATTTGAGTAGTAAGTAAAAGAGGATTGAAAAAAATCAAAGAAGTAGTAGTTTAATAGTGATGGAATAAAAAACAATCTACGTATTAATAATGATTCAGGTTCTTCAAAATCTACAAATATTCTTAAAGATAATATTACTATAAATAATGCTAGTGTTGCCTTTGTAATTTGAGAGTATTTTTCTTTATAATTATTAGCACCAATGTAAAAACCTAAAATAACAAAAAGGGTGAGAAATACAGATTTATGTGCTGTTGTCATAAATAGATATAGTAGTACTATACTTGATATAATGAATAATAGCTTATTCTTTTTTTCTAGAGCATATATGATACTGATAGGACATATCACTTTAGCTAACCAAAAATAACCATATACAGAAAATGATGTATTAGATAGTCTAGACTCTCTTCGTATATCATATATGTCTTTAAATAGAAAAACATTAAAATTAAGTTTTATGCCATGTGCTAAAACCACAGGAATCAGACAAAGTAACATAAGAGAAAACAAAAGAAGTAGTATAGACCTTTCTGATAGTTTTATCTTCTTAAATTTAATATTAATAGTAAAATTTAAAATGATATTTGTTATTGGAACCGCCATTAAGGACCAGGTGATTATACTAATAGTAGATAGTTGATAGGAATATAAAACACTGTTTGGAATGGTGTTGAATATCAAAATAAAAAAGCAAATTAGCCTATTAAAATCATTTTTAATAAAAATATAGTATAAAAAACATAAATTTAATAAGCTATAGGAAATAAAAAAATCCAATAAAGAAAACTTGTTCGAAAATCCCATGTATGAATATTTTATGGATGTAAAACTTCCATAAGAGAATAGAAATATAAAAAATATAATAGTTGGTATGATGAAGTTACTTAGCTTTTTCATAAATATTGATATACTTTGTTATTATTTCTTCTAAAGAAAAGGATTCTTGGGATTTTTTATAAATTTTAATTTTTAAATCTGTAAGTAATGCATGGTTTTCAATTAAATTATTGAGTAAAAGATATAATTCTTCTGGAGATGAAATAAAGAATGCTCCATCATCTGAACTTAAATACCCATCTATTCCGGTATCTTTTTTTCCAATAATAACACATCCATTAATTGCTGCTTCTATATATACCATTCCGAATGTTTCATTATCACTTGGTAATATAAAAATATCGCTCTTACTGAATATATTTAAAACTTCATTATTATTTTTCCAACCATGGAAGTAGATATCTTTATTTTTTGTAGATGAAAGTTCATTATATAATGGGCCATCACCAATAATATTTAGTTTTATATTTTTTGTGTGACTGCTTATTTTATTAAATACATCGATTACCCAATCTATATTTTTTCTTTCTATCAATTGAGCACAGGTTGTTATTGTTATTTTATTTTCATTTTTTATGGGGAATGTCGATGGAAACTTGCTTTTACTAACTCCATGTGGAATGTTAATCGTTTTTATATTAAAAGTATTTTCTATATATTCTTTTATACTCTTATTGATGGCAATAACAAAAGATGCATTTTCTAAGACAAGTTTATATTTATCAAAATAAAAACCTGAGTGTTTTATTTTCTTTATTCTATCAACATCACCCTGTCTAATACTAACAATATAATTTATATTTTTTTTCTTGGCTAGTTTATAAGCAATCAATCCATCAGGTAAAATATAATGAGCATGAATAACATCTATATTTTTAATAAAATCATAAACATCATTTTTTATATATGAACTACATAAAAAAAACTCATAAAATTTTGGCAACCTAATAAAATTATAAAATAAAAGTTGTATATTATTATCTATGTAGGTTGTTTGTTTTAGAGTGGAAAAAATTTTATATCTCTGAGGTAAAAAAGGAAGTTTAGGTATGTATTCTGCAGGAAATAATACTTGTTGATAAATTCCTTGTTTTTTTAATTCCTTTATAATATTAAGAATTATTGGATTACCATTTAGGTTTTTTATAGGGATATTTCTAGTGATATGTAAAATATTCATATTTAGCATAGCTACCGCACTGGGTTTACGGCCCCCAGAGCGCCAAAATTCATCTCGAAAAACTCTTATCTAATTGTAATATAAGAGTTTTGTTATATAAGCATATTTTATCAATATGCGAAAAACCGCACTGAGAGTAGACTCTTCAAACCAGACGGTCAAGTAATAGCTGGGTATTTTAGCATTGATTGAGGATATATAAATACTGGAATAGCTGTTGATTCAGCCAGATCATTCTGAATTACATCAACAAACGTTAATGAAAAGAATATGCCACCTATTCATCAATAGGCGGCAGGATGTTTTGATACAACAGTTTAATTACTTGATTTTAAATATCACCCTATTACTCGTTGCTTTGAATTTTTTAGTAGCATATGATTTTTTATGATAGTGTTTGCTAGCTATGATTTTATCCTGCTTATTGGAGTATATATTTAAATATAAGGCACTGGTAGAAAGGCAAAAGTGTATGAGCGTGCCAATAAAAATAGTAGATTAAGAAGGAATGGTTTTTTAGCTAATCATTGATGTAATATTGATAGGAAATGGGGAAGTAAATTAGAGCTAATATGGGTTAATATCATTTAAATCAATTGCATATAAGTTTTTATATTGGTAAATAAGAGTTTTAATATTTTTATCAATAACTTATTATTTATTATGCTTTTTTTTACTTTCTAAATATTCTATTTCTAGATTTAATAAATCTTTTTTTCTTTCTTTGATCCTTTTAGCTGGATTGCCAAAATATATACCCCATGGCTTTGTGCTTTTTGTAACCATCGATAACGCGCCAACAGCTGTCCCTTCCGCAATATTAACACCAGGCATAATAATGGAATTTGTTCCTATAATTGCATGTTTCCCAATTATAATATTTTTTTCCTTTAATCCCTTATATTTTAACGGTACAGTTGGATTTGTCATTGTTCTACCACTATAGTCATCAGTTCCAGTAAATACATGACAACCATATGCTAATCCAGAAAAGTCTTCAAAAAAAATACTGCATTCACCGGCACTTAGATTACAAAATGCGGCAATATGAATATTGTTTTTTAAATGAATTTTTCCAGATAAAATAACAAAATCATCGATACGGCAGTCATTTCCAATTTCAATTTCTTCTGGTCTATATATGGACGTTTTTGTACTTATTTTACAATTTTTACCAATACTTTTAAAACCAATTTCTAATAGTTGTTCTTGAGTATAGAATGACATATTTAGCCTATATAATTTTAAAATTATTGAGTTGATTAATTATTTCATCTTTACTACAGTTCATTAGAATATCAATCATTGATAAATTACCTATAAAGGTAGATGAATTCATTTGTGGATAATTTGTGATTAATGGTTTGATAAATCCTAATTGTATATTTCTTTTTTGAAATTCTTTTTTATCGTAGAGTTCCATTCCTCCAATTGCATTTATATATTGTTTGGAATTATTTATTTCACATAAGTCATATATTTTTTCTTGAGCACTATTTTTCCGATCATAATCAATACTTGAGGAAAAATTATAGTTGAAATCTAATGAAAGATATTCAAATACCTTAATAATTGATAGTGAAGTTATATTTGATACATTTCTGTTTTTATTATTGAATATTGATTCAATTAATGGGTAAATCTCATGAAAATATTTTGATTTAGAATATGACATTTCTATTGTTAATAAAATTTTTTTTGTTTCTTCAGCGAAATATAATTCATTTATTAACTTATTTTGAGATGCGTTTTTTATAGGCAGTGAAAATAGAAAAACTCCATTTTTAGTTGCTATATTATTCCTATTTATATATCCTTTTTTTATATAATTAACATCATCATAAAAGATAAAAAGATCACTGCAGTAAGCTAATTGGTAGTATCCTATGTACGGGAATAGATAGGGCTGCATAACAGCTAGTTTCATTATATATTCATCCTATTTTTTTAAATTTTATTTTCTTTAATAACATTTTTATTTTTTCTCTTATAAATAAAATAGGCAAAAAATTTCTATATAAATATAGTTTTTCTTGATTTCTATTTATATCCTTATAAAGGTTCCAAGATTTTATAATTAATGACTTTGAGCCATTCCATTCTTTTTTAAGGAATAACTGATTGGCATTTATTCTTATAAGATCTGCTAGTGCAAAGTCTATATCTTTTTTATCTACATCTAAGTTAATTAATTTATATAAATATTTCTCGTATTCATTTATTTCTGAAAATAAAAACTCTTTATTAATATTTTTTCTGTTTTCAGACCAAGAACCTACAGAATTGATACGATAGACACATGTAATATCTGGTAAATATATAGCTCCCTTTCCTATGCTACCAAGTATTTGGCAGTAATAGTCACCAATGGAGGCTCTTGAAAAATTATCTTTAAATAAAATGAAAACTTCTCTTCTAAATATAATGGAAGCAGTGGGCATATATGCGCCACCTTGACGAATAACAGTGGAAATAGATGAAATAAAAATTTCATCGTTATAGTTTGCTGTAACCTCAATCTTTCCATTGGGTTGTAGTGTATAAGCTGAACTAAAACATAAATTAATGCTTTTTTCTATTTCTAAAATTTCAACTTGTTTTGTTATTTTATTTTCATCTATCCAAAAGTCATCACCTTCACATAGAGCAATATATTTACCTGTTGTAAATGAGAACGCATTAATTCCAGGCTGTATTCCTTGTGAATAAATATTTTTAGGTGGAATGATGTGTTTAATTATATTAGGATAGTTATCAGCATATTTTTTTATTATATTTGATGTTGAATCCGTAGAGCAATCATCATGTATAATAAATTCATATCTGTAAGATGTATTTTGGCAAAGTACACCAAGTATAGTATCTTCTATATATTTCTCTTGATTATACGTGCAACATATTACACTAACGATAACCTCTTTAGAGTCCCATCTATCGATTATTTCTTTTTCAGAGAGAGGTGTTATCAATTTATTTATTATCATTATTTTAAGCTTTTAATAACATTTATGATTCTATATAAGTCGTTATCACTTAATAAGTGATGAATTGGTAGGCAAATAACATTTTCAGATATTTTTTTTGCAATTGGTGTTTCTACTTTATATTGACTATAAATATTAAAGTCAGTAATTAATGGATAGAAATATCGACGGCTTATAATATTATTATCTTTTAATTTTAGATAAAGCTCATCTCTTTTTTTACTATATTTATTCTCATCGATTATTATAGGATAGTAAGAATAATTCCATCTTAAGTTTTCGGGTATAGTAGGTAGAGTAATGCCAGGCATATTACTTAAATGAGAGTGATAAAACTCAGAGACTTTTCGTCTTTTATCTATTGCTTCATCGATATAGTTTAATGTAGCTAAGCCAAATGCAGCTTGTACTTCATTGAGTTTTGCATTGAAGCCTAATTCGTCAATTGTTGTTTCATTTGTGTAACCAAAGTTTTTATATCTATCGAGTTTTTCTTTCATTTCTTTGGTGTGACAAATAATTGCTCCCCCTTCGATGGTAGAGTAAGTTTTAGTTGCGTGAAAACTTAAAATAGATAGATCACCTTTTTTTAATATTGATTGGTTATTCTCTTTAACACCAAAGGCATGAGCTGCATCATAAATAACAGGAATATTATACTTATCTGCAATTTTTTGTATTGCTTCATAATTACATGGTCGACCATAAACATGAACAGGTAAAATTGCACTTGTTTTATCTGTGATTGCAGCTTCTATTTTACTTGGATCAATATTATAGGTATCTGGTTCGATATCAACAAAGACAGGGGAGATATTACTGTGTAATAGAGAATGACTTGTTGCAACAAAACTATATGGTGTCGTTATCACCTCTCCTCGAAGTTCTAATACATTGATTGCAGCTATTAAAGCTAATGTTCCATTCGAGTATAAACTAATATAAGGGATATCTAGGTATTCACAAAGCGCATTTTCAAGGCATTGATGATAATATCCATTATTCGTTAGCCATTTTTTATCCCATATATCTTTTAAGTAAGGTTCTAAAGTTTCCAATGGTGGAAACAATGGACTTGTGACTGTTATTGTATTCATTAACTTATTCTCTGAAAGCTAAAGATATAGCTACCGCACTGGGAAAGTACCCAGAGTTCATGATGTGTATAGTTTTGTTATTATACACAATGTAAATATATTAGTCTTAAAGTGAGCTTTATGAAATGCAGTAATGCATTGCTTGGGGCAATATTATTAGGGAGTAGTATTAGATAGTCTATTGATTAAGTTATAAAAGTGTAATGAGCAATATAATTGGAAATGATAGCTATCTGATCATATTCTTCAGTAAGAAACTATTGAGTTAAAATGGGACTGAGAACTATATTTATAATTAACATGAAAATAAAACCACTAATCATAGGATTGAATGACTAGTGGTTTCTTATATAATTTATTAATAAAAATTAATAGGCATTAAGGCTATTTTCCAGCCCTCGGCAACCAAATCTCAACCCTCAACCCACCTAATGGGCTATCATCGGCTTTAACATGGCCTCTATGCTGGCTTACTGCCGTCTCGACAATAGCTAATCCCAAGCCAGTACCACCTGACTCGCGATCCCTTGCTTCATCTGTTCGGTAGAACGGTCGGAAGATATGCTCTCTATCTTCTGGGCTAACACCTGGACCGTCATCATCAACAATAATCGTAATACCTTGGTTTCGTTCAGTAAAGGCAACCTCAATGCGAGAATTTGAATAACGTAGAGCATTACGAACAATATTTTCAAATGCACTAGCAAGTGAATATGGGTTGCAGTAGATAGGCCATGCTCCCGGAGGTGTTGTCACTTGTAGCGTCTTATTACTCTGTTCAGCCTCAAATTTAGCGTTATCTAAAATATCATCCCACAGTTCGTTGGCTTTTACTGTTTCACGTAATAACTCGTTTTTATGTTGGTTGCGTGAAAGAACCAGTAAATCATTAATCATGCCATCAAGGCGTTGAGTCTCAGTTTCAATACGCTCTAGCTCTTTACTTTCTCCACTACGACGACGTAACAATGCGCTCGCTAATTGTAAGCGTGTTAATGGTGTTCGTAACTCGTGAGAAATATCAGAAATTAAGCGTTGTTGTGCTTCAACCATGCGTTCTAGTGCGCTTATCATCTGATTAAAACTTGTACCTGCGGCTAAAAATTCTTGCGGACCAGTCTCTAGTTCAGGGTGAGGGCGTAGGTTGCCTTTAGCAACATCATCTGCCGCATTTTTAAGCTGTCTTGCAGGTTTTGCTAAGCTCCAAGAAAGCCACACTAATAATGGTGTGCTGATAAGCATGGTGAATATGAGTAGCAATAACGGTTTATCAAATAATAAGTTGATAAAGTCAGATTGAGGGCTACTTGAAGGGCGCACGAGATAAAGTTGGTAATGGTCTTCACCATCCCTTACAGAAAATGGTCCTAACATCTCAGAACGACCATATTTTTTCTTTTTAGGGTGATCTGCGTTATCAGATTGACCAATAAAGTTTCTGACAACCTGCATCTCATTACGTTGAGCACCAATGATACGGCCTTCACTCGTAACAATAATTAAGCGCTGACCAGGTGGAGCCCATTTATCAATGGCACGAATTAATCGACGCCACCAAAGGAGATCGTTAGCGGGATCTTGAGCTAATTCAGCTTCGATATGTTGTTCTAGCATAACGCCTTGACGGTATTCACTCTCTAAAAGAGGGGTAAGCTGGCGCGAGTCCAGCTTTGGAACCATCATAACTAGCACAAGAACTAGTGCTAGCGTCAGCCAGAATATTGCGAAAATGCGCGCTGACAGACTATTTATCATAAAGAATATTTATCAAGTTATTGAAACCATCAGATAACCGCGGCCACGTAAAGTTTTAAACCAAGGTTGTCCATCTGTTCTTTCTGGTAATTTACGGCGTAAATTAGAAATATGCATATCAATCGCTCTATCAAACGGTGTTAAGCGCTTGCCAAGCACTTCTTGACTTAGATGTTCGCGTGATACGACTTGCCCTAAGTGCTGAGCAAGTAGATAAAGCAAAGTAAACTCAGTTCCCGTTAACTCTAGCGGTTCATTATCAAAACTTGCTTCTTGTCGACCAGGATTAAGTTGTAATTTATCGACCTGTAATGTTGGAGATGTATTGCTGTCAGTCTGTTTTTGTTCGCTCCAGTTAGAACGACGCAAAATAGCTCTGATACGAGCAACCAGCTCTCTATCATTAAAAGGTTTTGGTAAATAGTCATCAGCACCAAGCTCTAAGCCAAGTACTCGGTCAAGATCACTGCCTCTTGCCGTTAACATAATGACAGGGGTCTGGAAATTTTGGCGTAACTCTTTGAGTGTCTCAATCCCGTTTTTACGTGGCATCATAATATCCAGTAATAACAGGTCGATAGAAGCATCCAAAAGTTTAAGTGCTTGTTCGCCATCAGAGGCGATTACAACATTAAAGCCTTCCATTTCAAGCAGTTCTTTCAATAGCGATGTTAATTCGCGATCGTCATCCACTAATAAGATTTTATGCATTCGTCAATTCCTCCAAGAGAAAAATACGATAATAAATAGCGCGAATCTATGACTTTACGTTCTTTTACACGCTCTGACGCTAGTTTGCAGCCGCAACGGTATAGTAATCCACATAGCAAAGAATTACACATATTTAGGTAGCATTAATTAGGTCGGTATGAAATTACCAAATTAGGAGTGAAAGCAATGCGTAAAGTAGCAGTAGTTGCATTAGCATCAATGTTTTTGGCAGCTCCGACGGTAGTGTTAGCCGAAACCGCCAACACCAATCCGCCTACTGAGCAACGATATAATGGCAATTATCACTGTGATTATGGCTATGGTATGCATGGTGACCGTGATTATCGAGGTCATCGCGGACAACGCGGCCATATGATGAACAACGGTGGACATATGATGGATCGCGGTTATGCCGAATCACGTATGTTTAACGGTATCACATTAACTGAGCAACAACGTACTCAAATGCGCGATTTAATGCGCCAGCATCATCAAGACAGATATAACGGAAATTACCGTCAACGTCATGAGAATATGCACAAATTAGTGACAGCACCTCAATTTGATGAAGCTGCAGTAAGAGCACAGATGCAAGATATGGACAAACAAGCAATTGAACGCCATGTAGAAATGGCAAAAGTCCATAATCAGATGTATCAGTTGTTAACCCCAGAACAGAAAGCGCAGTTGGAAAAGAATTACCAACAGCAAATGTCAGATTTTGACACACGTAACTAATTAGTAAGTAGTTGAGTAAGAGTGTAGTAAAGATGTACCTAGTTAGAGAGTAAGTAGCAACAACGAAGTTTTTTCCTTGCCATAGACACCATCCCTGTCTTTTGCAGCCCCTCTGGAGAGGGGCTTTTTTTTATCCAAAAAACCTACAACAGCGCCTCTGGCGATTCAGGTAAAATCTGTCCGCCATCGACGATAATTGTCTGGCCTGTAATATATTTTGCTTCATTCGATGCAAAGAATGCGGCAGCGTAGCCGATATCTTCTGGCTCACCTAATGTGTGAGTTGGGATAGAAGCCTTCATCTGATTTAAATAGGCTTCGCCTTGGGCTTGCAAACCCTCAGTGAGAATATTTCCCGGCATCACAGCATTAATGGTAATACCATGACGTGCATATTCTAATGCTGCGCTGCGCATAAAGCCAAGTTGTCCTGCTTTACTTGCGCCGTAGTGGCTCCAACCTGGATAGCCTGTGATTGCTCCCGTAATGGAAGAGGTAATGATCACTCGACCTTGTTTTTGTTTCTCCATTACACGAAGTGCGGCTTTTACTAAAAAGAACATGCCTTTTAAGTTTACGGTATGCATTTTATCCCAGTCAGCTTCTGTCATTTCTTTAATCGTTGCTTGAGGGAAAATGCCAGTATTGGAACAAAGAATATCGAGTTTGCCATACTCTTTTACGACATCATCAATGACTTTTTCACAGGCAGATTGCTGAGTGACGTCAAGATGCATAAAACCTACATCTAATTCATCTTTTGTTTTATTACCTGCTACATCATCAATATCCGCAATAATCACTTTCGCACCACTGTTTTTTAGTGCGATAACGATACCTTTGCCAATACCCTTTGCGCCACCTGAAACTAAAGCGATTTTACCCGTTAAATCAAACATAAAACCTCCTATTAAGTGTAAGTTCTACTGTATCAGTCTAAGCTAAAAAGCGGAGAATGAACCAAAGAACTTTGCCATAAGTCACAAATGTACCTTAGATGATTTTTTTCTTTAAAAGGATGACTTATCAAAATAGGAAGATAAACGGCAGATAAAACATTGTTTAAGAGAAAAACTGAATATTTATCAAAATATGCCGATGCTATTTTTTAGCATAAATAGCGTTTTTTTGAGATGAATGCAAAAAGGCAGTAAAGTGTCTGTATAAAAAGTGTTAACTTATTAGTGAAACACATTTGAGATAGACTAGTATAATCTTTATACAGGCTATCTGATTAGTTTAATGCGCATCAAGTTTATGAAAAAAAATGTACGATAATGATGAACTGGTAAAAAATATGCGTACAATGGTATTGTTGAATCAATTCAGCATTTGCGATATCGGTATATAACACCAGACAAGCCGGTATTGAGATAAAAAAGTTATTCCAACAATTTTGCAATAATTACATCGAATAAGAATCAGAGGTAATCATGGTCAATGGGATCAAAAGAATTGGGGTTTTAACAAGTGGTGGTGATGCACCAGGTATGAATGCCGCGATCCGTGGTGTTGTTCGTGCCGCACTAAGTGAAGGTTTAGAGGTTTATGGGATTATGGATGGCTATATGGGGCTATACGAAAATCGCATGAAAAAACTCGACCGTTTTAGCGTGTCAGACATGATCAACCGTGGCGGTACATTCCTTGGCTCTGCTCGTTTCCCTGAATTCCGTGAAGACAATGTGCGTGCTGTTGCCATCGAAAACATGAAACAAAATGAGCTTGATGCCTTAGTCGTTATTGGTGGTGATGGTTCTTATCTAGGTGCAAAAAAATTAACGGAAGCAGGTTTTCCATGTATCGGCTTACCGGGCACAATTGATAATGACGTAGCGGGTACTGACTACACCATCGGTTATTTCACTGCATTAGAAACTGCTGTTGAAGCTATTGACCGTTTACGTGATACCTCAACTTCTCACAAACGTATCTCTATCGTAGAAGTGATGGGACGTTACTGTGGTGACTTAACACTGTCTGCGGCAATTGCTGGGGGCTGTGAATTTGTTGTTCTGCCTGAGTCCGAATTACCATTTAACCGTGATGAACTGCTGGCAGAAATCAAAGCAGGTATTGAACGTGGTAAACGTCATGCAATCGTCGCAATTACAGAACACGTTTGTGATGTGCATGAATTAGCACGTTTTATTGAAGCTGAAACTAAACATGAAACACGTGCAACGGTATTAGGCCATATCCAACGTGGTGGTTCTCCAGTTGCTTACGATCGTATTCTTGCTTCTCGTATGGGTGCTTACTCTGTACAACTGCTATTAGAAGGCTATGGCGGTCGTTGTGTCGGTATTCAAAACGAAAAACTGGTTCACCATGATATTATTGACGCGGTTATGAATATGAAACGTGTCTTTAAAGCTGACTGGTATGAAACAGCGAAAAAACTGTATTAATTAATAGATTTTTCGCAATACCCGAGCCTTTCTGAGTTCTATCCTTATTCGTGAACTGCTCTGATACATTCTGCTTGTGTCAGAGTAGCTTCTCGAGTGAAAACATTTCACTTAACGATCTCTATCCTCCTTTATTTCATCTTATTCCCCTTATATTGATAGTTATATTCCTGTTGTGTATATCCATCGGCTTTTTGTTATTTCATCGTTATAAAACTTTCTGTCAGCCTAGTTAAATACTTAACGATAGGGGATGGATAGATATGTTTAAACAATGGGGTTTATTATCGGCAGCTTTAGTGACATTACTTTTTTCTAATATTTTATGGGCTAAAGATATTCAACTATTAAATGTCTCTTACGATCCAACGAGAGAACTTTATCAGCAGTATAACCAAGCATTTAGTCAGTATTGGGAGCAAAAAACGGGAGATAAAGTCACTATCCGCCAATCACATGGTGGATCAGGAAAGCAGGCAACATCAGTTATCAATGGCATTGAGGCAGATGTTGTCACATTAGCCCTTGCCTATGATATAGATGCAATCGCGCAAAGAGGAAGTATCGATAAACAATGGATAACACGATTACCTGATAATTCAGCGCCTTATACTTCAACAATCGTTTTTCTGGTGAGAAAAGGAAATCCTAAGCAAATAGTTGATTGGGATTCATTAATTAAGCCGGGGGTTTCAATTATTACTCCTAATCCTAAAACTTCAGGAGGTGCAAGATGGAATTACCTTGCGGCGTGGGGCTATGGATTAAAAGCCAATCATCAAGATAGTGAAAAAGCTAGAGCCTTTGTTAAAGCACTTTATCAGCAAGTCGAAGTATTAGATTCAGGTGCGAGAGGAGCAACAAATACATTTGTTGAGCGAGGTATTGGTGATGTATTGATTGCATGGGAAAACGAAGCGTTATTAGCGATTAATGAATTAGGTGCAGATAAATTTGAGATAGTTACACCATCAATATCTATTCTTGCAGAGCCTACGGTGTCGGTAGTCGATAAGGTTGTTGATAAACGAGGAACGCGAGAAATTGCCACGGCGTACTTAGACTATCTTTACTCACCAGAAGGGCAAGAGATCGCAGCAAAAAACTATTATCGCCCTAGAGATAAAGTAATAGCAGAGAAATACCAAAACAGTTTTCCAAAACTAGAACTATTTACACTGAATGAAGTTTTTGGTGATTGGCAATCCGCACAGAAAATACATTTTGCGACAGGCGGTATCTTTGATGAAATTAGTCGTCGTTGATAATTAAAGGTGAGAGAAACAAAAAAATCACCTTCTGTTTTATATCCAGTAAGGTGATTTTCTCTATTTTTTATCGATTAACCGCATAGGTCAGAAAGATAAAAATTATTTTTTCGCTTTAGCTTGTGCTGCTGCTTTAACGATAACGGCAAATGCGTCAGCTTTCAGTGAAGCGCCACCAACTAATGCACCATCAATGTCTGGTTGACCAAACAGTTCCGCTGCATTTTTATCGTTAACAGAGCCACCGTATTGAATGATAACTCGTTCAGCGATAGCGGCATCTTTCTTCGCGATATGATCACGAATAAATTTATGAACAGCTTGAGCCTGTGCTGGAGTTGCTGATTTACCTGTACCGATAGCCCAGATTGGCTCATAAGCGATAACGGCATCTTTAAATGCTGCTGCGCCATGTGCATTTAATACAGCATCGATTTGGCGAGCACATACTTCTTGAGTTTTGCCAGCTTCGTTTTCTGCTTCAGTTTCACCAATACATAATACTGGTGTTAAACCTAACTCTTTTAATACGCCGAATTTTTGAGCGATAAACTCGTCAGATTCTTTATGATAAGTACGACGCTCAGAGTGACCAATGATAACGTATTTAACATCAACGTTTTTCAGCATTTCTGCTGAAGTTTCACCAGTGAAAGCACCTGATAAGTTAACACCTGTATCTTGAGCACCTAATGCAATACGGCTTCCACCAATTTCATGGCGTGCTTGGCATAGGTAAACTGCTGGTGGTGCGATAGCAACATCACAACCAGCAACACCGCTAACTTCTTTACGTAATGCAGCAATTAATTCATGAACCATATGAATGCTGCCGTTGAGTTTCCAGTTACCCATGACTAATGGATGGCGCATAACTTTTCCTCCAACCGAGTGGTTTAAATTTAGTTTGCTAATAAACACGAATTCTGTTGATGCACAACAGTATAGAGAACAATGAATAGAATAGCTTTGTTTTTTATCACGGAATAGCTGAAACGATCTTGCTGTTTAAAGAAAGCTTAATCGGTTCAATGGCGAAGGTTGTTAATTGGTCACCTTCATGGACAATAATATAGCGAATTGCACCCACATCATGGCTAATGTAATCAGAAGTTTGATTTTTAAATGCGAATAAATTAAGAGCCTCTTGAATTTGCTCTGAGGTTATTGATGAGTCAAATTGAGAAACCAAAGTAATAATGTATTGCGTTGTGATCTCACGATTTATCTTTTCTAGTTCAGGTGAATCAGGGGAGTGGATCAGCGTTAGTTGTAAACTTTTTATTTTTTCGCTACCGCGCTCTAGTATTGCAGATGAATAGAGATAAGGCGTGATGCGTGTTGCTGCTCTGACAAGAGGGATCGCAATATCGTGATTGGTGATAATTTTATATTCATTAAGCGATAACAACGGATTTTGTTGATTAAATTTGGCTCTTAGCTCCGGAATAGTTATCTCAAAAACAGGTGCATCTTGTTTAAGATAAGCAATGTCATCCTTTGTAGGCTGTTTTTGTGCGACAGACATCTCTGTTGCAAAAACAGAAGTTGGCAAACAAAGAGCAATGCTTATGATTATCAGGTATAACGTAGAAAGTGTGTTTGCTTTTATCATCTGTCCTCCGCTTGTCTGTGCTGTTATTGGCTAGTCTGTATTATTTGATACTAAATGGACAGTGTAATTCACAAATTAAGTAAATTATTGAGAATTTATGACCTTACAACATTGGGCATTTTCATTCAAAGGACGAATTGGGCGTCGTGACTTCTGGGCTGGTTTGGGTGCTTGCTTTGCGCTGTTTTTAGGCCTCTTTATTATTAACGATGTGATTTACCCATTACCTACCACTGTAATATGGATAGTATTCCTTTTTATTCTTTATCCGCTATGTGCAATTTTTACAAAAAGACTTCATGACAGAAATAAAAGAGGGATATGGCTTTTATTACTCCTACTTGCCGTGATGTTAGGGTTAGCCGATACCAGTAGTTTAGAACCATTTTGGCAATGGGCGATTGGACGCTTTCTTCCTTCTTTTATTGGGATGATCATGTTGCTTGATTGCGGTGTATTTGTCGGTAATGACGGCGAAAACTACTTTGGTAAACAAGCAGAACAAGTGAACTATCGTCGTTGGCGTTAATTCATATTATTAAAATCAAATGAATAAGGGTGAGATAAATAGACTCACCCTTATTTTTTGTATTATTACCAATATTGCTCACTGGTGATATGTCCGGGTTTGCGTCGTAAGTGCTTACGCATTTCCCGTTGTTCTTTTAATAATTGTTGAGTGTCTCTGACCATTTGAGGATTACCACACAACATAATATGGCTCTCTTCTGGGCTGATAGTTAAGCCAACCGTTTTTTCTAAAGCGCCACTTTCAATGAGTGCAGGGATACGTCCTGTTAATGAGCCAATATGATTTTCACGGCTGACAACGGTTTGAATGCGTAACTTACCTTGATAACGTTCAACGAGTTTTTCCATTAGAGGTAAATAGCTTAAGTCATTGGCGTATCGAACAGCATGAACAAGAACGATATTTTCAAATCGCTCAAGATCGTGTCCTAATTGCAAAATAGATAGAAAAGGGCCAATGGCTGTTCCCGTCGAAAGCATCCAAAGCGTATTTACTGTGGGAATCTCTTCTAATACAAAAAAGCCGCTGGCTTGTTCAGTTACCAGTACTTCATCACCGACTTCTAGTGCGCTTAATTTAGAACTTAATTTTCCATCAGGAACAGTTACTAGATAGAATTCTAAATTTGGATCATCTGGTGCATTTACATAAGAGTAGGCTCGTTGTACTCGCTCACCATCAATATCTAGCGCTAATTTTGCAAATTGCCCGGCTGTAAACTTATCAATAGGAGCATTGACGACGAGACTCATTAACGCATCAGTCCAGTGATGAACTTGAGTAACTTTTCCATTCACCCAATTAGCCATAGAGATTATCTCCTTTTGATAAACATGCTTATGTTGCTTATTTATTCTAAATAGGAAGCGGCTTTTTATTTATCAAGATGGTGTGGTGATGTGATTAATCTAAGATTTTGTCAATAAATGACACAATATGTACATTTATATTGACAACTATGGTGTATTTCTCTGACATTAATCTTTATACAAAAATTGCTGGCTATCTCGCAAATTTCTCCAAATTTGTTAACTTAGTCTCATTCTGAAAAGGTATGCATTTTACGGAGTTTATTTTTATAAATTCTCTGTGGTGTGCGCCTGTCCGTTAATTTATTTATCTGAAATTCTTGAGCAAAGAAAAGAAATGAGAAAGTTAGAACATGCAAATTTATTATTATTGATAATTGCACTGGTTGCTGTGGGTCAAATGACTCAAACTATTTATGTTCCTGTTATTGCTGATATGGCGGTTTACTTTGGTGAACCCACTGGGGCGGTACAGCAAGTAATGGGGGCTTATCTTTTTTCTTATGGTTTTTCACAGTTAATTTATGGACCTATTTCCGACAAAGTAGGGCGTCGTCCTGTTATTTTAGTCGGAATGACGATCTTTTGTTTATCAACGCTGGTGGCAATTTTCTCGCAAAATTTAACCACACTGGTTATTGCAAGTACCTTACAAGGGATGGGAACCGGTGTTGCAGGTGTCATGACACGTACTCAACCTCGTGATTTATATACAGGAACTGCATTACGTTACGCCAATAGCTTATTAAATATGGGTGTTTTAGTTAGCCCATTATTAGCGCCGATGATTGGTGGTGTTGTTGCTCACTTCTTTGGCTGGCATGCGTGTTATATCTTCTTATTATTATTGGGAAGCAGCGTTCTTTTTTGTATGTATCGTTGGATGCCAGAAACGCGCCCAGTACAAGTTGAAAAACGTAAAATGCTATCATCATTTTACTTACTGCTTTCAAATAGTACCTTCAGTGCATTCTTGATTATGCTGATTTGCGCATTATCCGGTATTGCTGTTTTTGAGGCATCAAGCGGTGTGTTAATGGGGGGAGTATTAGGCTTAAATAGTATTACTATCAGTATATTATTTATTTTACCGATCCCTGCGGCATTCTTTGGGGCTTGGTATGCTGGTCGTGAAGGTAAAACCTTTGTGCAACTGATGTGGCACTCTGTTTTTTGTTGTTTATCTGCGGGTATTTTAATGTGGATCCCTGGTTGGCTAAATATTATTAATATCTGGACATTACTGGTACCCGCGGCACTGTTTTTCTTTGGTGCAGGTATGTTATTCCCATTAGCAACAACAGGTGCGATGGAGCCATTCCCTTATTTAGCAGGCTCTGCGGGTGCATTGGTGGGTGGTTTACAAAATGTGGGCTCAGGCGTAGCAACATGGTTTTCAGCTTTATTACCACAGCATAACCAATTTAGCTTAGGTATGATTATGTTTGGTATGTCGGTGGCTATTGTACTTTGTTGGCTTCCTTTGGCTCATCGTTTTAGCCATGAAGAACATACTATTTAATCGACTGATACAGTATTAATTGACTGATACAGTAAGTTAAATAAAAAATGCCGAGATAAAAAATCTCGGCATTTTGGTTTTGTAGCCTAGGCTACTTCTCTCTCAAACTGTTTTACAGCAATTAACCACGATCTTCCCACTCTTGAGCGCGAGCAACAGCTTTTTTCCAGCCGTTATAACGATAGTTACGCTCAGTAGTTTCGATGCCAGGACGGAATTCTTTATCAATAGCAGCTTTGTTTTTAACTTCTTCTAAATCATTCCAGAAACCGATAGCAAGACCTGCAAGGAATGCAGCACCTAATGCGGTACTTTCACGGACAACAGGACGTTCTACACGAGTACCTAAAATATCGGATTGGAACTGCATTAAGAAGTTGTTAGCAACAGCACCACCATCAACACGCAGTGATTGTAAACGCGCACCTGAATCGGCTTGCATTGCATCGAGCACATCACGTGTTTGATAAGCGATAGATTCTAAAGTTGCACGAATAATGTGATTACGGTTAGCACCACGGGTTAAACCAAAAATAGCACCACGCGCATACGGGTCCCAATATGGCGCGCCTAAACCTGTAAATGCAGGAACAACATAGACACCATTAGTATCGTTAACTTTCGTTGCGAAGTATTCAGAGTCAGTGGCTTCATCAATCAGTTTTAGCTCATCACGTAGCCATTGAATAGAAGCTCCACCAACGAATACTGCACCTTCTAGAGCATAGTTCACTTCACCACGAGGACCGCAACAGATTGTTGTTAACAAACCATGATTAGAGCGAACCGCTTCTTTACCTGTATTCATCAGTAAGAAGCAACCTGTGCCATAGGTATTTTTCGCCATACCGCTTTGTACACAAAGTTGACCATAGAGCGCAGCTTGTTGGTCACCCGCCATACCCGCGATAGGAATACGTGTACCACCTTTACCACCAATGTTTGTTTGACCATAAACTTCGGAAGATGGCACCACTTTTGGTAGCATATTGCGAGGAATATCCAGCAGATCGAGGATTTTTTGATCCCAATCTAAAGAGTGGATATTAAATAACATGGTACGTGAGGCATTAGTAAAGTCAGTAACGTGAACGCGACCTTGTGTCATTTTCCAAACTAACCAAGTATCAACAGTACCGAATAATAACTCACCTTTTTCTGCTTTTTCACGAGCACCTTCGACGTTGTCGAGGATCCATTTTAATTTTGTACCAGAGAAATAAGGGTCAACCATCAAACCGGTATTTTGACGAATATATTCTTCAACACCTTCTTTATCTTTTAAGCGAGTACAGAAATCCGCAGTACGACGACATTGCCATACAATCGCGTTATAAACAGGTTTACCGGTTTCTTTATCCCATACAATAGTCGTTTCACGTTGGTTTGTGATACCAATACCTGCAACGTGGTCAGATGGAATATCTGCTTTTGCTAATACTTCAACTAAGGTTGCACTTTGTGTTGCCCAAATTTCCATTGGATCGTGTTCAACCCAGCCTGGCTTAGGATAAATTTGGGTGAATTCACGTTGTGAAATACTGACGATGTTTGCATCGTGGTCAATGACTACGGCGCGTGAACTGGTTGTGCCCTGATCCAGCGCAACAATGTATTTTTTCTCGGTATTCGATGTATTTGTTTCTGTTGTCATGTTAGTAACCTGTTCTGATAATCAACAATATTGCTCTTAATTTTATTTATCGTCTTCGATTTTGCAGGTATCGCAAGGTAAGTGACGGCCAATTAATTTACGGTAAGCCAATGCACCTAAGATACCACCGATAAATGGAGCAATCATTGGAACTAAGAAATAAGGGATATCACGTCCACCAGTCAGCGCAATATCACCCCAGCCAGCAAAGTACGCAACCAGTTTTGGACCAAAGTCACGAGCTGGGTTTAAGGCGAATCCGGTTAATGGACCAAATGCACCACCGATTACGGCAATTAAGATACCAATTAATAACGGAGCTAATGGGCCTTTAGGTACACCGTTACCATCATCAGTTAAGGCTAAAATTAAGCCAACAAGGATAACGGCAATGATAACTTCGACAACAAAGGCATGTGCAACGGAAATTTGAGCTGCGGGATAAGTAGAGAATACACCGGCAGTGAAGAGACTTTCTTGTGAGCCTCTGACAATGCCATTAACTTGTTCGTAGTCGAGAAAAACACTGTAGTACATAAAGTACACAATGGCTGCGGCAAAGAAGCCACCTAACATTTGTGCAATAATATAAGGAACAACTTTTCTGCGTTCGAAGCAAGCAAATAGCCAAAACGCAACGGTAACAGCAGGGTTCAGGTGTGCACCAGAAGTGCCGGCGGTAAGATAAACGGCTAAGGCAACACCCAGCCCCCAGATAATACTTATCTCCCACAGTCCTAGCTCTGCTCCTGCAATACGTACTGCAGCAACACAACCAAGGCCGAAGAAGACTAGCAACGCAGTTCCGATAAATTCAGAAATGCATTGACCCATAAGAGAGGTTTTCGTCTGGCTCATATATTCTATCCTGAAAGAGGGTTATTTATTGTTAGTATTCTTTTCGAATTGAAAAGATAACTGTGAATTTATCGTTAATGAGCGTAAACGAGAATAAGCGAAATTGAAATTTGTGTGTCTCATCAAGAAAATGAGTGAAAACGCTCTTAATTAGTGACTTGATCGACATTTGTAATGTGATCTGACCAGTGTTTTTGATAAATTGAAAAAAGAATGTAATTCCTCGGAAGATGCTAGACAGTTGTTGATAGGCTACTTACAATCGGAAGTATCGATTATATGGGGGATTACAGTATGTCATTTGAAGTTTTCGAGAAGTTAGAATCAAAAGTACAACAAGCAATTGATACCATCACGTTATTACAGATGGAAATCGAAGAGCTAAAAGAAAAAAATGATGCGCTGAACCAAGAAGTTCAAGAAGCGAAAGGATCGCGCGAAGCTCTTGTTCGTGAAAACGAAGAGCTGAAACAAGAGCAATCAAGCTGGCAAGAGCGTTTACGCGCACTGTTAGGCAAAATGGAAGACGTGCAATAATTGTCTTTGTTTGCTTAAAGCCTAAGAAAACAAAAGCCACCGTTAGGTGGCTTTTGAGTATTTGAAATCGTAAGAATGCAGATAAAAAGTAACAATTACTCTTCAATTAAATCTTCATCTAAGCCTAATGGCTCTTCAGATAAGATGATCCCTGTGTTATCAGCATAAAGATAATCACCAGAGAAGAAGGTAACGCCTCCGAAGTTAACACGGATATCACTTTCACCAATGCCTTCACTTGGGCAACCCGCAGGGATAGCTGCCATCGCTTGAATACCTAAATCAAGCTCTGATAATGCATCAACTTGACGTACCGCACCGTAAACGACAATGCCTTCCCATTCATTAGAAACAGCGAGTCGCGCTAGTTCAGCATCAACTAAGGCTTTACGTACAGAGCCACCGCCATCGACCAAAAGAATACGGCCTTTGCCATTTTCTTCGAGTAAGTCATAAAGCAGGCCATTATCCTCAAAACATTTAACGGTGATGATTTGCCCGTTAAAGGCACTTTGACCACCAAAGTTTGAGAAAAGCGGTTCTACGACATTGATATCTTCTTGATAGATATCACAGAGTTCAGAAGTATCATATTTCATAGGAGATTACGTCAGGTTGCCACAGGAAAGTCCAGTATATCCCTTAACAGGGGCGGTTGGCAAAAGACTCACTGAAAATTCAGTGAGTCAAATCAACAATCGAGTGAAATTATTCTAAAACTAAACCTAAAGAGAAAAGAACGTTAGTTAATAGTGCTGCTTTTACCATGTGCTCAAGTAGGGGACGCATCGCCTCACCTGAGTGATCGGCATTCACACGCTTGATATGCAGTAAAAGCATAGGGATAGCGAGTAAAAATAACCACGCTGTCCAGCGATGCATATAAAGTAGGGTAAAGATAATTAAGCAAGCTATAGAGAGAAAAATAACACAAGTATGGTAAGTACGTGAGCCAGCAGGACCTAAGCGAACAGCTAATGTATTTTTACCCGCCTGAATATCACTTTCTAAATCGCGCATGTTATTAATATTTAGAACAGCGACAGAAAGTAAACCACAGGCTGTGGCAGGAAGTAGGGTAACAATATCAAAGGTATTGGATTGTAAGTAATAAGTTCCGATGACACTTAACCAGCCAAAGAAAATTAAAACAGAAATATCACCTAATCCCATATAACCATAAGGACGCTTACCCACGGTATAAGTAATTGCGGCAACAATAGCGAGTAAACCCATCACTAAGAAGCCAATAGCGTCTTCAGGCTTTTTACAGGCGACAATAATCAGTGCAATACCACAGATACAGGAAATAATAACATTTAGGATCAGCGCTTTTTTCATTTGAGCTGCGGTTATCATACCTTTCTGCATTCCACGAAGTGGCCCTAAACGCTCTTCAGTATCCGTTCCTTTTACGGCATCACCATAGTCATTGGCAAGGTTTGATAGGATCTGTAACGTTCCCGCCGTCAATATAGCAAGCAGTGCAATAGGTAGCTCAAAATGACCCATCCAATACGCTAATGCGGAACCCGTTACAATGGCAATTAACCCCAAAGGGAGTGTTTTGGGTCGTAAACTTTCAAGCCAGGCTTGAGTCCGGCTAGTGGAATTT
The DNA here is from genome assembly GCF_040140245.1 of Proteus sp. fly-1013. NCBI lineage: Bacteria > Pseudomonadati > Pseudomonadota > Gammaproteobacteria > Enterobacterales > Morganellaceae > Proteus > Proteus sp. fly-1013. The sequence continues at coordinate 39,347 of NZ_JBEEWD010000012.1, read as the reverse complement.
AGAGAGCTCATGCTGAAATTCGATACTCATGTTCGTTGTTATTATAAAAATAAGAATGGGAGGCAAGCCTCCCACGTAAATATTGCTGATAAGGATCGCACAAGTTGATTATAAAATAAATCGACTCAGATCTTCATCTGCTACAAGCTCATCCAGATGCTGTTTCACATATTCTGCATCAATCAATACTGATTGACCTTGACGTTCACTTGCATCATAGGAAATTTCTTCCATCAAACGCTCTAAAACAGTATGTAAACGACGAGCACCGATATTTTCAGTGGTTTCGTTTACGCGCCATGCTGATTCAGCAATTTTGCGAATACCGTCTTCAGTAAAGCTAATAGACACACCTTCGGTTGCCATTAATGCTTCATACTGTTTTGTTAACGATGCATTAGGTTCAGTTAGAATACGCTCAAAATCTTCTGCTGTCAGCGCTTGAAGTTCAACGCGAATTGGCAGACGTCCTTGTAATTCAGGAATTAAATCAGAAGGACTTGAAACTTGGAAAGCACCTGATGCAATAAACAGAATATGGTCTGTTTTTACCATACCGTGTTTTGTTGAAACTGTACAACCTTCAACCAGTGGTAAGAGGTCACGTTGTACACCTTCACGAGAAACGTCAGGGCCGGAACTTTGTCCACCACGTTTACAGATTTTATCTACTTCATCAATAAAGACGATACCGTGTTGTTCTACCGCATCAATAGCTTGCTGTTTAAGCTCTTCAGGGTTAACTAATTTAGCCGCTTCTTCTTCAACAATAAGCTTAAACGCATCTTTGATTTTCATCTTGCGCGCTTTTTGTTTTTGCCCCGCTAAATTTTGGAACATAGATTGTAATTGGTTCGTCATCTCTTCCATTCCTGGAGGAGCCATGATTTCAACACCCATTGGTGTTGCAGATAACTCAATTTCAATCTCTTTATCGTCTAATTGGCCTTCACGTAATTTTTTACGGAAAGATTGACGTGCGGCAGAAGGTTCTGATGCTTGCTCTGCTACACCCCAGTTATTTTTTGCTGGTGGGATCAGTACATCAAGGATACGCTCTTCAGCCATTTCTTCAGCGCGGAAGCGATTTTTATCGATAGCTTGGCTACGTACCATTTTAACCGCAGAGTCGGTTAAATCACGGATAATAGAATCAACTTCTTTACCCACATAACCCACTTCGGTGAATTTAGTTGCTTCAACTTTGATGAAAGGTGCATTCGCCAATTTTGCTAAACGGCGTGCAATTTCAGTTTTACCTACACCTGTAGGTCCAATCATCAGAATATTTTTAGGTGTTACTTCATGGCGCAGCGCTTCATCAAGCTGCATACGACGCCAGCGGTTACGTAGGGCAATCGCCACAGCACGTTTCGCTTTATCTTGACCAATAATAAATCTATCAAGTTCGCTGGCAATCTCGCGAGGAGTCATTTCAGACATGCTCTCTAATCCTTACTCTTTTGAAGAGAGTTCTTCAAAGTTGACATTATGGTTAGTGTAAATACAGATATCTCCAGCGATGCTAAGTGCTTTTTCAGCAATTTCTCGTGCAGAGAGTTCAGTATTTTCTAGCATAGCTCTAGCCGCTGCTTGTGCATAAGGGCCACCAGAGCCGATAGCAATTAAATCGTTTTCTGGTTGAACCACATCACCATTACCCGTGATGATAAGAGATGTATTTTCATCTGCAACAGCAAGCAACGCTTCTAATTTGCGTAGCATTCTGTCCGTGCGCCAATCTTTAGCAAGTTCTACCGCAGCTTTCGTTAAATGCCCTTGGTGAAGTTCTAATTTGCGCTCAAACAGTTCAAAAAGAGTAAAAGCATCAGCAGTGCCGCCAGCAAATCCCGCAATGACTTTGTCGTTATAAAGACGGCGTACTTTGCGAACATTGCCTTTCATGACGGTATTACCCATCGTCGCCTGTCCATCACCACCGATTACAACTTGGCCCTTACGGCGAACACTTACGATTGTAGTCATGAGTCAGCCCCTGGTTTAATCAATAAAAAAGTGAGACGGGTAGTGCTTTTATTTAAGATAAAGCACTGCCCGTTGTGTGAATTAGAATTATAGGTGGGGGAGAAAATTTATTTTTCAACCCCCAGAAGAGCGAAGAATACAACCTGATACGCCAGCTCCAGCTGCTTGTCTACTCACAGAGTTGGCTTGTTCTTTATTGTAAGGGCCTGATAAAACGCGGATCCAACCATCATTGCCTTTCGTTACTCGGCTTTCAACACCAGAAAAAGCCAGAGTTGCTCTTACTGATTCAGCTTGTTCGGTATTTTTAAATGAGCCACATTGTACTAAAAAGTTTGCTTCAGTAACGGCAGGTTTAGGTGGTGTAACTATCGCAGGTGCAGGCGCTTGCGGTTGTTGAGTTTGCACTGGCTGTTGTGCAACAGAAGGCGTTGTTATTGCAGGTGGTGTTACAACCACTTGTGAGCGAGGTACTTCACCATTGTAAGGCACCTCTGGCAGTTGAACGGCAGGTTGGCGTTTATCCGCTTCAATTTGTTGTAAAAAACGCAACTGCTCAGGCGAAAGTGTTGCTTTCGGATTAATCTGGCTACCCGATGAAGGATATTCAGGCTGTAAAGGCGTACCTACCTGACGATTTTCCAATTCTTTAATATATTGCCAACGCTCTTGAGGTTTTGGCGGTAGGCTATTCGCTGGATGTTGTCCAGTGACAGTTGGCGTTGTTTCTACGGCTTCTTTTTTATTATGTGTAATAAAATAGAGGCCGCCGACAAACAGCGCCACAATAGCGATTGCCGCGATAAGCGTCGTTAAAGGCAGCCCTTTAGCAGCCTTTTTGCTTTTACTTTTCGTTGTCTTTTTACGACGAGCAGATGTCTGCCCTCGTCCCACATAGTCTCGTTGTGCCACAGTTCGATTCGCTGATAATTAAAGGAATAGGTATCACAAACGATATGTTACTTAACATAGTGTGTTTTGCCTAGCTTTTAAGCCGACAGACACTATCTCTTATAATTAGCTCACAATCTAATAAGCGAGAGCCGGGTGCAACAGGTCTACCTTGTAATTGGTCAAGTAATAACAACATAGATTCACGACCAATTTGATAACGAGGTTGTTCCATTGTTGTTAGTGCAGGCTCGCTATAACGTGTGATATCAAGATTATCAAAACCAATCACAGAGAGATCTCTAGGGAGCTCTAATCCTAACTTTTTCGCCTGCCACATAACGCCAATTGCCATAATATCACTATGACAGAAGACTGCTGTCGGTGGCTCAGGTAAAGAAATCAGCTTTTTCAGACTTTCTGCACCGCTTTCATGGGTAAAATCACCCCGAATAATATAATCTTCGCGCAACGGTACACCTGTTCTACGCATGGCTTGAATATAGCCTTGTAAGCGATAACGACATAAAGGCATATCTTCAGGGCCTGTAATACAAGCAATACGCTTATGACCCATTTGCTGTAAATAGTGTGTTGCTCTAAAAGATGCAGTGAGATTATCAATATGGACAGTAGGTAATTCGAGTTCAGGTGCAAATTCATTTGCCATGATCATCGGTGGCAAATTTTTCTGCTCTTCTTTGGAAACATCAAAAGGAATGTGTGAGCCAAGAAGTAACATACCGTCAATTTGTTTGGTAATAATAAGATTAATAAAGGCATTTTCATGTTTTTGCTGGTGTTTACAATCACCAATTAACACGAGATAACCATGTTGTGCTGCAGTTTCTTCGATGCCGCACACAACATCAGTAAAAAATGGATCACTGATGTTAGGTACGATCACAAGGATCGTTTTTGACTCGTTACGCTTAAGGTTCTTTGACAGGTTATGTGGGTAATAGCCCACATCAAGAACAGCCTGTTCAACTTTCTGACGGGTTTGTGAGGATACTTTTTCCGGATTCATTAAAGTACGTGACACAGTTGCTGTGGACACGCCGGCTGCAAGGGCAACATCTTTCATTGTTGCTTGCGTATTATCTTTATTATTCTGTTGCAAACCCCATACCTCCCTTTTGGATGGTTTAGTTAAACGATTGCTTTTTTATTGCAAAAAAACCGCCAATATTCAAAAAAGGATTTTATCGACGGTTTTTAATTCAAGAAATATTCTAAATTGTTATTCTACCCGCTTTTTAAATAGATTCTGTTACCTAGTTTGCATAAAAAGTGTGATACCAATCGTTTTTATGAGGTAGTTCGCAAAATTGATAAATAGTCTTGGGTGGTAACTAGTGCTCACTCGAAATTATATCCTCATCATAAATCGGGCTAAAATGCATTCGACTTAAGTTGAAAAGACTCTTAACAATCAGTTGGGTCAACATCAATATTCCATTTCACTTTTTTACTCTCAGGCAAGGCGACAATCTGAGGATAAGTGATAGACATTAATTTTTGTAAATAACCCCGGGAAGGATGTTGAAGCAATAATTGCCAGCGATAATTTCCACCCCGTTTAGCTTGAATGGCAGGAACTGGCCCCATTACCCATAAATTAGCGTCTCGCATTGGGTGTTGTTCAAAAAACTGTTTGAGTTGTCGCAAGAACTGAGGCGCACGTTGATTATTGTGATCTTCAGAGCGGATCATGATATGGCTAGAATAAGGGGGGAGAAAAGTTGCTTGTCTCTCCACTAAAGCTTCTTTAGTGAAAGCGTCATAGCCCTTTTCTAATAGTGTTAGCAAAAGAGGGTGATCGGGTTGGTGAGTTTGTAAATATACCGCACCTTGTTTACCTGCACGGCCAGCACGACCTGATACTTGAATATAAAGCTGAGCAAAGCGTTCGGCTGCACGAAAATCACTAGAGAACAGCGCGCCATCTACATCAAGTAAAGCCACTAAGGTGACATCAGGAAAGTGATGCCCTTTGGCTAACATCTGTGTACCGATAAGGATACGTGAGCCGCCTTGATAAATATCTTCCAGTTGTTGCTCTAAAGCGCCTTTGCGACTTGTTGTATCTTTATCAATTCGCGTCACTGGCGTATCAGGAAATAATTCCCCAATCCCTTGTTCAAGTTGTTCTGTTCCTAATCCTACTGGCATTAAATTAGTTGAGCCACATTGTGGACATTGCTCTGGAATTCGTCGCTGACTATCACATTGATGGCAACGTAACATGCCATGTTTTTGATGTATTGTGTAATAGTGATCACAGCGAGGACATTCTGCTATCCAACCACATTCATGACATAACAATGCAGGCGAAAATCCACGGCGATTTAAAAAGAGCATCACTTGGTTACCCGCATTAAGGTGCTCTTTTATCGCTTTAATAAGAATAGGAGATAATCCTGTTGTCAGCGGTTGCCCTTTTAAATCTATTAAATGCTCTGTTGCAGGTTTTGCATTACCTGCACGTTGAGTCAGTGTGAGTTGTTGATATTTCTTTTGCTCAACATTAAAACTGGTTTCAATTGATGGAGTTGCAGTTCCCATCACGATAGGAATATTTTCTTGTTTTGCACGGAAAACGGCGAGATCACGGGCATGATAGCGCCAACCATCTTGTTGTTTATAAGAGCCATCATGCTCTTCATCGATAATGATAATACCAAGATGCTGAAAAGGAGTTAGAAGTGCCGAACGCGTACCGATAATAATGGCATTATCCCCTCGTTTTGCTCGTAACCAAACGGCTAAGCGTTCAGTATCATTTAATCCTGAATGAAGCACGTCCACTGGGGCATTAAAGCGAGCTTTAAAACGACGAATTGTTTGAGGTGTTAAGCCAATTTCAGGCACCAGTACCAGAGCTTGTTTACCTTGTGCGAGAATTTTTTCTAATACACTCAAATAAACTTCAGTTTTGCCTGAACCTGTAATACCCAATAATAACCAAGGTGAGAATTGATCTGCCTGTGCTGTGATTGCACCTACTGCAACAGCTTGCTCTGTATTTAATTTAAAGCATTCACCTTGAACAGCAAGACTGCTCTGCCAGTGTATTGGAGCGGGTTGGATAGGGCGGAGATCCACAAACTCTTTCTTTTTTAAGTTATTGAGTGTTGCTGTGGTGATCTCAAACTCATCAAGTTGATGGCGATACAAAGGTGTACGGCGTAGAGCTGCTAGTGCTTGTTGCTGTTTTTTTGCACCTTTTAAGCTGTTGAGGTCGAGATTAACCCCTTCTTCTGTGGCATACCATTGCCATAATGGTGTGAATTCTGCGGGTTTTCCTTGTCGTAATAAAATCGGCATGGCATGAAAAAGCACTTCCCCTAAAGGATAGTGATAATAAGCCGATGCCCAATTTAGCATATCCCATAAAACACCCGGAAAGAGTGTTTCACTATCAAGGACTTCATCAATAGGCTTTAGCTTTTCGATAGGAAACTCACTGTGTGTACTGAGTCCTTTGACAATACCAAGGGAGCGGCGTTTATTCCCAAAAGGCACGATCACCCGACTACCTACAACCGGCGCATCGATCCCTTCTGGTAACAGATAATCAAAAGAGGAGAACAGTGGTACAGGCAAAATTACCTGAACTATAGTCATATCAGGGTTTCCGAGAGTTTTAGCGAAAAGATGACCTTAAGAATATCACAAAAAGTGTGCAGATTTCATTGCGCGTTTAGTGGATATTCTGTATGATCCGCCCCCTTTGGTAGATAAATTACCAAACACTTAATTTCAATCAACACGACGTGTGGTGTTCGGCTGTGGGCTGAATGGCGACACGGCCTTAGTAGAGGTTTTCCATGCAAAAAGATATCCATCCTAAATACGAAGAAATTACTGCATCTTGTTCTTGCGGTAACGTTATGAAAATCAACTCCACTGCAGGTCATAACCTGAATCTGGACGTTTGTGACAAATGCCACCCATTCTATACTGGTAAACAACGTGATGTTGCAACTGGTGGTCGTGTTGATCTGTTCAACAAACGCTTCAAAATTCCAGGCAGCAAATAAGATATTTGTTGTCACAAGATGTCAGCCTAGTCTGGCATCTTGCAGACAGTTCGGAATTGAAAAAAAGCCCAAAGTTTTTGCTTTGGGCTTTTTTTATGGGTAAAGCCTTCTCTTTTTAGATAACGGTTTTGGTAGTGACAAGCCAGATTACAACTGATAAATTATCTATTCACACATCTATTCATCTATCTATTCATAAAGTAATTAATGTCATGACAATACGTGCTGAAATGATACGAAAAATACTACGTAATGGACCTCGCTCATCAAGGCAACTTACTGATATTATGAATATTAGTCAGCCAACATTGTCACGGGCATTAAATACTCTGAGTGATGATATTGTTCGAATTGGTTCTGGATCTTCTATTCAATATGCTTTCACCTGCCTACGATATTTTACCAATGGGATTTGCGCCTAAGTCTGGTGGTGAAATAGTTAATACGCTTCGCCCAGTAACATTACTTGATGGGATCAGCGGTGAAATCTGGCAGGAATGTTTAGAGTTAGCCGAGCAGTTTTATACTTTAGCTAATAGCTGTAATTGTTTTTCCGACAATTTTTCGCCATGCCTTAAAGCATTACGTAGTCATCTTGATGAAGCAAGTTCGCGTATATCTCGCCTAGGATAATGACAAATAGACTTAAAAAAAATTAAGTTAAGATAATGCATTGCTGTGTTTGACGCAGATAACTGATGGGAAAAATCTTCGATGTATATCTAAATAACCCCCTTTGAGTAAAACCAAGGGGGTTGTCATAATCTGAAGCCCAAAGTTTTTGCTTTGGGCTTTTTTGTTCGTGTTAATCAAGCAATAAGTCAAAAAATTGACGCTGATTAATACTCCCAAGTATCGGGATCAACCCCGCGCTGGCGCATTATTTCTTTTGCCTCTTCAGGGATTTCATCGTTACGTTCTTTACGTAAGTCTTCATCATTTGGGAGAGGCTGTCCGGTAAATGCGTGCAAAAATGCTTCACACAATAATTCACTATTGGTTGCATGTTTTAGGTTATTAACCTGACGGCGAGTGCGTTCATCAGTCAAAATTTTCAACACTTTCAATGGAATTGAAACTGTAATTTTTTTAACTTGCTCACTCTTTTTGCCATGCTCAGCGTAAGGGCTGATATATTCACCGTTCCATTCAGCCATGGATTACCTTAATTAATATCATTTAGTTGAAGTCAGAATAGGGTCAACCCACATTCTGATGGGCAATACCAGTTTATCATGACTTTTCTAAAACCATCGACTCTTCTGGCTGAGGGTGAGAGAAAAAGTAACAGTCACTGGCGATATTCTCAATTTAGGTATTATTCCATTACTTAATCTATCCGTAAAGGAGTTTAGATGTCTAGATGTGTTGACGTCTTGGTGTCTAATTGGATATGCTGTTGTAGACTTCTCCACTTATCGCTGTGACAAGGTGCCTGTATGACGAAGAAAACAGCAACAATTGCTATCCATAATGGGCTAAATGAAGACACTCAATTTGGTTGTGTCGTACCGCCTATCTATCTTTCTAGTACCTATAATTTTTTAGAATTTAATCAACCTCGTGACCATGATTATTCTCGCCGAGGTAATCCAACACGCGATATGGTGCAAAAGGCATTAGCGGAGCTAGAAGGTGGTGTAGGTGCAGTTGTCACTAGCAGTGGGATGTCAGCAATTCACTTAATTTGTACCGTTTTTCTAAAGCCTGGCGATGTGATTGTTGCGCCTCATGATTGTTATGGAGGAAGCTATCGCCTTTTTAACAGCCAACAAGAGCGTGGTGCCTACCGTGTGATTTTTGTTGATCAAAATGATGATATCGCACTGAAACAGGCTCTAGCACATCAACCTAAAATTGTTTTTATCGAAACCCCAAGTAATCCTCTTTTAAGAATAACGGATATTCGAAAAATCAGTGAACTTGCTCATCAACACGGTGCTTTAGTGGTTGCTGACAACACCTTTATGAGCCCTGTTTTGCAAAAGCCATTAGCATTAGGAGCAGATATTGTTGTGCACTCATGCACAAAATATCTCAATGGACACTCAGATATTGTTGCAGGGGTTGTTATCTGTCAGTGTCAGAAACAGCTTGAGGAGCTAAGCTGGTGGGCGAATAATATTGGCGTCACTTCTGGCGCATTTGATAGCTATTTATTATTAAGAGGTATAAGAACATTAGTGCCTCGAATTCGACTTCAACAAGAAAATGCACAGGCATTAGTGGCGTTTTTACAAACACAGCCTTTAGTCGAAAAAATGTATTACCCTGCACTGGAAAATCATGTTGGTCATCAAATAGCGAAAAAACAGCAACAAGGTTTCGGTGCAATGTTAAGTTTTGAGTTAAAAGGAGGATTGGATGTGATTAAACTCTTTTTATCTCAATTAACACTCTTTACACTGGCAGAATCTTTAGGTGGGGTAGAGACCTTAATTTGTCACCCTGCCACCATGACACATGCAGGTATGTCAGAAGAAGCGAAAAAAATAGCAGGGATCAGCCCCTCATTACTTCGTATCTCAGTCGGAATTGAAGATAGTCAGGATTTAATCAACGATTTGCAAAGTGCGTTTGATGCAGCAACTAAAAGGTAACCATGGATCATGAGCGTAGTGGCGATTAAACAACAGGCGGAGCCGATTTGCCGCCAGTTACATAAATTCGGTGGTAGCAGTCTTGCGGACATAAAATGTTATCAACGTGTCGTGAATATCATGACGAACTATAGCCAACCTAATGACCTAATGGTGGTTTCTGCGGCGGGCTCGACGACGAATCAGTTGATTAGCTGGTTGAAACTTAGTCAAAGTGATCGTATTTCTGCCCATCAAGTTCAGCAAACTTTGCGTCGTTACCAATTATCTTTAATTGAAGGGCTACTTTCAAAAGAGAATGCAGAATTACTTTCTCAAGCTTTTATTGCTGATCTTGAACGCTTAAGCTATTTGTTGGATAAACCAATTACAGACGCGACTTATGCAGAAGTTGTCGGTCATGGTGAAATTTGGTCTGCAAGATTAATGGCGAAATTGCTCACAGAGCAGGGTTTACCTAGCGTGTGGTTAGATGCGCGTGAGTTTTTATGTGCTGAGAGAGCGGCTCAGCCCCAAGTAAACGAAACTTTATCTCGTCCATTATTACAATCACTATTAGCTAAACACCCTGAAAGTCGTTTTGTTGTAACTGGTTTTATTAGTCGCAACCAACAAGGCGAAACGGTTTTATTAGGTCGTAACGGTAGCGACTACTCTGCCACACAAGTGGGTGCCTTAGCGGATGTCGGTAAAGTAACAATTTGGAGTGATGTTGCAGGTGTTTATAGTGCGGATCCTCGTAAAGTTAAAGATGCTTGTTTATTGCCGTTATTGCGTTTAGATGAAGCGAGCGAATTGGCTCGATTAGCTGCCCCCGTTTTACATACACGCACACTTCAACCCGTTTCAGGCAGTAATATTGATTTGCAACTTCGTTGTAGCTATCAACCAGAACAGGGTTCAACGCGTATAGAACGTGTTTTGGCATCAGGAACAGGCGCTAAAATCGTTACTAGCCATGATGATGTTTGTTTGATTGAACTCCAACTTCCCTCTCATCAAAACTTTGAACAAGTGGCGAAGGAGGTTGATGAATTACTTAAACGTGCGCAAATCCGTCCTTTAGCGACTGGTGTTGATAAAGACAGCCAACTTTTACAGCTTTGCTATACCAGTGAAGTCGCTAATAGTGCATTAGATGTATTACAAGATGCGGTTTTACCGGGAAAATTACATCTACGAGAAGGCTTCTCACTAGTGGCTTTAGTCGGTGCAGGTGTCTGTAAAAATCCACTTCATTGTCATCGTTTCTATCAACAACTTAAAGACCAACCTGTTGAATTTATTTGGCATGCTGAAGATAACATCAGCTTAGTTGCAGTATTGCGTAATTATACTGAGCATCTACTGCAAGGTTTACATCAAACGCTATTTAGAGCTGAAAAACAGATTGGCTTAGTGCTGTTTGGTAAAGGGAATATTGGTTCACGTTGGTTAGAATTGTTTGCTCGTGAGCAAGAGCCTTTATCAGCACGTAGTGATTTTGAATTTATTCTTGCGGGTGTTGTCGATAGCCGTCGTAGTTTACTTGATTATCAAGGTATCAATCCAAGCCGTGCATTGGCTTTCTTTGATGAAGAAGCAACAGAGCATAATGAAGAGTCGCTTTATCTTTGGATGAGAGCTCATCCTTATGATGATTTAGTGGTTGTTGATATTACGGCTAATGAGTCTCTTGCTGCCTCTTATGAAGATTTTGCTAGCTATGGTTTTCATGTTATTAGTGCAAATAAAATTGCTGGCTCGGCTTCAAGTGTACGTTATCGTGCCACACGAGATGCCTTTTCTAAAACAGGTCGCCATTGGTTATATAACGCAACAGTCGGTGCGGGATTGCCAATTAATCATACGGTGCGTGATCTGCGTGAAAGTGGTGACACTATTTTATCAATTAGCGGTATTTTCTCTGGCACACTCTCTTGGTTATTCTTGCAATTTGATGGCACAGTGCCTTTCAGTGAGCTGGTGGAACAAGCTTGGCAACAAGGGTTAACAGAGCCTGATCCCCGAATTGATTTATCAGGGCAAGATGTGATGCGTAAACTAGTTATTCTTGCTCGTGAAGCAGGTTATGACATCGAGCCAGAGCAAGTCCGAGTTGAATCTTTAGTACCTGCACAAGCTGAAACGGGTTCGCTAGAAGAGTTTTTTGATAACAGTGCATTGATCAATGAACAAATGGCACAGCGATTAGCTGCCGCAAATGAAATGGATATGGTATTACGTTATATCGCCCGTTTTGATGCTAATGGTAAAGCAAAAGTCGGCGTTGAAGCTGTGAGAAAAGATCATCCTCTTGCCTCGCTATTACCGGGTGATAATTTATTTGCGATTGAAAGCCGTTGGTATCGTGATAACCCCCTTGTGATCAGAGGGCCAGGAGCTGGCAGAGATGTGACCGCAGGCGCAATTCAGTCAGATTTAAACCGCCTTTCCCAGTTACTGTAATTTAATTATTTCTTTTTTATAAAGGTTATCAGCGAGTTATTTTATGCTGATAACCTTTTGTCATTTTTGTGTCATATCACTCAATTTTTTTAAATTCTTTGGCTATACTTGAAGCATCTCTAGTCACAAAGGAGCGATTGATGTCAAAGGTAGTAAGACAGATTGTCCCACTAAGAAATGAAATGACGGAGGTGAACCATCAAGCTAAAGAGAACTTTTGTCGGTAGCTCATGATGTGAAATTTAAGCGTCTTGAGTGGAAGTTGAAGTACGGTTACAACGTGTTTGAACGTTATTAAGAGTACAATTCGATTAACCACATTATTTACAACAGACAACTTAATTTACTGAAAGACAATTCGTTATTCTTAACTTAAAGCGCTGATATTCAGCGCTTTATTCGTTTTTGTCTTATAAAAAACTTAATTGGAAATCGTAGCCTAGTAAAAATGTAAAAAAGAATAAAAATAAGCGATGAAATAGGAATACGAGTCATAACCCACCAGCAAAATTAGCTAAAAACCAAAAAATCGACCAGACAATTTATCAATATTAAAAAAAATCATCTAAATTTCTCGCCAGATAAATTTTCACGTATCTCGCCCTTTCTAGTAAAAAACTCTTCGTAGTAGATAAGAAACGAAAAAAAGTCCTTATTCTAGGTAAAATTGAGCTAGAACAGCATGAATATTAGTCATTCTTATAAGACTAAAGCCGTAATTAAATTTCAGAAAAATCCCCCAAAACGATTATTTTCTGATATGAATAGTAGGCTAAGTAAAAAAAGCAGTGTGGCTTATCACAAAAATCAAAATAAAGTCACATCAGAAATGAAAGTTAATTACACAACTGGGAGGACATGACTTTTTTAATAGGAAGAAGCATGTTGTTACCGCCACAAAGACAAGGTCAGGAGTCTTATGAATCAACAATATTCTGCTATGCGTAGCAATGTCAGTATGCTTGGCAAGCTACTTGGAGATACGATAAAAGAAGCACTCGGTGAAGAAATTTTAGATAAAGTTGAATCTATTCGAAAATTATCTAAATCATCACGAGCGGGTAATGAAGTTCAGCGACAAAAACTGTTGCTGACGTTACAGAATCTCTCTAATGATGAATTATTACCTGTTGCTAGAGCATTCAATCAATTTTTAAACCTGACGAACGTGGCAGAACAATACCATAGCATTTCACCTCACGGTGAAGCGGCGAGTAATCCTGTGGCATTGGCAAAACTGATCACCAGACTAAAAGATAAGAATTTTACCGACGAGCAATTAAAAGAAGCGGTAGAGCAAATCTCTATTGAGCTGGTATTAACGGCGCACCCAACCGAAATCGCACGTCGTACACTTATTCATAAGTTGGTAGAGGTAAATACCTGTTTATCTCAACTCGACCATGACGATCTAGCTGATTATGAGCGTACTAATATTATGCGCCGTCTGCGTCAGTTAGTTGCTCAATCATGGCACACGGATGAAATTAGAAAAATTCGCCCAACACCTATTGATGAAGCGAAATGGGGATTTGCGGTTGTTGAAAATAGCTTATGGGAAGGTGTTCCTGCTTTTTTACGTGAATTTAATGAGCAGCTTAAAGAATCCATTGATTACAACTTACCAGTAGAAGCTTCTCCTATTCGTTTTACTTCATGGATGGGCGGAGATCGCGATGGTAACCCAAATGTGACGGCTGAGATCACACGCCATGCTTTACTATTAAGCCGTTGGAAAGCCGCTGATTTATTTTTAAATGATATTCAAGTCCTTGTTTCAGAACTTTCAATGACAGAAAGTACACCTGAGCTGCGCGAATTAGCGGGTGGTGCTGAAGTTGCAGAGCCATATCGTGAAATTGCTAAACAATTACGTACTCGCTTACAAGTCACTCGTGATTATTTAGAACAACGCATTAAAGGACAGCAATCTCTACCTCCAGAAGGGTTGTTAATTGATAATGCCCAACTTTGGGAGCCGCTATATGCTTGTTATCAATCACTGACTCAGTGCGGTATGCGTATTATCGCTAATGGGCAACTGTTAGATACATTACGTCGTATCCGTTGCTTTGGCTTACAACTAGTTAAGCTCGATATTCGCCAAGAAAGTACCAATCACACTGAAGCACTCTCTGAATTGACACAGTATTTAGAGCTTGGTGATTATGCAAATTGGTCTGAAGATCAGAAACAAACGTTCTTACTTGAAGAATTAAATTCTAAGCGTCCACTGATCCCAACTAATTGGCAACCAAGTGCAGCGACTCAAGAAGTATTTGAGACTTGCCGTGTGATTGCTGAATCACCTAAAGATTCTATCGCCTCTTATGTGATTTCAATGGCAAAAGTGCCTTCTGATGTATTAGCTGTAAAACTATTACTGAAAGAAGCTGGCGCGAATATTCGATTACCTGTTGCCCCTTTATTTGAAACGCTTGATGATTTAAATAATGCTGAAAGCGTAATGACGCGTTTGTTTGATATTCCTTGGTATCGCGATTTAATTGATGACAAACAAATGGTGATGATTGGCTATTCAGACTCAGCAAAAGATGCGGGTGTGATGGCAGCATCATGGGCACAATATCGTGCTCAAGATGCATTAATTAAGCTCTGTGAAAAATCAGGTGTGACATTAACACTATTCCACGGACGTGGCGGTACGATTGGTCGTGGTGGTGCGCCTGCACATGCAGCATTACTTTCTCAACCACCAGGAAGTTTAAAAGGTGGTCTGCGTGTGACAGAACAAGGCGAAATGATCCGCTTTAAGTTCGGATTACCACAAGTCACTATCAGTAGCCTTGCTCACTATGCAGGTGCAATCTTAGAAGCGAATTTATTACCACCACCAGAGCCAAAAGCGCCTTGGATTGAGGTAATGGATTCCTTGTCTGACGTTTCTTGTGCAATGTATCGTGACTATGTACGAGGGCAAGAAGACTTTGTTCCTTACTTTAGAGCGGCAACGCCAGAAGGCGAGTTGGGTAAACTACCATTAGGCTCACGTCCTGCAAAACGTCGCCCTACTGGTGGTGTTGAAACCTTACGCGCTATTCCGTGGATCTTCGCATGGACTCAAAACCGCTTAATGCTACCTGCTTGGTTGGGGGCTGGCGCGGCATTACAACATGAAATTGATAGCGGAAAACAAGCGGTATTAGATGATATGTGTGAGAACTGGCCGTTCTTTAATACACGTATTGCGATGTTAGAAATGGTGTATGCTAAAGCGGACTTATGGTTAGCAGAATATTACGATCAACGTTTAGTTGAAGAGCGTTTATGGCCATTAGGATCTAAATTACGTCAGCAACTTTCTGATGATATTAAGAGTGTCTTGGCGATTTCAAAAGATGAACACTTAATGGCGGATTTGCCGTGGGTTGCTGAATCTATTGCACTACGTAATGTGTATACCGATCCATTAAACGTACTTCAGGCTGAGTTGTTACAGCGTTCTCGTACTCATAGCGAATCGGACCCTCGTATTGAACAGGCACTTATGGTTACTATTGCAGGTATTGCCGCAGGTATGCGTAATACAGGCTAGAGTCACCAATATTTAGAAATAAAAACAGCGCTTAATAATAGCGCTGTTTTTTTATGTTTTATCTCTTATTTTTATCTCGGTTATCGGCTTTATTTTTTTGCTTCTTCATAAGATTCAATGGCTCTTATTCGTGCTTTTGCGTGATCAACAATGGGTAATGGATAATCGAGAGAGTTATTGGTTTTTGCTGACCATTCGTGAGGGGTATGAATATATCGATTAGGCACATCGGCGAGTTCAGGAAGCCAATGGCGGATAAACTCACCATCAGGATCGAACTTACGCCCTTGGGTAGTTGGATTAAAAATTCGAAAATAAGGTACGGCATCTGTTCCTGTTGATGCGGCCCACTGCCAACCCCCATTATTTGATGCGAAATCACCATCAATGAGTTGCGACATAAAATAGCGCTCACCCCAACGCCAATCAATTAGCAAGTCTTTGATAAGAAAGCTCGCCGTGAGCATACGTAGGCGGTTATGCATCCAACCTGTCTGGTTAAGCTGTCGCATTGCAGCATCAATAATTGGAAAGCCCGTTAAGCCTTGAGTCCAAGCGTTAAATTCATCTTGTTCGTTACGCCAATTGATTTTTTCTGTCCAAAGCTGAAAAGCAATGTGTTTGCATAAATTGGGATTTGCCACAATTAAGTGTTGGTAAAATTCTCGCCAAATAAGCTCGTTAAACCAAACAAATGCGCCTGATGCACTGTTTTCTAAGAAATCAGGTTCAGTTTGGTAAAGGCGATTAAAACATTGGCGGATAGATAACAGACCGATAGAAAGGTAGGGCGATAATCGGCTTGTGCCATCAACTGCCGGAATATCTCGCCATTTTGCATAATGTGGGACACTTTCATAGCAGAACTGTTTTAAACGTTTAAGTGCTTCTTCTTCCGTAGCGATAAAAGAAGATGTGTTTGTGTCTTCAAGTGAAAATAGCGGCGCTTTTAAAGGAGAGACTGTTTTTTGATGTGTTCTTATTTCTGGGATAGGTAACGAAGCGTTATCTTGTGAAAAAAAGAGTCGTAAAAATGCATTTCTAAAGGGAGTAAAAACCTTATACATCTCCCCTTGTTGTGTGACTACATTACCCGGTGGAATAAACACATTGTCATGATAAGCATAAACAGTTGTTTTATTTTCTAGTAACTCAGTGACTTTTTTATCACGGTGTTGTTCATTAAAGGCGTATTGGTGATTAAAAAAAAGCGCGGTAACTTGATATTGTTGGCAATATTCAGCCACTTTATCGGCTGCATTTGAATAAGTATCGCTAATCACTACTGTCAGTGGAATATTAAGTTTTGCCAGCGATATTGAAAGATCAAGTAAAGCATCATGAATAAACGCCTGACATGACAAAGCCATATTGTGGGCTTTCCATTGTTCAGGCGTTACGGTGAAAAGAGCATGCACCTGTGCTTGTTTATCTTGGCAAGCGTTAAAGAGTGCCTTGTTATCCGTCACTCTTAAATCATTACGAAACCAAACTAAATGAACAGGAGACGGGTGCATGTAACCTCTCTTAATCTAATTTAGGATGTTGATCGATAAGGGCTTGGCGTTTTTTCTGCAATGCTTCAATTTCCGCTTCGATATCTTCAACACGGTGTTCAATACTATCATAGTGCTCTGATAAAATTTCTTTAGCTTCTGATTTATCCGACGCCGCAGGTGTTGCACCTCGTAAAGGTTTATTTGCGGTTTCGATCATCTTGATACCTGTTATCAAGCCGACAACAGCGACAATCATCAGATAATAAGCAGGCATATATAAATCACCGGTTGCTTCAACTAACCAAGCTGCTGCTGTTGGTGTTGCACCCGCAATTAATACTGAGATATTAAATGCGATTGCTAATGCACTATAACGAATATGGGTCGGGAATATGGCAGGTAAAATGGATGCCATTACTCCAGTAAAACAGTTAAGTAAAACCGCAAGAATTAATAATCCTAAGAAAATTAAACCGATTTCATCACTGTTAATCATCATAAACGCAGGGTAAGCAAGGACAAACAAGCCAATACTACCACCTATAACAAAGGGTTTACGGCCAATTTTGTCACTCAATAACCCAATTACAGGTTGTACGAACAACATACCTATCATAATCGCGATGATGATCAGCACACCGTGATCTGCCGAATAATTTAGGTTATGGGATAAATAACTCGGCATATAGGTTAATAACATATAGTAGGTGACATTAGTGGCAATCACTAAACCTATACAGACGGTTAAACTTTTCCAATATTTCGATGCAATTTCACGTAATGAAACACGAGGTGGATCTTGAATAGATTTTCGGTCGTCGCTATTCATTGCATCAACATGTTGTTGGAATGCAGGTGTTTCTTCTAAAGCATGACGCAAATATAAGCCAATAAGACCTAACGGTAATGCTAAGAAGAACGGAATACGCCATCCCCATTCATGAAATGCGGCTTCACCCAAAATAGTTGAGATAAGTACAACTACACCTGCACCCATAACAAAACCAGCAATAGAACCAAAGTCTAACCAGCTCCCCATAAATCCGCGTTTACGGTCTGGTGAGTATTCAGCAACGAAAATCGCCGCTCCTGAATATTCACCACCAATGGAGAAACCTTGTGCTAATTTAGCGAGTAATAATAAAACAGGAGCCCAAATACCAATGGTTTCATAAGCAGGAATAAGACCAATGGCAAACGTACTGAGCGCCATAATAATGATGGTGACAGATAAGACTTTCTGACGACCAAATTTATCCCCTAACATCCCAAATACAACACCCCCTAAAGGTCTTATAAGGAAAGGGACGGAGAATGTCGCGAGAGCTGCAATCATCTGTACGCCAGGTGATGCACCCGGGAAGAAGACTTGACCTAAAACGTAAGCAAGGAAGCCATAAACACCAAAGTCGAACCATTCCATGGCATTACCTAATGCGGCAGCAGTAATGGCTTTTTTGAGCTTACTATCATCAATAATAGTTATATCATTGATTTGTAATGGTTTATTTCTTTTTTTCTTCATTTTCATATTAAGTGACCTTTATTAAGGTATTTGTGATTTTTTTGTTTATCAATTAATTAAAAGAAATGAAGTGACTATTTGTTAGCGAGAAGAGTGAGTGATAAAAATTCACTAAAAAACAGCTTACTTCTACCAAAATTAAATAGTGATATTAAGCTAATAGATAAGGGAATATTTATTAAGTATAGATAAGATTGAATAAGATATTAGGAATTTTTCTTTGTTGTTTTGATATAACAAAACAGAGCCTCTATGTATTAAAATGTGATCAATATCATAACGTAATTCTGCTTTTGTGTAAAATTCATGGTGTTACTAATGGTTAATTTGCGTTAAGTTGACCGAAAATATCACATAGAAAAACAAGCAAATAAACTTATTTTTTATTTTAATAACAATGTGTTATGTCCATCACCTATTTATTTTTGATATAGGCTAACGTATTTGTATGAGCATTGTGCATAATACAAAGGTTGATCGATAAGTATAAAATAATAACACCTTATTTTGCTTTATTATTCTTTCGAATAGTGAAAGTGAAAATGTGGATAATAGAATAGATCTCGCTATTCTTATTATAAGATTAAATCAAGATAGTATGACGAGATATCACGACAGAGATATTAAAGATAGTTTATCTATTACTCATATTTAGAATAAAAATTTATAAAATTAATAATTAACCGCGCATTTGTGCAGATTAACCCAGGTACCTCTATGAACATTAATCAACTGAAAAGCTTTGTTGAAGTCGTGAAAAATAATTTCAACATTACTAATGCGGCTGAAAAACTCTATACCTCACAACCGACAATCAGTAAGCAACTAAAAATATTAGAAGATGAATTAAGTGTGTCGCTGTTTGTGCGTAAAAATAATAACTTATTAGCATTGAGCCCGATGGGTAAAGAAGTCCATAAAATTGCTTGCGATATTCTTGGGCAGGTTGACCGAATCAAGAGCATTGTGGCTGAAGAAGATCGTAATAAAAAAGTCGATTTACATATTGCGACAACGCACACTCAAATACGTTATTCATTGCCGAATGTGATTGATCACTTTCGTCGCTATTACCCTAATATTTCGCTACATTTTCATCAAGGCGCACCCGCTCAATTAGCAGAGATGGTTAAAAATGGCGATGTAGATTTTGCTATCGCAACAGAATCGATGCACCTTTATGAAGATCTTATTACACTGCCTTGTTATCGTTGGACTCGTAGTTTATTAGTTCCTTATGATCATCCTCTTGCGTTATTGAAAGATGATGAGCAGGTTACCATCGAACAAATGGCTGAATATCCACTGATTACTTATGTTTTTGGTTTTACAAGAGGATCTAAATTAGACAAGGTATTTTATAAAAATAATCTTAAGCCTAAGGTAGCGTTAACCGCGACGGATACTGAGATTATTAAATACTATGTTAAGCGCCATTTAGGCATCGGTGTTATTGCAACAGCCTCTTATGATGAGATTGAAGATGGTGGCGCATTAAAATGTATTAATATCGATCATTTAGTGCAACCGAGTTATACCCATATCTGTGTCAGTAAACATACTCATATGAAAGATTATATGCATGAGTTTATTTCTCTCTATGCGCCACATATTGATAGAAATGTTATTCAGATGCCAGAGCAATGGGAAACCCAATGGCACAGTAAAGAGGTATACCAAGGATTACCTGATTTACGTTCAGTGAATGTGAATAATAGCGTTGTAGAATAGACGTCAGATCAGAATAGAAAAAAGCCCGTTTTTGCGGGGGCAATAACGGGCTTTGGGCAGAATAATAAGAGATTAGCGAGTCAGAATATTAACAAAAATCTGAGCACCGACTAATAAACAATCATCATCGACAAAATAAGGATTTGCGTGAAGGTAATTATTAATACCTTTCGCTTGATTACCACTTCCTAAGAAGAACATTGCACCGACTTTGCCTTTTGTAGCGTTAACCATATAGCTAAAGTCTTCACTACCTGTCATTGGTTTACCGTTCGATTCAATATTCTCTTCTGGTAAGAATTTACGCATCGCATCTAACAAACGCTGGTGTGCAGTTGGGTGATTCACAACAGCAGGGTATCCGCTATAGCTTAATGTGGTTTTAAATCCGCCAGCTGTACTGCGTGCAACAATTTCATCAAAACTTGCTTTCAGCACTTGGTCGGTATTTTCATCCATAGAGCGGATAGTACCGCGAGCTTGTACGTGATCAGCTAATGCATTAGGGATTGTTCCCCCATTGATCATGCCGCAACCAAAGACGGCAGGGCTAAATGGATCTGTTTTCTTCGCAACAACGTAATCCATATAATCAATTAAGCGGGTTGCTTCACGAATGGCATCTAAACCTTTGTGTGGTGTTGAACCATGTGCGGAAACACCATAAACATCTAATGTCCATGCAGAGCCATAAGATGACATCACACCATCATTAAAGCGAACACAACCTGTTTCGATCGCTGCATCATTATGAAGTGCGTAAGTTTCATCAACGCCTTCCATGCAACCGAGTTCAACCATTTTTTCAGCGCCAGGTACACGCATATCTTCTTCAGCCATTTGGAAAATAAAGCGAACGTTCGCACTCATCTCTTCTCTATTTTCGGCAAGATATTTAGCACTGGTTAATGCCATAGTCATATGAGTATCGTGACCACAGTTGTGTGCACAACCTTGGTGAACTGAACTATGTTCATTATTCGTTAAGTCTGGCATTTCTAATCCGTCCATATCAGCACGGATAGCAATTAATGGAAATTCAGAATTAACAATTAAGTCTGCTGTGAAGCCAGTATATCCATCAAAAGTTTTAATTTGATAACCAAAACTTTCCATTAATTCACGACAGTATTTAGATGTTTTATATTCTTCACCTGATAGCTCAGGTATTTTGTGCAGGTCTTGTCGTGTTTTTTTACTAAAGTCATTTAATTGAAAGAGTTTTTCACTGACATTATAAATATTATTCATTAGATAACTCCCTGGATAGTAAATCCAATTTGCGCGACGATTGATGCTCCAAAGAAACAACAAGTTGAAACAATCATGAAAATAAGAATAACTTTCCATGACATTTTCTTAAGTTCTTCTAATTGACCACCAACAGATAAACCAGCAAATGCTAATAAAGGAACACAACAAGATAAGAAAGAAACTTTACCAATAGAACTAATAAAGAAATCTCTTACCGGAGTTTCGGGTAAACAAATAAGTATCCCGATAATTGTTGCATAAGCAAATGTTGGTAAAGATGAAGGTAAATAATGTTTTGCAACGAGTGAAATAAATACCACTAATGACATAGCAATAAAGCTATCCCACATTGCATAAAGAGCGATCCCTGATGTTAGTGTTTGAGTAAACATTGCCAGTAAAATAGCAACGAATACAAATTTCATATCAATAATTATATTTTTCATACAGTTTTGCCTCTGGTGAAAATTTTATAAATTTTTTCTGAAAGAGGTAAACCTAAATAGGTTAATGACAGTGCGCCTAGTGCTGAAGATAATAAGTTAGATGCAGCGGCAACACTTAATACTTGCTGTGCTAATGCTTCATCAAGACCATTAATTAATGCACCTGATGCCGCACTTAACATTGAACCTGAACCCACGCCAGAACCAGCTGCAAGAGCAAGTGGGTGTAATCCAGTTAATGGAGCAATACTACCTAATACGCTAAACCATAAAGTACCGATAACAGAACCACATAAATAAATGGCTAATACACCAATATATTCCTGAGAGCCTGTACCAAATTTACCTTGAATAACAGCGATAGACGGTTCACGGCTAATAGATGAACAAGCACCAATTGCACGACGACCAAATCCAAATTTAATGGCTAATGGAACCGCAATTAATACTGGTAATAAGTTTCCGAGTTCCTGAACAAATAAAGGAATACCGACACTTAAAATCATTTTAATATTAGGAACAATCATTCCTGCATATTGCGTACCTAAAATAAGCAGGCTGAAACCTACCATTTTACCGCAGAAGCCTTCTTCTTTTTCTGTAAATAATTTACCCCATACTTTAATTTTTTTACGGGTAAATCCAGCAGATATACACATACCAATAATTACAGCAAATAGCATTGGTAAAATAGGTATTACCGCAATGCCAATCTTAATTTCTTTTTTACCAATGACATATTGTGAAATAAAAATTAAGAAAAGGACTGCCAGAATACTAATAAAGAAAACCTTTATCGGACTTCTACTTTTGTCCATCCGTTAATCTCCGTTGAAAAATAATCAGGCTTTATTCTAGAGGACAAAAAGCAAAAGGTAGCGTGACCAATGTCATGTTTATTTCATACCTCTTTTTCATGGGGCATGAAATAATACAATGGTGATAAATTTATTAACAAATAGAAAAAAGTTAAATTTTTTAATAAAGACAGTGAGTAAGGCTGAAATGAGTCAGCTTAATTGTTAATAAAGATGTGAAGGAGAAAATAATAATTAAAAATTATTTTAATTATTAAAATAATCCTATAAACAGACTTTGTCTATAATTTAGTAAATAATAATACGTTATTAATGAGATATATTCTTATTTGGTGCGGTTATTATAAGTTTAATGAATGTATTTGGAAGTGATATTTTATTTTTACATTTTATCAGCACTCACTTTATCACGACAGTGACATTACAGTGATTGGTGTTATTCTTTATATTTGAGTTAGTAAGATGATTTTCTCTGCAAGCTGGCGAGGAAGAGAAACAGAATATGGGAAGAAGATAAGTGCAGCTCGCAGAGGCGCAATTCACCCAAAACTGAGGAAAAATATCACCATGAGTAAGCAAACCGTTGCAACCTATATTGCTAAAGTACTCCATAATGCAGGTGTAAAACGTATTTGGGGCGTGACAGGCGATTCTCTCAATGGATTAAGTGATAGCTTGCGAAAGATGGGAACGATTGAGTGGATGGGAACCCGCCATGAAGAAGTCGCGGCTTTTGCCGCAGGAGCAGAAGCCTCAGTCAATGGAGAATTAGCGGTTTGCGCTGGCTCTTGTGGACCAGGAAACTTACATCTTATCAATGGGCTTTTTGATTGCCATCGTAATCATGTTCCTGTGTTAGCGATTGCCGCGCATATTCCTTCTGCCGAAATTGGTAGCAATTATTTTCAAGAAACACATCCTCAAGAACTTTTTCGCGAATGCAGTCATTACTGTGAATTAGTCTCAAACCCAGAGCAGATCCCTCAAGTGCTTGCTATTGCGATGCGAACCGCTATTTTGAAAAAAGGGGTTGCGGTTGTTGTATTGCCGGGGGATGTTGCACTAAAACCAGCCCCAGAAGATGCGCATGAAAATTGGTATCCGTTACAGTTTCCACTCATCATGCCTAATCGTTTCGAAATCGAAAAATTATCCGATGCACTGAATAATGCAAAAAACATCACCTTAATGTGCGGTGCAGGATGTGCTCAAGCTCGCGATGAAGTGATTAAACTGGCTCAAACCTTAAAAGCCCCTGTTGTACACGCATTGCGAGGGAAAGAGTACATTGAGTGGAAAAACCCTTACAGTGTAGGAATGACAGGGTTAATTGGTTTTTCATCGGGTTATCATGCGATGGAAAATGCTGACACTTTGGTGTTATTAGGTACGCAGTTCCCTTATCGTGCATTTTATCCATCAAAAGCGAATATTATTCAAATCGATATTAATCCAAGCAGTCTTGGTTCACATTGCCATGTCGATATGGCGATGATTGGCGATATTAAAGCAACATTAAATGCGATACAGCCTCGTTTAAAAGAGAAAACAGATACCACTCACCTTGATGCCTCATTAAAACATTATGCCAAAGCACGGCAAGATCTGGATGCATTAGCACAACCCAGTGAGCGTGAACTTATTCACCCACAATATTTGGCGCGTCGATTAAGTGAACTAGCAAATGATGACGCTATTTTTACCTGTGATGTCGGAACGCCAACAGTGTGGGCGGCTCGTTATGTTGGAATGAATGGAAAACGTCGTTTACTGGGATCGTTTAATCACGGCTCTATGGCAAATGCGATGGCTCAAGCTATTGGTGTACAGGCGTTAGATAGAAAGCGTCAAGTTGTAGCAATGTGTGGTGATGGCGGATTTACCATGTTAATGGGTGATTTTATCTCATTAGCTCAAATGAATTTACCAGTTAAAGTGATTATCTTTAATAACAGTGTATTAGGCTTTGTCGCGATGGAGATGAAAGCTGGTGGTTATTTAACTGATGGTACGGATTTACATAATCCGGATTTTGCTGCTATTGCTAATGCGTCTGGTATCAAAGGAATTCGAGTAGAAAAAGGCGAAGATTTGGATCATGCTCTGAAAGAGGCTTTTGAACATGATGGGCCTGTTATTGTGGATGTAGTCACTGCAAAACAAGAGCTTTCTATGCCTCCTGAAGTGAAGTTTGAACAAGCAAAAGGTTTTAGCTTGTATATGATGAAAGCGATTATTAATGGTCGAGGTGATGAAATTGTTCAACTAGCCAAAACTAATTGGTTACGCTAATCGCCTATCCGTAACTCGAATTATTTAGAGTATTAATTGAAGATAAAAACCCTATCAACATAAGCCGATAGGGTTTTTTTATTATTGCGCTTTTTCTGTTAAACAGAAGTTTTCAATTAATTGCCCCATTAATTCACGTGTTGGCTCAATAAATGCCATATCAATAAATTCATCAGGCTGGTGTGCTTGTTCAATAGAGCCTGGGCCTAAAACTAAGGTAGGGCAGAGATCTTGAATAAACGGCGCTTCAGTACAGTAATTCACTGTTTGCGCTTTCTCACCTAATAGTTCTTCGATCACTGCAACCATTTTATGATCGGTTGGGCACTCATAACCCGGAATAGGATCGTGTAACGCCTCAACACTTAAACGACCCGGCCAGCGTGCTTTGACGGGTGCTAATGTTTCGTGAAGTAAATCATCCAAGTCTTGTAGTGTTAATCCCGGCAATGGGCGAATATCCATATGTAATTCACAGCAAGCACAAATTCTATTTGCTGCATCACCACCATTAATATAACCAAAGTTCATCGTTGGATAAGGGATAACAAACGCGGGGTTGTTATAGCGAGTTTTTAACGTATCGCGCAATGTACTAAGGTGAGTAATTGATTCATGCATCAGTTCTATCGCATTCACCCCTTTTTCTGGATCACTAGAGTGTCCCGATTGCCCAGTAATGCGTATTGCATTCGATAAATGCCCTTTATGCGCACGAATAGGCTTTAGCGATGTGGGTTCGCCAATAATGGCAAAATCAGGACGGATTGTCGTGTTAGCAGCAAAATAACGTGCTCCAGCCATAGAAGTTTCTTCATCAGCGGTGGCGAGAATATAGAGAGAATGAGTTAACGTCTTAGTGTCTACATCTCGCAATGCATCGAGAATAAAGGCAAAAAAGCCCTTCATATCAGCAGTGCCTAAGCCATATAACTTATTTTCTTTTTCTGTCAGCGTAAAAGGATCTTGCGTCCAACGACCTTCATCAAACGGTACTGTGTCAGTGTGACCACAGAGTAATAATCCACCTTTTCCCTTTCCTAATGTTGCAAGAAGGTTAAATTTACCTCGTGTTTCAGGTACAGGTTGAATTTCAATTGAAAAACCTAATGTTTCCAACCAATTAGCAAGCAAATTAATCAGTGCTTCATTACTTTGATCGTTCTTAGCGTCTGTAGCACTGATAGAGGGCGTTGCAATTAATTGACGATAAATCTCAATAAATGTAGGTAATTTAATATTCACTGTTGACAGCCTTTCTTCATAATAGTATCAATATTCATGCACTTTTTTTGAATAAAAATACATTAAT
This sequence comes from Proteus sp. fly-1013, assembly GCF_040140245.1. Lineage (NCBI taxonomy): Bacteria > Pseudomonadati > Pseudomonadota > Gammaproteobacteria > Enterobacterales > Morganellaceae > Proteus > Proteus sp. fly-1013. The sequence continues at coordinate 12,943 of NZ_JBEEWD010000012.1, read as the reverse complement.
CGGTTTGTGTTCATAGTACAAGGTAAGAATGACATGTTAAATACTCTGATTGTAGGAGCAAGTGGTTACACTGGCGCTGAATTAGCCGCCTATCTTCAGCAGCATCCTCATGTGAATTTGAGCAGACTGATGGTATCAGCTCAAAGTGCAGATGCAGGAAAGTGCTTTTCTGAACTTCATCCACAATATCGTGGTTTAGTGGATCTGCCACTTGAGCCGATGGTTGATGTCGCTAAAGCTGCTGAAAACATTGATATCGTTTTTCTCGCAACAGCTCACGAAGTCAGCCATGACATCGCTCCTGTCTTTTTAGAGCAAGGTTGTGTGGTATTCGATTTGTCTGGTGCCTATCGAGTACAAAACAAGCATTTTTATCAACAATACTATGGATTCGAGCATAAGAATACTGATTGGTTATCACAGGCAGTTTATGGATTAGCTGAATGGAATGCTGACATTATTAGTCAGGCACAATTAATTGCTGTGCCGGGTTGTTATCCAACCGTCTCTCAGTTGTCACTAAAACCTTTAGTGGAAGCGGGACTTTTAGATACAGCACAGTGGCCTGTTATTAATGCCACCAGCGGTGTGAGTGGTGCAGGGAGAAAAGCCTCTCTAACCAGCAGCTTTTGTGAAGTGAGTTTGCAACCTTACGGTGTGTTTACTCATCGTCATCAACCTGAAATTGCAACACATCTGGGTATTGATGTGATTTTTACACCTCATTTAGGCAATTTTGCGAGAGGGATCTTAGCCACTATCACCTGTAAGTTAAAAGCGGGTGTGACACAAGAGGATGTAAGACAAGTCTTTGAAGATGCTTATCAAGATAAACCATTAGTGCGTGTTTATGAAAAAGGATTGCCTGCATTAAAAGCCGTTGTAGGAACCGCATTTTGTGATATCGGATTTGCTCAGCAAGGTGAACATCTGATTGTGGTAGGTGTTGAAGATAACTTGCTGAAAGGGGCTGCTGCACAAGCAGTGCAATGTATGAACATTCGGTTTGGTTTCGCTGAAACCGAATCACTTATTTAAATAATGAGTAGGGAAGTTTCATGGAACCATTAATTATCAAACTGGGTGGTGTGCTCCTTGATAATGAAGAAGCGTTAACGCGATTTTTCACTGCATTACAACAATATCGCTCAACGCATTCTCGTCCTTTAGTCATCGTACATGGTGGTGGCTGTTTGGTGGATGAGTTAATGGGTAAATTGCAATTGCCTGTGGTGAAAAAGCAAGGTCTTCGTGTCACACCGGCTGATCAGATAGACATCATTACAGGAGCACTTGCCGGAAGTGCCAATAAAACCTTGTTATCGTGGGCAACCAAGTTTGGGCTTAATGGCGTAGGGCTTTCTTTGGGTGATGGACAATTAGCTAAAGTCACTCAAATCAATGAAGAGTTAGGTCATGTAGGAAATGCAACTCCCGGCTCTCCTGATTTACTCAATTTATTATTGGGTGCTGGCTATCTCCCTATTATCAGTTCTATTGGGATGACTGAAAAAGGTGAGCTGATGAATGTGAATGCTGATCAAGCGGCAACCGCTATTGCTGAAACATTAGGTGCTGACTTAGTCCTGCTTTCAGATGTCAGTGGCATTTTAGATGGTAAAGGTCAGAAGATTGCTGAGATGTCAGCCGAAAAAGCACAGATGTTAATCGATCAGGGCATCATCACTGACGGCATGATAGTGAAAGTAAACGCGGCATTGGAAGCAGCTAAAACGTTAGGACGACCTGTTGAAATCGCAAGCTGGCGCCATGCTGAAAAACTGACGACATTATTTAATGGTGTTGCAGTAGGAACCCGAATTTTAGCTTAAAAATCACTCTATAAATCTTATCGCTATTTGGTAGTTGGCAGAATTTAAACAAATTGGGAATTGAAGGTTATCACTATGACTAAAGGTATTAAGAAAATCGTATTGGCATACTCTGGCGGATTGGATACATCGGCAATCATTCCTTGGCTAAAAGAACATTATGATAACTGTGAGGTTGTCGCTTTTGTTGCTGATGTTGGTCAAAGCCGCGATGATTTAGTGGGTGTAGAACAAAAAGCATTAACCTCAGGTGCTTCAGAGTGTTACGTCGTTGATTTACGTGAAGAGTTTATCAAAGACTATGTCTATCCTGTATTAAAAACAGGTGCTTTATATGAAGGTAGCTATTTATTAGGTACTTCAATGGCGCGTCCTGTTATCGCCAAAGCACAAGTTGAACTCGCATTAAAATTAGGTGCTGATGCTGTTGCTCATGGTGCAACAGGTAAAGGTAATGATCAGGTCCGTTTTGAAAGCACTTATGCGGCACTTGCTCCACAGCTTAAAGTGGTTGCTCCTTGGAGAGAGTGGGATTTACGTTCTCGTGAAGCGCTGTTGGATTATCTAAAAGTCCGTAATATCCCAACAACAGCAACTCTTGAGAAAATTTATAGCCGTGATGAAAATGCATGGCATATTTCAACGGAAGGTGGCGTATTAGAGAGCCCGTGGAATGCCTCAAATGAAGATTGCTGGGCATGGACTGTTGATCCTAAGAAAGCACCAGAAACACCAGAACTAGTCACCGTTACAGTTAAAGCGGGTGAAGTTGTCGCAGTAAACGGTAAAACACAATCACCTTTTGAATGTTTAGATACATTAAATACATTAGGTGTTAAGCATGGTATCGGACGTATTGATATTGTTGAAAACCGTTTAGTGGGAATGAAATCTCGTGGCTGTTACGAAACCCCAGGGGGCACTATCATGATGGCGGCTCTGCGTGGTGTTGAGCAACTTGTTCTTGATAGAGATGCATTTAAATGGCGTCAGCAACTAGGCTTAGAGATGTCTTATGTAGCTTATGATGGTCGCTGGTTTACGCCAATCCGCGCTTCACTACAAGCTGCCGCTGAATCACTGGCAAAAGATGTGAATGGCGAAGTGGTTTTAGAGCTTTATAAAGGTCATGTGAATGCTATTCAGAAGAAATCAGACAACAGCCTGTACTCTGAAGAGTTTGCCACCTTTGGTGAAGATGAAGTTTACGATCACAGTCATGCTGAAGGCTTTATCCGTTTATATTCCCTGCCATCACGTATTCGTGCACTGAGCAAGAAATAACGCAAAGCAATAGAGTGGTGCTAACAAGTATCACTCTCACTCTTTTTTATTACACAGAATAAATACAGGAAGCGATTATGGCACTCTGGGGTGGACGTTTTAGTCAGGAAGCTGATCAACGGTTTAAACAATTCAATGATTCACTGCGGTTTGATTTTCGACTGGCACAACAGGATATCTTTGGCTCAGTAGCTTGGTCTAAAGCGTTAGTCACAGTTGGTGTATTGTCGCAAGATGAACAAGCTCAACTTGAGCAAGCGTTAAATGAATTATCAGAAGAAGTAACGGCAAACCCACAGTCTATTTTACAAAGTGATGCAGAAGATATTCATAGCTGGGTTGAAAGTAAGCTTATTGCCAAAGTGGGTGACTTAGGTAAAAAATTACATACAGGTCGTAGTCGTAATGATCAGGTCGCAACAGACTTAAAGTTATGGTGTAAAGAAGAAGTCACTTATCTTCGCCAAGCGATTGTTGAGCTACAAAAAGCCTTAGTTATCACCGCAGAACAGAATCAAAATGCTGTGATGCCGGGTTACACCCATTTACAGCGCGCTCAGCCAGTCACTTTTGCACATTGGTGTTTAGCATACAATGAAATGCTAGCCAGAGATGAAAGTCGTTTAGCTGATGCATTAAAACGTTTAGATGTCAGCCCATTAGGTTGTGGTGCTTTAGCCGGAACGGCTTATGATATCGATCGCGAACAACTGGCGGGATGGTTAGGTTTTTCCAGCGCAACCAATAATAGTTTAGATAGCGTATCCGATCGTGATCATGTCTTAGAACTATTATCCTCTGCGGCTATTGGTATGGTGCATTTATCTCGCTTTGCAGAAGATCTTATTTTCTTTAATAGTGGTGAAGCGGGCTTTATTGAATTATCAGATAAAGTGACTTCTGGTTCATCATTAATGCCACAAAAGAAAAACCCAGATGCACTTGAGCTTATCCGTGGGAAATGTGGGCGAGTACAAGGCGCATTAACTGGCATGATGATGACCTTAAAAGGTTTGCCTCTCGCTTACAATAAAGATATGCAAGAAGATAAAGAAGGGCTGTTTGACGCTATCGATACATGGTCTGATTGTTTGCATATGGCGACTCTTGTTCTTGATGGGCTCCAAATTCGTCGCCCTCGTTGTGAAGAAGCGGCTAAGCAAGGTTATGCTAATGCCACCGAACTGGCAGATTATCTTGTTGCTAAAGGTGTGCCATTTCGTGAAGCTCACCATATTGTGGGTGAAGTGGTTGTTTGTGCCATTGAGCAAGGTAAAGCGATTGAAGAGCTCCCTCTTTCTGAATTACAGATGTTTAACAGTAAAATCATGATTGATGTGTACGATATTTTATCGCTTCAATCTTGTTTAGATAAACGTCTTGCAAAAGGCGGTGTTTCTCAAAAACAGGTTGCTTATGCGATAGAAAAAGCCAAAGAAATTTTAGATATAAATAAATAAGAAAAGCGTTTATCTGAGACAACTTACTGTTATTCAAAAAGAACAGGGTGAATGTCGCCCTGTTCTTTTATTTTAAATTGCCGATAATATCTATACCCATCTTGGATTCTTTAGAGTACGAAGTAATTAGTTTTGTTTGGGTTGTTTATTCAAAAAATATTGAAAAAGAGAGACAGAATAACATTCGACTGATAGAAAAATTTATCAGTTACTATATTATCTATAGACATTAACTATCAGCAATAAATGTGGGATCTGCAATGAATATCCGTGACTTGGAATATCTGGTGGCTCTAGCTGAGCATAAACATTTTCGTCGTGCGGCAGATTCTTGCCATGTGAGTCAGCCAACATTAAGTGGCCAAATTCGTAAACTTGAAGATGAACTTGGCGTGATGTTGCTTGAAAGAACTAGCCGTAAAGTTCTGTTTACTCAACAAGGTTTGTTGCTGGTGGATCAAGCGAAAACCGTTTTACGGGAAGTTAAAGTGCTACAAGAAATGGCTTCATTGCAAGGTGAAAGTATGGCAGGGCCTTTACATATTGGGCTTATTCCTACGGTTGGCCCTTATTTATTGCCTCATATCATTCCTGAATTACATAAAAACTACCCTAAGTTAGAGATGTATCTTCATGAAGCACAAACTCATAGCTTATTAGCTCAGTTAGATAGCGGAAAACTCGACTGTGCAATTTTAGCAATGGTAAAAGAGAGTGCGCCATTTATTGAAGTGCCTCTATTTGAAGAGCCAATGAAGTTAGCAATTTATGAAGGACATCCTTGGCATGAACGTGAGTCTGTGCCGATGGGCGACTTAGCAGGTCAGCGTTTATTAATGTTAGAAGATGGGCACTGTTTACGCGATCAAGCGTTAGGGTTCTGCTTCCAAGCGGGTGCTAAAGAAGATACGCATTTTAGAGCAACGAGTTTAGAAACTTTGCGTAATATGGTCGCTGCTGGTAGTGGGATCACGTTATTACCTGATTTATCTGTACCTCAAGAACAAAAACGTGATGGGGTTTGTTATCTAGAATGTACTGATCCCAATCCATCACGTTCTATTATTTTGGTTTATCGTCCCGGATCGCCTTTGCGTAATCGTTATGAACAGTTAGCAGAGACAATCCGTGAACATATGACCGCATTTTATGCAGAAAAACAAAACGCATTAAAATAAGCGATTTAAACCATTAAGTGCAGCAACACGGTAGGCTTCTGCCATTGTTGGATAGTTGAAGGTAGTATTAACGAAATACTCGATAGTATTGCCTTCACCTTTTTGCTCCATAATCGCTTGGCCGATATGAATAATTTCAGCGGCACGCTCACCGAAGCAGTGAATACCTAAAATTTGCTTGGTTTCACGGTGGAAGAGAATTTTCAAACTCCCTACATTCATGCCTGCAATTTGTGCTCTTGCTAGATGTTTAAATTGAGAGCGACCCACTTCATAAGGAATTTTCATTGCAGTGAGTTGTTGCTCTGTTTTACCAACAGAACTAATTTCAGGAATGGTGTAGATCCCCGTAGGAATATCTTCAATTAAATGTGTTTCTGATTTTCCGGTTGTGATCGCCAAAGCTGCAATTCGACCTTGATCATAAGCGGCTGAAGCCAGACTTGGGTAACCAATGACATCACCGACGGCATAAATGTGTTCGCAACTGGTTTGGTAATGTGCATTAACAGAAACTTGTCCACGACTATCTGTTTTAATACCCACGTTTTCTAAGCCAAGTGTGTCTGTATTTCCTGTTCGACCATTCGCATAAAGTAGGCAATCTGCTTTGACTTTTTTACCTGATTTTAAGTGAACAATCACACCATCATCGACACCTTCAATACTTTCATATTCTTCATTATGACGAATAACAATGCCGTTATTCCAGAAGTGATAAGAAAGCGCGTCAGACATCTCTTGATCAAGGAAAGACAATAGGTGATCACGAGTATTAATTAAGTCTACTTTTACTCTTAATCCTCTAAAAATAGAGGCATATTCACAACCAATAACACCAGCACCATAAATAATGACATGGTGAGGTTCATGCTCTAAATCGAGAATAGTGTCACTGTTATAAATACGAGAATGAGAGAAATCGACATCTGGTGGGCAATAAGGGCGTGAGCCTGTTGCAATAATAAAATTATCTGCTGAAAGAATATCGCAAGTACCATCAGGATAACGCACGCTGATCCTGTGCTCATCAATAAACGCAGCTTCGCCCGAATACATTGTACAATTATTACGCTCGTAGAAACCTTGACGCATTTTAGTCTGTTGACTAATTACGGTACTGGCTTGGCGAAGTATTTGAGAGAAAGAGGAGTTAATAAGACGAGATTGGTCACTGTAAAGCGGGTTTTGATTAAATTCGATAATACGACTTACAGCGTGGCGTAGGGCTTTTGAAGGAATGGTTCCCCAGTGAGTACAGCCACCACCGACTTTGTTATAACGTTCTATAACTGCGACGCGCTTTCCTTGTTTAACAAGCCCCATGGCCGCGCCTTCACCGCCAGGACCTGAACCGATCACAATTGCATCGAAATGAGAATGTTGCATAGGAAGAGACCTGTTTTATACAAACCGACAACGCTATATTAACATTAGAATGAATAATAGCCCAATTGACATTAAGGGCATTAGTCACACTTTGTTGAGTTTTTATGAGAATGTGTCTTGAGAGATGATTGTACGCACTGCTTTTTTAACAAAGTTTGATATATTGAGTATAAACCAAATTAGGATTATCAGGATTTCCGTGAGTAATAATATTGGCATCAGAGCTAAACAAAAAGAAAAAACCCGTCGCTCTTTAATTGAAGCTGCTTTTAGCCAACTCAGTGCCGAGCGTAGCTTTACAAGCCTAAGTTTACGAGAAGTGGCTAGAGAAGCTGGTATTGCACCTACCTCATTTTATCGTCATTTTAAAGATGTTGATGAACTAGGACTCACGATGGTTGATGAAAGTGGATTGATGTTACGTCAATTAATGCGCCAAGCACGTCAACGTATTGCGAAAGGCGGCAGTGTTATTAGAACATCAGTAGCAACTTTTATGGAATTCATTGGCAATAATCCTAATGCGTTTCGATTATTATTGCGTGAGCGTTCTGGGACTTCGGCGGAATTTCGTGCCGCAGTCGCACGAGAGATCCAACATTTTATTGCAGAACTGGCAGACTACCTTGAGCAAGAAAGTCATATGCCACGTTATTTTACAGAAATGCAATCTGAAGCAATGGTCACTATTGTATTTAGTGCAGGCGCAGAAGCACTGGATATTGATATTGAAAAGCGTCAACAATTAGAAGAAAGATTAGTTATACAACTGCGAATGATTGCTAAAGGTGCCTATTATTGGTATCGACGCGAGCAAGAAACGCAAATACCTCTACAAGATAACCTAGAGATAAAGAAAAAAACGCATCAGAAAGGAGACAAATGATGGAACAAAATCGCTGTGAAAAAAGCACGCTATTACTTGCCACAGTCATTGGTGTCGCTTTACATGGTACTTATTCGAGTTTTTTTAATTCATTTATTGAGACGTGGTCAGTTTTCCCACTCATCAGTTTAATCTTGGCAGTTTACTGTTTATATCAGCGTTATTTAAATCAACCTATGACCGATGGTATGCCTAAGCTGATTTTTTCATTCTTTTTATTAGGTCTATTCGGTTATAACGCTTACACCAGAACCGTTAACCCTGAATGGGGTTCAAACTTTTTCTCTTCTGTTTGTATTGTTATTGTTGCGTTGTGGATTTATCGTCAATTTAAACAGCGCCAACGCTTACGCCTACAAGCAGAAGAAGCTGAAAGAGCATCACAAGCAGAACAGTACTAGTCTGTACTTATCTCTTTGTTGTAAACACAGCGAAATTTTGACACCAGCAAGTTATCTTGCTGGTGTTTTTGTTTTTATTGGTGCTATTGGAGATTTTTTATCTATAACAAGTGAAATAAGCAGTTATCTTTTTTCTAATAACACGCCACATTCCATATGATGGGTGTATGGGAATTGATCGAATAAAGCTAATTTGCTGATTTTATGTGTTTTAATTAGCGTTTCTAAATTCTGGCACAGTGTTTCTGGGTTGCAAGAAATGTATAAAATGCTAGGGTAACTTTTAACCAACTCTACAGTTTTCTCATCTAAACCACTACGAGGTGGGTCAACAAAAATGGTTTCACATTGGTAATCTTTTAAATCGATCCCTTCTAGGCGTTTAAATTCCCTTACTCCATTCATTGCTTGAGTAAAATCTTCAGCAGACATGCGAATAATCTTCACATTATCAATATTGTTCATTGCAATATTATATTGTGCGGCATAAACAGAAGGCTTGGCGATTTCTGTTGCCAGTACGCGATCAAAATTACGTGCGAGTGCTAATGAAAAGTTACCGTTACCACAATACAGCTCAAGCAGATCGCCTTTTGCATTTTCTGTTGCCTTTAATGCCCATTCCAACATCTTAATATTGACCTGTGCATTAGGTTGCGTGAAGCTATTTTCAACTTGGCGATAAATCATCTCTTTGCCAGCGACAGGTAGCACTTCATCAATAAAATCGTTATCGAGCATAATTTTTGTTTTATATGCACGACCAATTAATTGCACATCAAAACCTTGAGCAATTAATGATTGGCGTAACGCCATTGCTTCTTGTTGCCAAGTTTCATCAATTTTCTTGTGATAAAGCAGTGAGACAATAATTTTATTACTCAACGTAGAAAGATAATCAATCTGAAACAGTTTCTTTCTGAGTGTCGGTTTATCTTTTATTTCTGCTAACAAGGCAGCCATCATTTTATTAATAAGTTGGCTGGCAACCGGAAATTGGTCAACACGAATACGCTGCTTAGTCTCTTGGTCAAACATAATATGATAGAGAGAATCTTCTTCATGCCAGATACGGAATTCCGCACGCATACGATAATGCTGTTCTGGTGATGAAAAAACCTCTGCTTCAGGCGCATTAAAAGGAGCCATCATTGTTTGTAGACGTTGTGTTTTTTCATTCAGTTGAGACTGATATGTTTGCGTTGGTAATGAATTCTGCATGGTATCTCGCCTTTTTTTGGCAGTAATAAAGTTAAGCGAGCGAAATTGTAGAGATCCTCATGAAGATGTCCAGTATTCTTCATGTTCAATTTCTGGACTCAGTGGATTTGAAATCGTAGCATAGTTATTCGGTCTCCTAATAGGAGTGAAAAGGGAATCTGGTGCAAAGCCAGAACTGACGCGCAGCGGTAATAGGATCAAGGATAATAAAAGACACTACAAAGCACCTTATAAGTGCGGTGGGAAGTCATTATCTTAAATATACAAAATTGTTTATTTAACCTAGAGTCCGAAGACCTGCCGAAGACCTGTCGCATCTTAAATTAAATACGCGCTTTATTTAATTTTGGCGGCATCCTGCTACTTATTCTGTTGGATGCAGATTTTCATGAATAATAAAAAAGTTTTTCTTATTTCTAGTATGGCTTCGAGTGTGGCTTTGAGTGTAATGGTGAGCAGTTTTGGTGCGTTTGCGAATAACAGCGATACATTAAGTGTGACCGCGAATCGTTTTCAAGAGCCTAACTCTTCTATTCTAGCGCCTATCACTGTTGTTGAACGTGAACAGATCGATCGTTGGCAGAGTAATAGTGTTATTGATGTATTACGCAGAATGCCGGGTATTGATGTGGGGCAAAACGGCGGAATAGGGCAGATGAGCTCTATTTATGTACGTGGAACTGAATCTCGTCATGTTCTTATTTTAGTGGATGGTGTGCGTTTAAATCAGGCTAACGTATCTGGTAGTTCCGATATTAGCCAAATTCCCCTTTCTCTTGTTCAACGTATTGAATATATAAGAGGGCCTCGTTCTTCTGTTTATGGTTCAGATGCGATTGGCGGCGTGATTAATATCCTCACAGAAAGAAAAACGGAAGGAGGAACGCTTAATGCCACAATGGGTTCTCATGGTTATCAAGAATATGATGGTTCGGTAAAACAGAAAGTCGGGGATAGAACAACATTAACCGCAGCAGGTAGTTATCTCTATACCAAAGGTTATGATGTAGAAGCGAATGGAAATACTGGTGGATATCCACAACCTGATCGTGATGGCTTTATGAATAAGTCACTGTGGTTAGGGGTTAATCATGATATTAATGATGACGTTTCTTTATATGCACGAGCTTATGGTTTTGATAATCGCACCGCTTATGATGCTTATTATGACAGTTATAACGATACATTAACGGATACAAGAGCTCTATTTAGCCGTACCTATGATGGTGGCGTGAAGTTTCATCGCGATAACTACTCTTCTTCTTTAAATACCAGTTATAACTACACCAAAGATTATGACTATGATCCTCGTTATGGTCGCTATGGTAAAGGAAGCCGTTTTACCAACTCTGAACAATATAATGTGCAGTGGGGAAATCACCTTTTATTAGGGAATGGCAGTATTGGTGGTGGTGTTGATTGGCAACGTCAATCCATTAAAGCGGGTTCTAACGGGTTTCCTAATAAAGAACACTTCGACAATACTGGCTTATATCTAACAGGACAGCAAAAATTAGGTGAGATTATCGCCGAAGCCTCAGTACGTTCTGATAAGCATTCAGAATATGGCTGGCATACCACTTGGCAAACTAACCTAGGTTGGGAGTTTGTTGACGGTTATCGTGTGATTGGTGGTTATGGTACGGCATTTAAAGCACCGACACTAATGCAACTTTATAGTGAATGGGGAAGTAATCCGAACTTACAACCCGAAAAGAGTAAACAGTGGGAAGGGGGCTTTGAAGGATTAACGGGGCCTTTAGCGTGGCGATTAACTGCGTATCGTAATGATGTTGATTCGTTGATCCAAAGTGAATCGAACTATCCATACCGTAATTACAATGTTGGAAAGGCATTAATTAAAGGTGTGGAATTTACAGGTGAAATGGATACTTGGGTTTTTCATCATACCTTTAACTTACAATATATAGATGCAAGAAATAAAGAAACGCATCAACGCCTTGATCGTCGTGCTCGTCAACAGTTGAAATATCAACTTGATTGGCAAATCGAGAAACTCGATATGGGTGTGACTTACCAATATATCGGTCAGCGCACAGATAAAGATTACGGAACTTATGAGAATGTTTCTTTAGGTGGAGTGAGTATTTGGGACTTAACTGCTTCATATCCTATTACATCACATCTCTCAATTCGTGGTAGAATAGCCAACCTGTTTGATAAAGATTATGAGACAGCTTATGGCTATCGCACGCCAGGACGAGAATACTTCCTCACAGGAAGTTACAACTTCTGATGCACTATCTACCGCTAACCCTACTGTATTAGTTTTTGATTCAGGGGTTGGCGGTTTATCTGTTTATCGTGAGATCCGTGAAAAACTACCGGAGGCTCACTATATCTATGTTTTCGATAATGAAGCTTTCCCTTATGGTGAAAAATCACAAGAGTTCATTATTGACCGTGTTGTTCGAATAGTTAGCGCGGTTGCTGAAAAACATGATCTCGCCACAATTGTTATTGCTTGTAATACAGCTAGTACAGTAAGTCTTCCTGCTTTACGCGCCAAGTTTACAGAGATCCCTATTGTGGGTGTTGTTCCGGCGATTAAGCCAGCGGCTAAATTAACATGTAATGGCGTGGTTGGATTATTAGCGACCAGAGCAACAGTTAAACGTCCTTATACCCATGAACTTATTGAACGCTTTGCAACTGATTGCAAAGTTCACTCTTTAGGTTCGGCTGAGCTGGTGGAACTGGCAGAAAGAAAACTTCATGGTGAAGAGGTTTCTTTAGATGAGCTTCGCAAAATCCTTACACCTTGGCTAAAAATGAAAGAGCCACCGGATACAGTGGTACTAGGTTGCACTCATTTCCCTTTATTAGCGGATGAACTTCTTTCTGTTTTACCTGATGGCACACGAATTATCGATTCTGGTGCTGCAATTGCACGAAGAACTGCGTGGTTGGTCGTAAATCAAGCGAAAATAAAAGGTTCAAATGAAATTAGCTTCGCTTATTGCTTAAAAGAAGATGAGAATAGCGAATTACTAAAACCTGTTTTAGCAAGTTTTGGCTTCGAATCGCTCAGAAAACTGGCGCTTTAAGTGCAATTTGATTGAAAATTCAACGGTCAGTAAAAAAACTCAAAAAAAGTGTTGCCAGCTTCACAAAACTCCCTATAATGCGCCCTCGTTGTCACGGCAAACCACGCTAAGTGAGTTAGCCGAGAGAACGAAGAAAAAAAGTGAAAAGCCTTGAAAATAAACGCTTGACACTGAATGAGGAAGATGTAGAATGCACCTCCTCGCAACAACGCAGAAGACCGGAA
>NZ_JBEEWD010000011.1:0-106043 GCF_040140245.1 Proteus sp. fly-1013 | reverse complement strand
TAAACTATAAAACGCCCGATGAAGTACATCGAGCGTTTTATGCCTGAAAAGTTGTCAACCTATATCAGGACTAGTCATGTTAATTAGTCACCAAAATTACAGTGCTGCTATATTACAGTGCTACTATATTACAGCGCTACGGATCTTTTTTGACTTACATTCATTCCTTGGATCATACAAAACCAAGCGAGACCGCAAATTACCATTAAAATCGCAAATAAAGAAACAGGAGGGAATGAAGTCAGAATAAAACCACTGGCTAATGGGTTAAGTGCAGCACCTAACCAACCTAATGACTGAGCCGAAAAATAACTTGCTTTCATTCCTAACGGTGCAATGTTATCAATCATCATATACTCACCAGGTGCATAAATTAATTCACCCAAGGTAAATATAGCGATAGCTAATGCCCAAAAGATTAAATTGTTACCTGCAAACATAAAACCAAGTAAGCCCATCATAAAAAATAGCGTACCAAGCGTCATTAATTTACGTAGTCTTTCAGCTGTAACATGCTTACCAACAATATATTGTAGAGAGACGACAATGGCGGCATTTACAGGTAATACAACTGCAATAACCGACTCTGCTAATTTTGCATCGTAAACCACTAAAATATATTGCGAAATACATGACGCAAAAGAGCCAAATGTTAATGTACCGAAAAAAGTCGAGAGCACAAACCAACTTAATGCTCTGTCTTTTAGCATTATTTTCGGATCCCATTTCACACTATTTTCTTCACCGACATTTATTGCTTTAGAACGCTGAACAAATAACTGGATCATAAAAAGTGGAATACTGGCAGAAATAGCAGCAAGCCAGAAGGGTAATTGAGTTCCGTACATTAATAATAAGGTGCCAATAGGCGGACCAACCGTCCACCCCATATTAATAAAGGTATAGTTTAGAGAGAATATTTTAGGTTTCGCTGAAACCGATAAAGTTTCAGAAAAATAGGCCTTTAACACAGTTGAAAATACTAAATAAGAGCAGTTAATCACCGAGAAAAAGATAACCACTAAAACAGTGCTATGAACCATTGGTATTGCGGCAAAACCAAAGATAAACGTTATAATAGATAGTAGCATATAACGTTTTTTCTCAAATTTATCAGCAAGCATCCCAAAGCCCAGGCTGAAAAAAATACCCGTTGTTAATGCAATAGACATAGCAATGCCAATATCATCAACCGGTAATTGATACTCCCGCGATAAATAGATCGCCATAAACGGTAATGTTGCACCTCTTCCTATCGTAAGAAGAAGTGATGAAAATAGCAGTGCAGTTGTTGATCGTGTTTTTTTTGAGAACATATTATTTTTTTCTAATTATTTGTATTTTATGGAGTGTTTTATTATTCGCGCGATTTTTACGGGTGAAAAAAGAACAAATTCGCACTGTATATTAATACATGACTTAGTAATTTCTGTATAGCTTAAAGTCAGAGAAAAAGCTCTTTTTGATCTTGTATTTTTTCTTACTGATCTCGTTGTAATGTTTAATTATCCCATTTTTGATAATAGTGTTTATCAAATTTATCTCTATCACCACCTTCTTATTTTTTCTAGACTGAATCAATAACTGTTTTATTTACTGCACTAAATCTGAGGTCGTTATGTCTTTTATTCATCTTGAATTTGAAAAACCTATTGTTGAATTAGACGAAAAAATAGATGCATTGCTTACCTTTAAGCAATCTCAAGATGAACCAACAGGTATTAATTTAGATGAAGAGATTGCACGTTTAAGGCAGAAAAGCCTTTCGCTGACAAAATCTATTTTTACTGATTTAGGTGCTTGGGAAATTGTGCAACTCGCTCGTCATCCTATGCGCCCATATACCCTTGACTATCTTAAAGCGATTTTTACTGATTTTCAGGAATTAGCGGGGGATAGAGCTTATGCCGATGATAAAGCGATTGTTGCAGGTTTAGCGCGTTTAGACAAAATGCCAGTCATGGTGATCGGGCAACAAAAAGGCCGTGATACAAAAGAGAAAATTCTTCGCAATTTTGGTATGCCATCACCAGAAGGTTACAGAAAAGCATTACGTTTAATGAAAATGGCAGAGCGCTTTCATCTACCTGTCATTATTTTTATTGATTCTGCGGGCGCTTATCCTGGTGTCGGCGCTGAAGAGCGCGGACAAGCAGAAGCTATTGCTCGTAACATTCTTGAAATGTCACGATTAAAAACACCGATTATTTGCACTATTACGGGTGAAGGATTCTCTGGCGGTGCGTTAGCAATTGGTGTTGGTGATAAAGTTAATATGTTGCAATACAGTACTTATGCGGCAATTTCACCAGAAGGGTGTGCTTCTATTTTATGGAAAAGTTCTGATAAAGCGCCAATTGCGGCAGAGACTATGGGAATGACTGCACCTAAATTACAAGCATTAGGTATTATCGACGCCATTATTCCCGAACCATTAGGTGGAGCCCATCGTGATCACCAACAAGCTGCAGAATTTCTTAAGCAACAGTTATTAACTGATTTAGCATTATTAAAAAGCTACTCAACCGAAGAACTTTTAGATAAACGTTATCAAAAACTCATGTCTCATGGTTACTGTTAATTATTAACGAGAGAAAAGTGAATGAATGATACACTGCCTATCTTGAATAATAGAAATACAGTAGGCAGTGAATTATTTATGCAAATTGATCTTAATTTATTACGTATTTTTTCTGCCGTAGCAGAGCAAGGGCAATTTGCAGCCGCGGCTCGGCTATTATCTATGCCTACCTCAAATATCAGTCGAGCAATTAAACAGCTTGAACAGCAGCTCAACTGTAAACTTATTGACAGAACAACTCGAAAAATGCGCCTTACTGAACAAGGCAAAACACTCTATCAGCAAGGAAATAAAACCTTAACCGAGTTGGATAATGTTGTAAGCAATATCACCAGTGATGGGCCATTAACGGGCACTTTTCGTTTAACTATTCCGAGTGAATACGGTAGTGAGCTACTTGGTGATATTTTGGCTGATTTTGCTGTACTTCATCCTAATTTACTTATTCAATGTGATACCCAATTAATGCCAAGAAATATCATCGATGATGATATTGATTTGCTATTAACTTTTCATCGTGGAAATTTAGCGGATAGTAGTTATCACTCTCGCTTAATTAAATCATGGCGCAGTATTGTCGTGGCATCTAATGAATTATTAGAAAAAACAGGAATACCCACACATATTGAACAATTAAGTAAATTGCCTTGTATTTCTAGTTTAAGCGCACTAGAAGGGCAACCTTGGATATTTATGGATGAAGATAAAAAACCAATCAGAATAACCATTAATAGCAATTACCGAGTAAACAGCGCCATATTGGCAAAATCTGCGGTATTAAAAGGATTGGGATTTGCTATTTTAGCTGAACATTGCTGTCTTAATATGATTAAAGAGGGAAAATTACGGGCTATTGAATTTCCTCAACAACCCGCAACAATTAATTTAGTGGCAATATATGCAACTCGTAGCTCACTTTCACGTAATATTGAATCTTTTCTTGAGTTTCTAGCTCAGCGTTTATAAATATTAATCTGTGATCTGTTGAGTAAGTGCATTATGTTTTTCTTTAACAGGAAAGAGCACAATAAATAGTGTCACAAAACATGAGATCCCCGCGGTTGCAATCGCGTAAGCAAATCCCGAATTAAATGCCTCAGGTAACAAAGTGACAAATCCTTTGTCCAAATTATTTGTCGTATTTTCAGTCACTAAACTGACAATATCGATATAGTTTACAGATATTCCCAATACCTGACTTTGAATAACCATATAATGGATTGCTTGTTGCACCATCAATGTACCTAATAAAGCAATTCCCATTGTCATACCAGTTTGTCTTAATGCATTCATCGTGGCTGACGCCATACCAGAGCGAGATGATGATACACTTTTCATCACTAAAGCCCCTATTGCTGGCGTTGATAACCCCATTCCGGCACCTAATACAAAGAGGTAGCTTCCTGTTATTCCATAGTGGCTATTGGTTGCTAATGTCGCTAATAAACAAGAAGAAATGGCGATAAATAAGAAACCACAGATCATCAATTTTCTAACTGAGAAATAAGAAGAGAGTCGCCCAAAAGACATGGAAAATAGTGCCATTGCAATAAATTCCGGTGCCATTCTCCAACCTGTTTCTAATGCACTCCAGCCTTGTGCTTTTTGCAGAAAGAAAGCGATAAAAAAGACATTACTATATGTGGCAAAACCCAAGGTAAAAGAAGAAAGATTATATTGAAAGAACGTGCGATCTTTAAATAAAGCCAGTGGTAATAATGGACGTTCAACACGTTTTTCTATCATTAAGAAAAGGGGAAGAAATATAACACCCGCAATCAGTGTTGATACCGTTCTATAATGTGTCCAACCCACAGAGCCAGCTTCAATTAAGCCATAAGTCAGCAATCCTAATCCCAACATACTGGTTAATTGACCGAAGGGATCTAAAGCAACATTTTCAGGATCGGCACTTTCACTTAATCCATACCAACCTAATAAAACAGTAATAATCCCAATAGGAATATTAATAAGAAATATACTCGCCCAACCACTCGCATGAACTAAAACCCCGCCTAAAATAGGACCAATGATGAGTGATAATGCACTAACGGAAGACCAAATTCCGATGATACGAACTCGTTCAATATCAATAGGAAAAGCATGAGTAATTAAAGACAATGCACCCGGAATAAGTGCAGCCGCGGCAATACCTTGAATAATACGTCCAAGAATTAATATTTCATGTTGCTGTGCAATCGCACAAATTACTGAACCTAACGTGAAAATAATCACGCCCCATAGCCACACTTTTTTTCGTCCAAAGCGATCACTTAAAGGACCAGATGACAAAATACAGGCTGATAGACAAAGAGCATAAGCATCAACAATCCACTGCAATGTTGCCATATCAGCATGAATATCATTTTGAATGGTTGGTAGAGCCACATTGACGATACTGATATCAAGAGTTGCCATAAAAGTGCCTAAACAAATGGCACAGATAAGTGACAGTCGTTTTAAATAAGTCATAAGCTTTATTGCCTTAATGATGAATAATACTGGCATAATAATACTCGACTGACCGTCGGTCAATGGTTATTGATAATGAGTTTCATTTATCATCATTGTGAGTCGCTTTAATATAGAGTACTCTTTACACGCGACTTTGAGGGAGATAAGCAATGTCATTAGAAGAACAAACAACAGATAAACCGAGAACAAAACCCGCAGAGGTTCGTTTAGAAGAGTTAATGAATGCCGCAGAAACGTTATTTCTTGATAAGGGTTTTGATGCCACAACCGTTAGCGATATTGTAAAAAAAGCAGGGGTAGCGAAAGGGACGTATTATCACTATTTTTCTGCCAAAACAGATGTTCTTGATGCACTTAGAACACGTTATATGGATTGGTATTTAAATAAAATAGATAACGCAATGAATGCCTGCTCACAACAAGATCATCGTGAAAAATTAAAACAATGGTGTGAAATCAGCGTTATTGCTTATGTTGAAAAACAAGAATTACACGATATGCTTTTTCATCAAGTTTTTCATCAAAGCAGTAATATTCATGAAAATAGAGCATTACAGCAAATTCAATCACTGTTAATTTCAGGTACAGAAAATAAAACCTGGCACGTTACGCAACCAGAATTAACCAGTACATTGATTTATCATGGTATGCATGCCGCTGTTGATAATTTAGGTCATAGCGATGAATATACTGCAAAAACATTAGGTAATATGCTATATCAGCAATTTACACAGTTACTAAAATAGACTAAAGCTTATTGTGACAGTGTCACATTATTGTGTATCTAAAAGAGAAAAGGGTAATAATTATTACCCTTTTATTTATGGCAAACTTGAGTTTGTTATTTAGCTGAACACTTCGCATATCTTGATGAAAAAACACACAACAAAGCGGATGCAATAAACAATACAGCAATAAGTAATACTGAGTTTAATCCATAATTATCAACGCTTAAGCCACCTAAATAAGCACCTAACGCAATGGCTAAATTAAAAATTGCAATATAAGCAGAACTTCCTAGTTCAATTCCTTTAGGAGCTGCTGTCATGATCCATGTCATTAGTGCGACTGAAACGCCGCCATACATTAATCCCCAAATTAACATAACCGCAATCGCCATTATTGGAGATGATACCCAAAATAAAAAACCTAAAAAGACGCTTAATATGCCAATGATAATAACTGAAACTGCAATGTTGAGTCTTTTTGCTGATTGAATACCAAAGATAAAATTACCGATGATCCCGCTAATACCATATGCAAATAAAAGTAATGCCAATGTGTTGTTTGACAGCGTAGTTGTGGTTTGGAGTAATGGGCGGACATAAGTAAACACCATAAAATGAGCACACACGAGAAAGAGTGTGACTAATAATCCTAAAACAAGCTGTGTATTTTTAAACTGAGCAAAGAAAGCTTTAGAGAGAGAAGATGTTGAGCCGGGTAATGAAGGTAAACAAATAAACATTAATACTAATACTGTGAATGAAAATAGCCCCATAACAATAAAAGCACCACGCCAACCTAGATATTCACCAATAAAAACGCCCATAGGAATACCTAATACCGATGCCGCAGCTACACCACCGAAAATAAGTGAAGTTGCCAAAGCAACGGATTTTTCTGGTACTAATCTTAATGCTAAACCACCGGCAAAAGCCCAAATTCCCCCAATACAAAAACCAACAATAGCTCTGGCAATTAATAACTGAACGATGGTCGTTGAATAAGCTGAAATAATATTGGCGATAACTAAAAGCAGAGCCAAAAATAAAAGTATCTTTTTACGATCTCGTTTACCGGCACCAATAACAACAATGGGTGAAAAAAAGGCGGCAATAATGGCAGGAATAACAATCATAAAACCAGATATTCCCGTAGATATACCAAAACTATCCCTAATGGGATTTAATAAACCCACTGGCAACATTTCTGTGGTAACCACAGAGAAAGTGGCAAGACTTAATGCAATAACAGCCCACCAATGACGATGACTGCTATTTGTTTTCTGTGATACTGACGCGATATTATCCATTGAGGCTCCATTTACTCACTTTTTATTTATCGCGTTTTAGTCTATCTGTCGCTATATTGGAGATAAACACCGTTAAAGTCACAACATTGGGGAATAAAAGTGGCAAATAATAAACTCACAATGCCTTTTGATAATATTTCTGATCTTACTATTTTTATTCGAGTGGCAGATTTATTGAGTTTTACCCTTGCAGCAGAAAATTTAGAGATGTCTCGCTCAGCGGTAGGAAAATGCATTGCGCGTTTAGAAGAGCGACTCAGTTTGCGTTTGTTCCATCGAACTACACGCAGTATTAGTCTAACGGCTGAAGGTGAATTATTTTATCAACATGCACAACTTATCTTAAATGAAATTGAAGAAGCGAGCGCAGCTCTTGATAAACTTAATGAAAATCCGAGAGGGCGTTTACGTATTGATTTACCCATCGCCTTTGGGCGGCGCTATATTTTACCGTTATTACAAACTTATTTAACGCAATGGCGAGAGTTAGACGCTGAAATTACTTTTTCAGATGAATACACTGATTTAATTAAAAACGGCGTTGATTTAGCTATTCGTATTGGTGGCAATGATGACAGTCGATTAATGCGTAAAGTATTAGCACCTCATCGTTTAATAACCTGCGCATCTCCTGATTATTTTGAACGAAATGATACGCCTCAATCGCCTAATGCATTATCACAACATCAATTAATTACTTTTTCCCACCAAGGAACAACAGTGCCTTGGAAATATCAAACTCATCAAAAAGAATTTGCACTTCCCGTTAAAGGAAAATTACGTTTAGATAATACAGAAGCTATTTTAGATATGGCATTATCAGGTTATGGAATATGCCAACTAGGTGAGTTCTTAGTGGGCGAGTCTATTAAATCCGGCAAATTAGTGCCTATTTTATTAGAGCATACGATTGATCTTGCACCGATTTGTGCCATTTATCCGTCTAAACGTCATTTATCCCCTAAAGTACGCTATTTTCTTGATTTTATTGAAAAGCAATGGCAAGGAAAAGCGATATGGCAAATAACATAATCTCTGATTTGAATAAAAATTAATAAGTAAAAAATGAAATAGATACAAGCGAGGACTATTTTAATGATCCTCGCTATATTTTATTTATTTTGCCGAAATACGTAGGCTATTTAATAAAGTATCTAATGTTGATTTAGCTTGTTCTAGTTGAGCCTTACCATCAAGACTATTTGCTATCCATAAAGCAGTGGCTTCTAAACTGCCATAAATAAATAGGGCCAACATTTTTGAATCAGTCTTTACAAGTATTTTATTTTCGATAAGTTTATCAATCATATTACTCATAGATATTACACAATGAGTAGGTAATTCAGTCAGCTTATCACTTAATACAGCGCGTGAATCTCGCATAATAATACGTTGGATCTCAGGCTCTAAAGCCATTTCTAAATAGGTATGACAACGCATTGAGAATGCCAACCAAGGATCATTAATCGTATCGGAAATAGCTTGCAAACGCGCATCCATCTCTGCATCTATTTGTGCAACAACAGCCGATAATAACCCTTTTTTATCACCAAAATGGTGATATAACGCACCTCGAGTTAATCCCGCTTGCGCAGTTAAATCATCCATCGATGCTTCTGCATAACCTTGTTCACAAAAGACTTTTCTTGCCGTTTCTAGCAATAGAAGCCGTGTTTCTTCCATTTCAGCACGAGTACGTCTAGCCATTTCATCTCCTTTTTCAAAATATACATACGTATTGTTTGTATATTTACATTCAGTTCGTATGTATATATGATTTATACATACGAGATGTATGTATTATCTTTAACCCTCGCTAAAATGGCAAGGGTAAACATAAGGAAAACTATGATAAGCACTTATCGAACCCTATTTAGCTATAAAGGCACGCTATCTTTTACCTTAGCGGGAATGGTTGCACGATTACCACTACCGATGATGGGTATTGGTATCATCATGATGATTTCACAACTTACAGGCAGCTATGCATTAGCGGGAACAATTTCTGCTAGTTTTGTATTTACCTACGCGGTGTTATCACCTCAAATATCACGCCTAGTTGATACTTATGGGCAATATCGAGTTTTACCTTTATTCACATTAATTAGTGTTATTGGAATAGGGGGAATGCTATTAGCAACATGGTTACAATGGCATATTAGTTTATTATTTATTTTTGCAATATTAACTGGCTTTATGCCATGTATTTCAGCGATGATCAGAGCGAGATGGACCGCAATTTACAAAGAAGATAGTCGCTTACAAACAGCTTATTCATTAGAAAGTGTATTTGATGAAGTCACATTTATTCTTGGTCCACCCATTTCTGTCACATTAAGTGTCGCTTTTTTCCCACAAGCAGGGTTATTAATGTCTGCTGTTTTTCTTATTATTGGTGTTTTCTTACTTGTTTTACAACGCAATACAGAGCCTGCAATAACACTGATATCATCAGAATTAACACCTTATAAAACACAATCTGTGCTCCGTTTTTCTCTCGTAAAAATCTTAACTGTTATTATGATTTTTATGGGCGTCATTGTAGGCACCATTGATATTTTTAGCGTGGCTTTTGCCAATGCCCAAAAAATACCCGCAGGTGCAAGCCTTGTATTATCAGCCTATGCGATTGGCTCTTGTTTTGCCGGTTTATTCTTTGGCACGTTAAAATTAGCCACACCGTTACACCGTTTATTATACCTAGGTGGCATCGCAACATTCCTCACTATTTTACCTCTTGTTTTTGTAGGCTCTATTTATAGCTTAAGTTTAGTCGTATTAATTTCAGGGATCTTCTTTGCGCCTATGATAATCGTGACAATGTCACTTATTGAAAAGAGTGTACCCGAAAATCAGCTTACAGAGGGAATGACATGGTTACTTGCAGGATTAAATGTAGGTACAGCAATTGGTGCAACATTAACAGGACAACTTGTTGATTATTCTGGTGTTCAATCTGGCGTATGGATTGCGATTGGAGCGAGTGCTTTAGTGATGTTAATTGCATTTTTAGGTTTTCAACGTATTAATCATAAAAGCAATAAAAACAGCAAAAACTATGCGTAATTAATAACGATCAAAGCCTAAGAATATCAGCAAAAATTAGTGCCGATATCTTAGGCTTTTCAAATCAGCGACTGCGATTTAACAGCATTAAGCAAAGGAAATAGCTACCGCCTAAAATCGCCACTAAAGTTCCTGCCGCAATTTGTGCAGGATAAATAAATATTTGTCCAAGCCAATCAGCCCAAACCATTAAGGTTCCACCAATTAACCCCGAAACAATTAATTGCGATTTGATTTTTTGAGCGCCAAGTAATACCGCCATATGAGGCGCGACTAAGCCAATAAAGGCAATAGGGCCGACGGTTGAAGTTACTAAGGCACATAACAACGATACAATGATTAATAAAATAATACTGGCACGCTCTGTATGTAATCCACGAGCTGAAGCAAAATCCCGACCAATTGATATTAAAGCAAGCCAGCGCGTTAATAAAAAAACACTTCCCACAATCAATGTGACCGCGAATGCAAAATAGAGAGCCTGTTCACTGTTAACCCGATAAGTCGAACCAGATAACCACAACAGTATTTTATAGCTACTTAAAGAGCCTTTAGCTAAGAAAAATTGAATAAAGGCTTCTAAACTCGCGGTTAATGCAATACCCGTTAATATTAAGCTAGCGGGTGCATATTGGTGCTTTCGACCTAAGATTAATAAAGTAATCATAACAACACAGCTGCCTAATAGAGCAACTCCCCACTGTGATGTTTGTAATACACTCCCTAAAATTAAGCTTGAAAAAACCAATGCGAAAGTAGCACCTGATGAAACACCTAAAATATCTGGGCTAGCTAATGGGTTATAAATTAAACGTTGTAAAATAACACCTGCAATAGCTAGCGCAATACCTGCAAATAATGCAGCCAATAAACGTGGCGATCGTAATGCCCATTGATAAACAGAAGGCATTTCCCAGAACCATTGTTGTTCATTAATATGAATGAACAGAGTAAGGGCTAATCCGAGTATTAATAATACAAATATTCCTATCACGGTATATTTTGATACTGTTTTAGCCTGAGAATTAATTGAAATCGAAAGTTGATCTTGAGCTCGCATTTTCTTGCGACTAAACCAAATTAATGCAGGTGCGCCAATTGCAGCCGCAGTAACACCACTTGGAATAACGGTATTAAGCCACTGACCAATCCACATCGCCAAGCTATCCGTAAGAAGCAATAAACATATTCCCATTAGGCCACTTGCAATAAGCTCTTGGCGAGCAGTTCTTGCGCCTAAGGTTCTAACAATATTAGGTGCAAGCAATCCGATAAAACTAATAACCCCAACAACGGTAATAGAGACAGAAACTAACCAAGTACTTAATATGATAAAAAAGGCAAATGCAGGTAAAACAGACAGCCCTCGAGCCGTTGCGCCTTCATGACCTAAACGTAATAGTGTGAGAATACGAGGTGCAAAAATAAAAATGAGTAAAATAGGTGCAATTCGAGGTAATAACCAAAAAAAAGTATCCCAACCATCTTGAGCTAAATCTCCGGCTCCCCACATAAATATGTTTTGAGCGAATTGAGAATTTAACGTCACTAATGCGGTTGCAATAGCACCTAATAATATATTCACCACCATACCGGAAACAACAAGAGGTAATCCGGTCATATTACGAATACCAGCAATAATAATCACAAGACCAAACGCAAATAAAGCGCCCATTGTCGCAGCTAATGCACTGTGATCCGCAACCCAATCGGTGAACCAGATATTAACAATAACTAAAGCTAACCAAGCGCCTGATGAAGTTCCTAATGTTAAGGGCGATGTTAGGTTATTTTGCGTTAATTGCTGCATTAAACTACCAACAACCCCGAAGATCCCCCCAATAAGCAGAGTCATTGCTAAACGTGGTAATTGTGCATGAATAAAAAAAACATCAGCAAATGGAGCGTGTATTTCTGAATTTCCCAATAAATACCATTGGCGAGATAATGAAAGAGAATTATCAATTTGTAAGCAGATAATGCTTAATAAGATGATCGCCAAAAAATAGAAAGTATATTGCTTAATTTTCATTATTAGGTGCCATATCTAATAAGCTTTCGGTAATTGCTTTTGCCATTAACGTTAACGATGTTACTCCTCCATAATTCCATACAGGTTTCACTGAATGAAAATGCCCATTCTGAACAAACGGCATTGCTTGCCATAACACAGATTTTTGCAGTTTACTTTCATCGGGGAATGGCAACATATAAAGAACATAGCCTTGTTTAATTTGCTGTAATACATTCATTCTTCGCTGATCAATTCCCCAAGGTTGAGGAGGTAATGATATTGTCGATTTCAATCCCAGTTTATTAACGACATATTCGGTTGTTGAGTTTTCTGTGTATAAAAAGACGGACGTTAATGTAGAAAAACGGATCACTTCTACTTCTGGCAACGTAATAAATGCCTGTTGTAGTTTTTCTTTTAATTGTGTAAAAGTACTTTCCATCTCAGCTAATTTTTGTTGGGCAAGCGTTTCTTTTCCCAAAAGAGCGGCGAGGGTATTAAAATGCGCTAAAGCAACCGGAGCAGCATTATCTTGGCGAGAAAAATTAGGTAAATATACAACAGGAGCAATGGTTTTTAATACAGGCAATAAATCTTGTTGTGAGCTAGATGCTAAAATAAGATCTGGCTTTAATGATGCCATTTTTTCTAAATTAGGCTCTGCCCGCATACCCACTTCCTCAATAGAATTTGGGGCTATAGGGTGAGCTACCCATTGGTTATATCCCGCAATTTCAGTCGCACCTACGGGAATAACATCCAGCGTTAATATTTGTTCCAATAGATCCCAATCTAAAACAATAATCCGTTGCGGTATTTTGTTGTTATTTGGCGCAGCATTAACAATGGGAGTAATAAATAAAATAGTCAGACCAAAAAATAGTGATTTAACTACTTTTTGTAATATTACACGCATACCACCGCCACCTTATGTTGTTGTGAACCTTGATTATCAGGGTGCTCAATCAGCTTTATTGGTGTTTCATAAAGTGCAGAAAGTCGCTCATCATCAAAAAGTAATGATGCTTCACCTTCAAACGCAATCTCACCTTTTTTAAGCGCGATAATATGAGTGGCATAACGCAAGGCGAGGTTAAGATCATGCAAAATAACGATAATACCAACATGCTGAGTTTGGTTTAACTCACTCAACAATTCCATTAGTTGATATTGATGATGTATATCTAGTGCTGATGTTGGTTCATCTAAAATTAAAATAGGTGATTGCTGAGCGAGTAACATTGCAACCCAAGCTCGTTGGCGTTCGCCACCCGATAAATCATCAGCAAGTGTGTCTGCAAAGGGCAAAACTCCTGCTTTTTCCATCGCTATGGTGATAATTTCGTCATCTTTTTTATTCCAACGGCCTAATGTTCCACGCCAAGGAAAGCGTCCTAAACGCACTAATTCTCTGACAGTTAATCCCGCAGAAGCAGGCAGTTTTTGGGGGAGAAAGGCTATCTGTTTAGCCAAATCACGGGGCTTATAATGTGAGATATTGCTGTTATTTAGTGTAATAGATCCACTATCTGGCGCTTGCTGACCTGATAACAAACTGACTAAAGTCGATTTACCTGAGCCATTATGACCAAGCACAATGGTTAATCCTAGATCTGAAATACGCAGTGAGGGAATTGATAGAATAGTACGTCCACCGCGATCCATTTGAATATTTGAGAGTTCAAACATGGTCACTCATTTATAAAATGATATTCCGCCTTTTATTGTATGGTTAACAACAAAAGGCGGAATAATAAAGAAAATTACCAGCGATATTTAGCATTCAATAAAACAGAGCGAGATTGCCCGTAATAACAGTAATAATCACAACCAGAGAGATACTCTTTATCAAGAATATTGTTGATATTTAACTGTAATTGCCACTGTTTATTGAAGTTATAGATTGCAGCCATATCCCATAATGTTGCACTAGGTACGGTTAAATCACTGCTCTTAGGATTATCTTTAGATTTACCTAAATAACGCACACCTGTTCCTAACGTTAAATCTTGGGTTCCCGTAATTGGAATAGTGTAACTACCCCAAGCTGATGCAGTATGTTTAGGAATTAAACCCGCTTGTTGTTTACCTTTATTACCCGTGTCATCGGTTTGCATATCGGTATAGGTGTAATTGGCTTTTAACGCTAAACGTTCCGTTAATTGCATTTCACTTGTTACTTCAACACCCTTTGATGTCACTTTACCGGTTTGTGTTGAAACAAAAGTCGTTGGATTTGCAACAAGCGCATTCTTCTGTGTGATATCAAACCAAGCAATATTAAAGTAACCATCCATAAAATCAGGCGTATATTTTATTCCTGCTTCAATTTGGTCACCTTTTAATGGTTTATATAGATCTTTAGTTGCAGGATCGATAGTACTCATCACCTCAAAGGACTCGGAATAACTCACATAAGGAGATAGGCCGTTATCTGCTAGGTACATTAATCCTGCATTAAGGCTAAATTCACTATCAGTGCGTGATTTATCCTCATTTTTTACTTGTGCCTTATTTTCTGTTTTCACCCAATCTTGGCGTACACCCGCCATTGCAACCCAGCGGCTATCAAATTTAGTTTGATACTGTGAGTAAAGGCTATATTGAGTTTTATCAATGGTACGATTGATGTTATCAGCAGGATTAAGCGGGGTATACTTGCCATAAACAGGGTTCCACGGATTAATCGTACCAAAGCTGTAATTATCTTGCTCATCACCTTTGGTTTGGTGATATTGCAATTCAGCACCCGCTAATAAGGTATGTTCGAAATTATCCGTATCCCATTCACCGACAACATTATTATCAAAAGAGATACTTTGGTTTTTACCATCACGGAAAACAATACCACGGCTAATTTCTGTTGCCGTAATATCTGAATTAGGGAATGCATAGACACTGCGCAATAACAGATCGTTATAGCCATAGTTTAAACGTTGAGAAAAACGCCAAACATCGTTGATGTTACTTTCTAATAAATAACCCGCTGAAATTTGAGTACGTTTATATTTATCGTATCCTGGTTCACCTAAGTTAGTTGACGGTTTAATTTTACCAAAAGGAGATGAAATTAACGTACCGGCAGCAGGGAAGAAAGGATTAGTCGGTGTACCGTCATCATGCAAGTAGGTCGCCATAAAGGTCAGTGATGTATCGTCAGTTAGATTAATCGCTACACTTGGTGCAAGATAAATCCGCTCACTATCCGTGTGAGATAATTCCCCATCTGATTTTTTCATTAAGCCAACAAGACGATAACGCACTCGTTTATCATCAGTTGTACTTGAAACATCAAAGCCTAATCCACGCTGATCATTATTTCCTACCTCAAGAAATACTTCATTTTGAGGTTTAAAGCTGGGTTTCTTTTGTACGACGTTAACCGCACCACCGGGTGTAGATTCACCAAATAATACAGCTGATGCACCTTTTACCACTTCAATCTGTTCAAAACCATAAGGCTCAAGTAGCCATGTGTAATAACCATCACGAAAAAGGCGACTGTTATCTAAATAAGTTGCCGCTTCAAAACCTCGCACACGAAGCCAATCAGTATCGTTATCGGCACCAAAGGGCTGAGAAACAACACCAGAGGTATAACGTAAGGCTTCATCAAGTTTTTGAGGAGCATGTGTTTCGAGATCTTTTTGGGAAATGACAGAAACGGATTTAGGCGTTTCTTGCAAACTGGTATTTACTTTTAGCGCTTGAGCACTAACGACAAGCTTCTCGACTTGTTCCGTTTTTGCTTTTTCTTCTGCAAAAGCCTGTGTAGTCAAAATAAAAGGAAGGGTGGCAGAACAGAGTAATGCCACCGGTTTCAATTTAAATGCATAAAAATTAATCACAATGAGTCACCGAATAATAATGATTACTATTAACGCTATTATTCACACAATGTATACTAAGGTAAATTAATTTATGCAAAAATGTCTATAAATGATAACTTTTTGGGTTAATTAACTGCTTATGTCAATCCAAGATAGGCGTCCACCGACAGAAGTGCTGCGATGTAGTGCATTATGACTTAAACATAAAGTCCGCATTCCTGCTACTTGTTGTGAATACCAAGCTCCACCTCGCATTAAAGAGCGTTGACCATAATTTCGCAAATAAACCTGATCGTGATCTCGCTGGTTTATTGCTGGATATAATCCTAATGCTTTAAATAACGTAGGTACTTCAAGATTATCAACCGTCGTTATTGCGTTAAAATCACTATCCATTAATCCTGCGGGATAACCATTATCTGCTGGCGCACCGTTATAGTGTTTTATTGACGTAGATAAAATAGGCGTGCCTGCATTTCCCTCACAATAATCAGAGGGTGCATCGTATTTTGCGCTATTAATATGATTGATAGGCAATAACTTACCTGTTGATAATGCTATTGAATGCCATTGTTCAGTTATTGTTGGATCACCACAAAATACAGCGTCATTATCTTTAATTATCTGTATTTCTCCGGCATTTAATTGCATTCCACTTTGCCATTCCCAGAGATTCCCACATAAATCACTGATACCAAATAAGCTATTATCATGATACCAACTCGGCCACTGTGGTGATGTTATTGTAGTTGGATCACCAGTAATAAAATCGGTGTCGCCAGCATCTTTGCCATCCACTCGATTAGCACATTGCTCTGGATGTAGAAAACTACGTCCATAGTCTGTATTCCCGTCTTCAACCATATTGTGATGACGACACCACAACATCAGTGCTGCCCATTCAGCATGAGTACTTAAATGAAATCCTTTTCCTGTCTGTTGAGCACACTGTTGAAAGCTTAACAAATCTAACTGACTGGCTGGTTTTTGATTGGGTAAACTTAATAATTCACTTTGATGTAATGAAGCGGGATAACACGCATAGAAAAAAGCATCCTTAATTTTTCCATTTACAATAAAAGCAGGGTGAATAGTATTATCAAGATAATCCAATACCTCATTTAATCGAAAACGGGGCATTACATACATATAATTCGGCTGACCTTTTGCAGAATACAAAATAGTTCTTTTTCCTGCTGATTGTGTCTCAACTTTTATCCGTAAAGGGTCGGGTGAATAGATATCAAACATGATTATTCCTTATCTTCATCAAGTAATGTCACCCAATAACCGGTTTCCCATTTTACTGGCAAAAATTGGGTATGGTATTCATGGAAAATAGCGTCTGCATCAAGGTGAGAAAAACGTTCGGGATGTAGCCATTTCGCCATTTGCAAAATAGCAATAAAGCCAAAAGGGCTGTCATAAAAAGAGTGCCAAATGGCGTAAACTTGTTTGTTTTTAACCGCATCAAGTGTTTTATAAGCAAGGCGTTGCATTAATTTTGCAAGTTGCTGTTTTGCCAACTCTAAATTTGCACCAGGTCCTAAATCAATCCAATCACCAGAAGGGTTATAACCACTCCAATCCGCACCTGTTAAAAAGATTTTATCGGGTTTAGAGTAAATCACCGTTTCTTGATTCAGAAGGCCATAAGTACTTTTTATATATTCCGATCCTAAATTTTCACCCCCCGCATTTTGTAGCATTTGTCCCATACTGCCATTGCCATATGAAAGACAACACTCTGGTGTAAAGCCTGCGGCTCGTTCAAATAACACTGTGGGGCGTTTAAGTGGCTTTTTTCCTAATTGCTGAGAAATATAACTGAGTTGTTTTTCACGAAATTGGTTCATTGCTTGGCTCTGTCGGATATTACCAAGCATATTTCCCATAATAGATGTACTAATTGGAGTGTTATTAAGTGGATCGATGCTTAAGTCAAATACGACGACAGGAATATTTGCTTTTGTTAATAAATCCAGCACACCATTAACACTGATCGCGCGATAAGTACCAACCGCGACAATGATGACATCAGGTTTCAACGCGATAAGCTTTTCACTATTAAAGTGTCCACTCGACATAGCGGTAAATTCAGGTAATGCCAATAATTGAGGAAATGCTCGAGTGTATTGATGATATAAACTTAAATCTGCGGTACGAAAAGCAGAAGGCATAGCGATAAGACGCTCATAAAGAGCGCCTTCATTTAATGAAGCATAAAGTAAAAATAACCCACTATCTGCCACATAAATACGTGTTAATTCTTGGGGTAATACAATCTCTCTTCCCAAAATATCAACGATTTCTCTCTGTCTGGATTTTGCATAAACAGGAAAAGGGCTCGCTAATAATAAAGAGAATGCACTAGCACCTTTTAGTAATGAACGTCGATAATTATCCATGTTCATTTCCTAAAAATAGTAATTTAATACACCAAGAACCACGCGATCTGTACCAATACTACAATAAGTTGAGCTGGTACAACTCGCAACATAGGATTTATTTGTGATATTACTGACAGTTAATCCTAACTCTAATCCCTGTAATTCACGGTTAATTGACGATAATTGGTAGCGGAAGCTCACATCACCTAACCATACTGCGGGTACTTTAAACGTATTTGTATTATCACCGTAAGTTGAACCTAAATAGCGAACACCAGCACCTAATAATGCACCTTCTAAATAAGGCTGCTGAAAACGGTAATCTATCCATGCAGAACCCGTATGAGTAGGTACTTGAACAGGATGTTTATTTAACGTTGTCGGATCACTAGTCGATGTCACAATATTATGCAGATAAGCATAATTGAGCATCATATTCACTTGTGGTGTTAACGCTAATTTACTTTCGAACTCGAGCCCACGAGAACGAATTTCCCCAGATTGCTGATAATAATCAGGATTTCTCGGATTATGTGTTGTGACATTTTCTTGAGTTAATTGATAAACAGCAACACTAACGAGTTGTGTTAATTCAGGATTTTGATACTTGATACCGGCTTCATACTGTTTTGATTTCATTGGAATAAACGCCTTTCCATCTGCATCTGTACCCAATACAGGATCAAAGCTATCTGATGTACTTATCCAAGGTGAGAATCCATTATTAAATTGGTAACTTAAACCAACGCGATGACTCCATGCCGTGTTATGGCTTGAATTTGTCACACCTGAAATTTGATTATGTGTATCTAAATCAGCTGAATCATAACGTCCACTTAGCAGTAAATTCCATTGCTGCCAGCGCAAGTGATCTTGCAAATAGTATCCATAGCGATCAAATTGTTGCTTTGTTGAAGTACGTGAAACCGGATAAGGTTCAAAATCAGGTTTATGATGCGATGCCCAAGGATCAAAACTGACTGTTTGAGAGCCCCACCAATCTTTTGTCATATAGCCATGTTGATAATCAAAACCTGTCATAACCGTATGATTGATATCCCATGTTGCTATTTTCCCTATCAATTGAGTATCTGTTACCCACGTTTCTGATTTAC
This sequence comes from Proteus sp. fly-1013, assembly GCF_040140245.1. Classification (NCBI taxonomy): domain Bacteria; kingdom Pseudomonadati; phylum Pseudomonadota; class Gammaproteobacteria; order Enterobacterales; family Morganellaceae; genus Proteus; species Proteus sp. fly-1013. The sequence goes on along the minus strand of NZ_JBEEWD010000011.1, from coordinate 86,537 downwards.
TCGGTGCTTCTTGATAAACCGCCGTTAATAGACGATCACCGGGTAAAAATCCGCGGGTATAATCACGACTAATTTCAGTATCAATCTTCATAAAGCGGGTATTTTGTTTAAATTGCCACTGAGGTGTCAGTTCATATTCAAATAATGAAGTGAGAGACTGTTGTTTGCGATGTGAATTATCATGGCTTTGATTATTATAATTTCGATTAGGATCAACTTTACCATTAGGATTCGGTAACAAACCTAAAGCTTGAGCAGGTAACGTATTGTAATAACCTAGACGAGGCTCTTTTTGATATTGTCCCAATAGTGTCCAACTCAATGCATCATTCGGTTTCCATGTAATAGCGGGTGAGATAAGAAAACGTGTTTGACGAGAAGAGGGGATTTGAGACTCTTGTTCAAGCGCTAACCCTGAAACACGATATAACCATGTTTCATCCTCATTGATTGCTGATGTAGTATCAAATTTAATACCATGATTTTTATTATTGCCCGCTTGTAATTGCACTTGGTGTTGCGCTTCTGCGGAAGGGCGACGCGATGTCATATTAATCACGCCACCTGCACCACCTTGCCCATATAATGCAGATGCAGGACCATGTACGGCTTCTAAACTTTCTAAACTCCAACTATCAACTTGAGGTGCCCAAATACCACTATTACCTAGCATTCTTAATCCATCTAGATAGTAGTCTGCATCAAATCCGCGCATTTTCGAGTAATCAATACCGCTACCAAAAGCACCAAATTTTTCACTCACAACACCTGAGCTATAACGCAGTGCCTGACTAATAGATTCAGAGGGTAAGTTATCTAATTGAGCACGATTAACAACAGAAACCATTTGTGGTGCTTCTAATAAAGTGGCATCACTTTTAGTCGCTGTTGTCTGTTTTTTCGCAATATAACCATAAGGTTGTGTATCAGACTGAGTGTTTTGCGCTGAAGTGACAATTATTTTTTCAATATTTTCTGAAGCGAAAGAGGGTGATATCACACTTAATGAAATTAATGTAGGTAAAACAAAAGAGTAGCCACATTTCCAATAATTTTTTAATTGCTTATTTGGATAATGTGTCGATTGAAGTAGTAGCAACATAATGATCCCAAAAATGAAAATAAACCATGATTGACTCGTGGTCGGTAACATACACTAACGACCGACTGTCAGTCAATATAAATGATAATCATTTTTATTTGTATTGAGATAAAAAATAGAATAAGTCATAAATGCAATAAAAATAGGAGGGCGAAATTATCGGGTTCTTTTGCTCACAATAAAAAAGGCTCGATAAATAATATCGAGCCTTTAACTGTTTATTACTCTAATTTGGTTATGAAATTAAAGTGTGACACCTTTCTTCGCGAGGAACTCATCATAAGTTCCTTGGAAATTAGTCACTTTTTCAGGTGTTATTTCAATAATACGGTTTGCTAATGAACTTACGAATTCACGGTCATGAGAAACAAAAATCAAAGTACCTTGATAAAGTTCTAATGCCATATTCAGTGATTCAATAGATTCCATATCTAAGTGGTTGGTTGGTTCATCCATAATCAGAATGTTTGGTTTTTGCATCATTAGCTTACCAAATAACATTCTGCCTTTTTCACCACCCGATAAAACTTGAACTGATTTTTTCAAGTCATCTTGAGAGAACAGTAAACGGCCTAACACACTACGTACAGATTGTTCGTCGTCTTCTGGTTTCATCCATAAGCTCATCCAATCAAACACAGTCATATTGACTTCAAAATCAGTTGCATGATCTTGCGCATAATAGCCAATGTTTGAGTTTTCAGACCATTTTAAACGACCAGTATCAGGTGTTAATTCACCGACTAATGTTTTGATCATTGTCGATTTACCCACACCGTTGTTACCTAAAATGGCAACTTTTTCGCCCACTTCAAGCATCATATTGACGTCTTTAAACAGCGGGGCATTATCATCATAGCCTTTAGAAATATTTTCCACTTCAAGCGCATTACGGAATAATTTTTTCTCTTGTTCAAAACGAATGAATGGGTTTTGGCGACTAGATGCTTTAACTTCAGCTAATTGAATTTTCTCAATTTGCTTAGCGCGAGAGGTTGCTTGGCGTGATTTAGAGGCATTAGCACTAAAGCGACTTACGAAAGATTGTAATTCACTAATCTGTGCTTTTTTCTTCGCATTATCCGCTAATAAACGTTCACGCGCTTGAGTTGCAGCAAACATATATTCATCATAGTTACCCGGATGAACAGCAAGCGCACCATAGTCTAAGTCAGCCATGTGCGTACATACCATATTTAGGAAGTGACGGTCATGGGAAATAATGATCATGGTACTGTTACGTTCATTTAGCGTTTGCTCAAGCCAACGAATGGTATCAATATCCAAGTTGTTCGTCGGTTCATCCAGTAACAAAATATCCGGATCAGCGAACAGGGCTTGTGCAAGTAACACACGTAATTTCCAACCCGGAGCCACTTCACTCATAGGGCCATTATGTTGTTCTAATGGAATACCTACGTTGAGCAATAATTCGCCAGCACGAGATTCAACGGTGTAACCGTCCATTTCACCAAATTTCACTTCAAGATCGGCAACACGTAAGCCGTCTTCTTCGCTCATTTCAGGTAAGCTATAGATGCGTTCACGCTCTTGCTTCACTTCCCAAAGTTCAGTGTGACCCATAATCACGGTATCAAGCACAGTAAACTCTTCATAAGCGAACTGGTCTTGTTTTAGTTTACCAAGACGTTCATTAGGATCGAGGAATACGTTGCCGCTACTTGGCACTAAATCGCCACCTAAAATTTTCATAAAGGTTGATTTACCGCTACCGTTGGCACCGATTAAACCATAGCGATTTCCGCCACCGAATTTGACAGAAATGTTTTCAAACAGTGGCTTTGAGCCAAACTGCATAGTGATATTATTGCTGATTAACAAGACGAATACTCATTATTAGTGAATGACAAAAGGTAATGGGGCGGCATTATGCCACAAGTTACCCCTATTAAGACAGTAAAGTGACGAATGTCTGTTAAGGAATTTTAGCTGTAAGAGAAAAACTCATCATATTGTGAGTTTTTGCCCATAACTAAAGTAAGAAAAAAGAGATAACGTCAATTCGCTATCTCTTAGTTGTAAGCTTAACTTGAAGCGTAATATATTTACCGCGCACGCAACGACTTGGTAACCACTTAGTAATTACTTGGAAGGTACTAAACCCGGTTCAACCACAGCATAAACTTGGTCATCTAGAAGATCAGCCTCAAGAAGCTGAGTCACTAAACGTGCAACATCTCGACGATTAACTAAACCATGCGTCTCTTCATATTGATAAAGCTGAGCCTTGCCCGTTTCTTCACCATTAAGTAATCCACCCGGTCTTACTATTGCATAATCAAAACGGCTAGTTTGCAACCACACTTCGGCCAATGATTTTTCTCTTACTGCTTGACCAAATGCCGCTTTTGCCCTATCTGATAAAGCAACCCAACTATCACCACATCCTAAAGAAGAAACCATTAACATACGTTGAAAACCCATTTTCTCCGCAGTATCAATGACGGTTCGATGAGCAAGATAATCATTTTCACCCCCCATTGTGGAAACAATATCGGCTTCTTTTCCTGCTAATGTTAAAACAGCTTCAACAGCTTTAGCATCAATCGCATCACCAATAACAGTTTTGATCCCTTTTTCTTCTAAACGGCTAGCCGCTTCTTTGGAACGAACTAAAGCCACAATAGGGCGTTGTTGTGCGACGCCAATATCAGCAATATGTGCGCCAACACCTTTACCGCCAGCGCCAAAAATAACCCATGTTTTCACGAGCAATTATTCCTTATTTAATTGTTGTGCTAATTGACGGAAGGCTGATAATTGCTCTGGCAATAATTGACGATGTTCATCTCTGCCAAGGAAAATCTTAAACATTGCAACGCCTTCTTGATTGAAAAATAAGATAGAGGCGGTATCCATACCCATAAATTTACGCTCGATCATCGCAATATATTGGCAATTTTCGGCTTTAATATGGCCTGTCATTCCTTTTTTGCCACGTAAGTTAAAATAGCCATGGCGATGAAAACCACTCGGTAATTCACCGCTAAATTCTAAAATAACATCTTGAGTATGCACAAGTGTGGTGACATTACCCCATTTCATCACGTTATCCCACACTGTATCGAATTGCTCACCACTCATTAATGAGCGTGATGGCAAATGTCTCACAACTTCTAACAAGGTTGTATCAAATTGCGTAGCAATAGTTTCCAACGTTCCATCAGGCTCGGTCATTAAAAATTGTTGTAGCTCTATATTCATGATGTTATTTCCATCTTTTAATTAATATTTAGGGTAATAAAATTAGCGAGGTGTATTTAATTGCAAAATTAACTGCTGTAAGGATGTCAGCAAATTACTTGCCCAAAACCGACCTTCATTGGTGAGTTTCATACAAAGAAAATCATCTTCAACAAGGCCTGCTTGATACCATTGATTTAATAAAGGGGAGAGCAGAGTCGCTTGCGGACTTAATTTAGCTAAATCAACACGCCCGCACTCAATGCCAGCTTGTAATTCATGACGCCAACGAAAACCACTGTCAGTTGTACGACTCATCATCATTAAAGGTTTTTGGTTATCTGTAATTTTTTGATAATAGCTATCCAGTGAACGCTCAATCATCCATGAATAACCATTAACCGAACCACCAGCACCAGAGCCAAAGGCAAGGCAATCCGCACCTTGTTTAATTAATAAATTATAGAGATTACGTTCACGGGTTGTTCTAGCCCAATGGCTATTACTGATCTGACGCCAACCTACATTCTCCATAAAATCACAGCCTTGAAGATATAGCGCACGCCGTTCTATCGGCGTTGGTACAGTGATCCGCTGATTTTCAACCGCTTTACCTAATGGTGTATTAGGAAGTAAATTCAATGCATACAGATCGACACCATCTAAACCAATATCGTGGGCAATAGTGAGATCTTCTTGCCAATTCATCGCATTTTGTCCCGGCAATCCGAATAACAGATCACACACCACAGCAGCTCTATCACGTAAGCAGAGTCCTTTCATAAACTTAGCGGCTTCTTCACCCGTTGATGTTCTTGCCATTCGTTTACGAATTTTGCTATTAAAGGTTTGAATACCAATAGAAAAACGGTTTGCACCTGCATCTAAACAAGCATCAATTCGATTATCATCAAAATTTAAAACGCGACCTTCAATCGTAATTTCACAATCGGGTGCTAAAGGAAGTGATTGGCGCAAATGCGTGATCACTCGATAGAGATCTTTTGCCGATAATGCTGAAGGGGTTCCGCCACCAAAGTAAACGGCATGAATTGGTGCAGACTGATAAAGTAAGCTATCTGATTCAGCCGATATCTCACGCAATAATGCGTCGGTATAGCGTGTACAGGCTTCTTCGTGGTAGTTATTTTGATAAAAACCACAAAATGTACAATGAGTTGCACAAAAAGGAATGTGGATATACAACAAACGTTTACATGCAGGTGTTTTACTTTCTAATAAAGCTTGCCATGTTGATTGTTGCTCTTCTTTTGCAATAGGTACAGAGCCTCTCCACGGCATGGTGGCATGTCTATCGCGAAAAGGGCTATCACCCTCAAGTGCAAAATGGGGAGTAAGATCGATTTCAGTTGAAGATTGCGTGCTATGTGTTGCGACTGACTCTTTCATTATTAAATCATTCCTACTTATTTATCATTAACAGGATCAGCGGGATAAAACTGTTGATGCAATAACTCCACGGCATCCACAATACGAGGTCCCATTCCCAAAATAAGGGATTGATCAATTTCAATAATGCGTTGGTTTTTCCATGCTTGAGTCATTGAAACACCGGGCACAGAAGCAAGCCCTTCAGAGGCTCTTAATCCACCGGTTTGGTTTTTCTGACTCTGCGTTGTAATAACAATTAATTCTGGATTGGCAGCAATAATCGCCTCTGCACTATAAATACGATAGTTCTCATGCGTAGCAATATTCTCGCCGCCGGCTAAATGAAGAATGGCATCTGCAACACTGGTTTTTCCCGCAACTTGAGGAATTCCACCACCAGGTGAAAGAAAGAACATCACTTTCACTTTTTGCTTAATTTGACTATTTTTAGCGTTGATCACGGCTAAACGAGATTGAAGAGAACCAATTAATGCTTCTGCTTCCTTTTGTTTATCTAATGAAATCGCTAAGGTACGAATATTTTTAAGCATTAATTCAAATGTGGCGGGTGTTCTTGGTAAGGAAATCACCTTTACATTATGTTGTGCCAGCTGGCGCAGTACCATTTTAGGTTCAGCATCATCCCAAGTTACAAAAGTAGAAGGGCGTAAAGACAAAATGCCTTCTGTACTTAGCTGTTTCCAGTATCCGATATGAGGTAATGCTTGCGTTTGTTCAGGATAAGACGTCGTTTCATCAACACCAACAACCTTATTACCAGCACCTATGGCATAAACTAATTCTGTAATAGAGCCACCGGCAATAACCCAACGCTCACTATCTTCGTTATCTTTTGCCATTAAGTTAAAAGGTAACAATAACAAGCTGAGTACGATCGCTATTTTTTTCATAATTAAAATGCCCATGTCAGACCAACTGCAGCATTAATACCCGTAGCAGGGATAGATTCATGAGCCGTTTGATAACGCTTATTCAAAATATTATTTAAATCAAAGTTGATACGGTATTGATCGTTATTGCCAAATTCTGTACTCAGTGAAAGGTTAACCGTTGTCCAACCAGCATAGTGCTGTTTATTTTCTGGGTTGCTATGATCTTTCGCTTTTGTTGCTGCTCTTAAATACAAATCTGACATTAAATTCATATTATTGAGCAATAATAAATGTTTAGCACCAAAACGAGTCGTTAATGTAGGTTCGCCGGTATCCCATGTTTTCAATGTTGAACCAATAAATTGGCGACGCATCACATTGGCTGAAACATAAGGCGTAATTGACCAACCTTGGTATTGAGCCATCACTTCCATACCATAGGTTTTAGCGCGGTCGATATTGTCATAATAGAAATAATCTGCTCGTCCTGTTTTGCTATTTCCTTCGCAAATTGATTCGCCTGCACAGGCAATAGATGTGATGTAATCTTTGGCTTCAGAATAATAAATCGCGCTATCGATATACCAGTTATTTCCTTTATAACGCGCACCAAATTCCACATTATTAGAGTGTTCAGCTTCAAGATCTCGATTACCGTAAGTCACCGCACCGCCAGCAGTCGTGTTCATAAATTGCTGAACCAGCGTTGGGAAAACATAACCTTGTGCAAACGCGAGACGTAATTCTGTATCTTTAAATCCAGAATAACGCACATTAGATGACACAATAAAAGCGTTATCTCTTACAGGATCAGAGCCTAATGTCTTATAACTTGTTCCTGTCTTATTATGATGAACAGTTTCATCACCATCTTGTAATTCTGATTTCAACCAATATTGTCTGGCACCCATTGTCCATGACCAATCCTCTGTTATTTTCCAATCATTTTGGGCAAAAACAGACACATTAGTTTGCTGACTACGATTATGTAACAGAGATTGCTTTTCGTAATTTACGGCAGGAGGGAAGCCTGTTGTACTATTTGAAGATGTTTGACCAACAGAGGTTTGTTTCACTTTATCTTGTTGATATTGCGTGCCTAAAATTAATTCATTATTTGCAGGTAACGTAAAGTTTGCCTGCATAGTCATGCCATAAGTATTCTGTGTATCTTCCGATTGGGTTCTGTTTTTAACCGTCAAATTACCAATCATTGGACTGCCTGTTGGTGTAACAACACCCACGCGGTTTTCAAATTTTCGCTCTATACGCTGTGTGTAAGCATCAATATGAAGTTTTTTGAAATAATCTGCATCAATCTCATAGTCATAAAATAAACCGACTTTTTCACGCTCAAGTTTAGGCACTTTAACGCTAAACTCTTGATACTTTCCTTCATCCGCGTAATAAGATTGCGTCGATAAATTATAGCGATCAAGTGAAAGGCCAAATTTATGTTTATCCACTTTATAGCCTAACCATGCACCTTGACCGTTATTTCTAAAATGCGTATTAGGTAAACGCCCATCAGGCGTATATCTGTCGCCATGATCGGCATAACTTCCATTAAGGCGATATTCAAAATCACCGACAGTACCTGAAATTAACGCAGACTCTCGCCAGCCCATCGTGGCTGAGTCATAAACGACTTTGACATTTCCCCCAAAAGGCTTATCGCCACCTTTTTGAGTAATTAAATTCACTACACCGCCAATAGCTTGTGAGCCATAAAGTACAGAATAGGGGCCTTTAACCACTTCAATGCGCTCTAATGCAGATTCATCAATTAAAATACCAGCACCAAAGTTTTGACCACCTCGTTGATAGGTTACTTCTTGCCCATCAACTAACAAAAGTACGCGTGATGATGCTTCTCCACGAATGCGGATCTGTTTACGGCCAGCAAGGCTATTATCCGTGACTTCAACACCAGGGATATCACGTAATTGGTCTGCAATAGAAGAAGATGTTGACTGAGTTAATGTTTCTTTATCGATAACTTGAATGGTAGCAGGGCTATTCCATAGCGAAGATGCGCTACGTGTTGTAGTAACAACCAGTGTTTCTTCTTTAGGCGAAACATTATCAGCAATAGCATATTGAGAGAGTGAGAGTGTTAAAGCAGATAATACGAAGCAAGACTTAAATTGAATACACATAATGCGAATCCTAATGAGATCAATAATTATTATCATTCGCTTTATAATTTAAGTTTTGGCATTCATCAACCACAAAATGGTAAATAGAATGCATCTTTGATTTAAATCAAAGTAAAAGTGTGACTTCATGCATATTAGCTGCTTAAATAAACAGAAATAACACAAATAGAAGGGTTTTTAAGCAAGTAATGAAAAAAAGGTAAGTAAAGACACTCGGTTTATATTCTTACCTTCATTATCGAGAGAGTTAGGTTAAATGGAAGAAAATAAAAGCGGATAAAATACTATTCTAATGTGTTAAGAAAAACTTTAAGCAATTGGTTTAATGCTTGTTGTTCTTGTTGTGATAAACCTGAGACTAAACGTTTTTGATTTTCAACGTGTGCTTCTATTACTTGGTTGATTAATTCCAGACCTTCAGGTGTTAGCGAGACTAAAAAACCACGCCCATCTTCTGGATTAACTTTACGAATAACCCAACCGGCTTTTTCTAATTGATCAATACGATTTGTCATCGTGCCTGATGTAACCATCAGTGTTGATAACATCTCACCAGGAGAGAGGGTATAAGGATCTCCTGCACGTCGTAGTGTAGCAAGAACATCAAAACTTGACGTATTTAAGCCAAATTGAGAGAAAACTTTCTCCATTTCGCGCGAAAGATGCAAAGTTATATTCCCCAATCGACCTATTAATCCCATCGGACTAATATCAAGATCAGGGCGCTCACGCTGCCATTGTTTAGTAATTTTATCTATTCTGTCCATGTATTCATAATGTCAATTATTTATCTTGACGTCAAGGTATTATCAATTTATCTTGACCTCAAGATAAATTAGTATGATAACAACTAAACGAGTGATTTTATGAATCGATACACAACATTACTACTAACGGCATTAGCTCCTATTGTATGGGGGAGCACTTATATTGTGACAACGGAAATGTTGCCCGCTAATGTTCCCATGACGTTAGCTGCATTACGAGCATTACCCGCAGGAATTTTATTATTAATTATCATGAGACAACTGCCACAAGGTATATGGTGGTTGCGTGTCATTATTTTGGGGATTTTAAATTTCTCGCTGTTCTGGTGGCTATTATTTATTTCAGCCTATCGTTTACCCGGTGGTGTTGCTGCAACAGTGGGTGCCGTTCAGCCTTTAGTTGTCTTATTTTTATCTCGGTGGTTATTACAAACACGGTTATCATGGTTGTCTATTTCAGCCGCATTAGGCGGTATTTTTGGTGTGGCAATACTGATATTGACACCGAATGCAGCGCTTGATCCTATCGGAATAATTGCAGGATTAGGCGGTGCATTTTCTATGGCGACAGGTACTGTATTAAGTCGTCGTTGGCAACCGCCTGTTCCACCTTTAACGTTTACAGCTTGGCAATTAACCGCTGGTGGCGCTGTATTATTACCTTTTGCGTTATTTTTCGAACCCGCATTACCTTCATTAACAGGAATTAATCTTTTAGGCTTGGCTTATTTAACCTTAATCGGTGGAGCATTAACTTATATTTTCTGGTTTAGAGGATTAGCATTATTAGGACCAAGCTCTGTGGCTTCATTAGGCTTTTTAAGCCCACTAAGCGCGGTTATTTTAGGTTGGGCATTGTTAGGACAACAATTAACGAGTTTACAAATTCTAGGCATGATCGTGATATTAATTAGTATCTGGGCTAATCAACAGTCAGAAAAACGAGAAAGAGCAAAGCTTCAGTCACTTAGTTAGGATTAATGTGTTATTTTAAACGCCACAAATACAGACCATTTAATACCGACTGTTTAATACCGAATAATCAAGAGAGTGTTGTTATGCCTATATGGGTTGATGCTGATGCGTGTCCAAAAGTAATCAAAGAAGTGTTATATCGTGCAGCAGATAGAGAAAAAGTGATTATTACTTTTGTTGCTAATCAACGATTAATCGTGCCCGCATCGCCTTTCTTACGTACATTACAAGTTTCTGCTGGGTTTGACGTTGCTGATAACGAAATTGTTCGCCGTACTAATAAAGATGACTTGGTTATTACCGCTGATATTCCATTAGCAGCCGAAGTCATAGAAAAGGGTGCAGTCGCTCTAAATCCAAGAGGCGAACGTTATACTGAAGCAACTATTCGGGAACGTCTAAATATACGTGATTTTATGGATACGATGAGAGCAAGCGGTATTCAAACTGGAGGTCCTGCAAGTTTAAGCCAACGCGACCGTCAACTTTTTGCCAATGAATTAGATAAGTGGTTTTTACAACAAAAAAAGCGCGCTTAATTTAATCAGCAATAAATGCTTTTAATAAATAAACGGGCATAGATATTATAGCCCGTTTTTCTTTAAGATAAACTTTAGATTATTTCTTTTTTATAATGAGATCAGACATAACGTTTAGTGCCTAAAATACTGGGTTTCTTCCCTTTAAAAACATGAGGACCGTCCATCGTTAATTTAAGCTCATTACCATTGCGAGTTAACCAAGGTGTCGCTTCACTACCTGCTCTTGATGTTACACCTGATGGTTTTAATGTAATGCTATCTTGATCAATTTCAATAATACCAATCACATAGGTATAAATCATATTATTGAAAAAGCCTTTCTTATACTCGCAAGAACATTCAACTACTTGATTGCCATATTCCATACGCATTGTTGGTTTTAATGAGGCAACAGAAACACAACCGTTACTGATCGCAGAGTAAACACTACAAACCAACGCGACTTTACCGCCCATTAATTGAGAAATAGCGGGATTAATCTCAACGGTTTCGCAACCGGGTTGTTGTTGACTCACACTCACCACATCACCGGTATGGAAAACAAAAGGATCAGAATTAAAAGCACCGCTTTTATCTGGCGCTTGAATAATCGACATTTGACCATTCGGGCGTAAAATTCCCACACGAAGATCTAAATCATCATTATCTTTTCCATCTCCATTATCTATCCATGTTGCACTGACTAAAATACGCTTAGGTGCATCATTACCTTTTAGCAATGAAACACGATGACTACTATCTGGTTTAGTCAGTTTCACTACGCTTTTTTGTATATTTACGGGAGCAGGTGGTGGTGTAACAACGGGAGCAGGCTCTTCAACTTCAACACCGTAAAGGTTACATAAGCCCGCAAGTCCAGAAGCAAAACCTTGCCACACAGAACGGACTTTATTCTGACCATTTCGAACATAAAGTTCTAAAACGATGATGCCTGTTTCTTGTGAAAACTGGCTCGGCGCTAACTCAATAACTTCATTATTTATCAGCACTTGTGCTTTTAATTGATTAACAACAGCGAAAGCGCCAGCACTGCCATCTTGCGTTAATGTAATTGCTATTTTGGTAATATTTGCGGGCAAACGAGAAAAATCAAAGTCAATACTATGAATAACTGTTGAACCTTGAGTTATCGGTGAAATAAACGAAGCTGCACCAGAAGCATGATGAGGAGCATTAAAGAAAACCATATCATCATCATTAACGACTTTTCCTGAATCTGTTACTAAAAACGCAGTCAGATTAATATCAAGATTATCGCCTACTGCATGAGAGACTTTAACTTGTCCTTTATTTTCGTTGAGTGATGTATTTTCACCCGGTTGTAACGTTTTACTCATTAAACCGCTCCTTGATTGATAAGACTAACTGCAAGAAATTTAGACCGCGAATGCGATAATAACTTCGATTAATTATTTATTCGGTGATCTCATTCACTTTTGGTTGATATCAAAAGCCGATGAATTTACTTATAATCTTAGGGAAATTTTCCCATCAAGACGAGAGGTAATGATGTCATTTTCTAAATCTATGCTTGCTTTGGCTGTTATGGCGGTCTCTTTTTCTAGTTACGCGGCAAAACAGGCTGATTTGATGATAGTTGACGGTACTGTTCTAACTATGGATCAGCAAAATAAAATCATTGAACAGGGTACTGTTGTCGTAAAAGAAAATAAAATTATTGCCGTTGGTGGCCCTGAGCTTTCAAAAGAATATCAAGCCAACAAAGTGTTAGATGTTGAGGGTGATATTGTGATGCCGGGTTTAATTAATACCCATACGCATGGTTCGATGACGGTATTTCGTTCATTAGCCGATGATGTACCAGACAGACTTCATCGCTATATTTTCCCACTCGAAAGCAAAATGGTTTCTCGCGAAATGGTCAGAGTAGGTGCCGAACTTGCAAATATCGAAATGGTAAAAGGTGGCGTAACAACTTACGTTGATATGTATTACTTTGAAGATGAAGTAGCCAAAACTGTTGATAAAATGGGTAATCGCGCAGTATTAGGAGAATCTGTTATTAATTTCCCTGTTGCAGATGCGAAAACACCAGAAGAAGGTATTCAATACGCAGTCAACTTTATTAAAGAATATAAAGATCACCCTCGTATTATCCCAGCATTTGCACCACATGCTCCTTACACAAATACCACAGAAAACCTTCAGAAGATTGCTAAATTATCAATAGAACTTGATGTTCCTGTTATGATCCATTTGGCTGAAACTGACCGTGAACAAGAAGAAATCGCTAAACGTACTGGCGGTAAAAGTCCAGTTCAATATATGGCAGATATCGGAGCGCTAAATAATAAAGTTATCGCAGCTCACGCAATTATGGTTGATGATAAAGATATTGATTTACTGAAAAAATATGATGTTGGTGTTGCTCATAATATCAGTGCAAATACTAAATCAGCAAAAGGTGTAGCGCCTGTCGTCGCGATGTTAGAAAAGGGTGTTCGTGTGGGCTTAGGGACTGATGGTCCAATGTCGAGTAATACGCTAACGACCATGAATGAGCTAAATCTTGTAGGTAAAATCCATAAATTAGAGAATAAAGATCGTGCTGCTATGCCACCATTAACCGTTGTAGAACTGGCGACAATGGGTTCGACTAAAGTATTACATATGGAAGATAAACTGGGATCTTTAGAATCAGGCAAACTTGCTGATATTATCGTTGTTGATACTAAATCGCCTAATATGGTGCCAATGTATAGCCCTTATGCAGCATTAGTGTATGGTGCAAATGGCAGTAATGTTCGCCACACCATTGTTGATGGAAAGATCTTAATGGAAGATCGCCAACTATTAACCGTTGATGAAAAAGCCATTATTAAAGAAGCACAAGATTTTTCAGATAAAGTACGTAAAACCGTTATCGACAGCGGTGAAATTGTTAAATAAGATTCGATAAAAATATCTTTATCCTAGGCAGTTTATTTTTAAACTGCCTTTTTTATTGCTAGAGTATATTAATCTTTTCTGCTTATTTTTATCTAAACAAGACGATATAAAGCTAATAAAAGCTAAATATTGCACCATCATTAAGATAATCCTTATTATTTAAATATTCATTTAATTAAAAATTCTAACACACTGTTTTATCTGTTTTTTCCACTTCGTAACTATCAGATTTTAAGTTTATTCTGTTATCAAATTTATTAGAGATGCAATACTATCTAAATATACTTGTGCAACAGTGCATCTCTATTTTGCAGTTCTCACTAATACTGCTCATCAACTACGGATAGAATAAAAATGATGATTAAACCCAATAAATTAACGCTATCGCTTATTACATTATCTATTATTAGTGCAACTAGTGTTTTTGCTAATGAAATCAATTCAGTAGATCCAACTAAACCGCTTAATTATGATATAAAACTCAACCAAGCAACGATTTTTTTACGGGGTGCTGAACTTGAAAATAACGTCACTCTCAACTTACCCGCAGGGCAGAGTGAAGTTGTTTTATCTAATGTCGCAAACAATATTGATCCTAGAAGCCTATCAATTAGCATTGATAATGAAGATGTGATTATTAATACCATTAACGTTAAAAAAATTCCTATTGCTCCTAGTTACCCTTCTAACATTGCAGTATTGATGGAAAAACAGAAAGACATTAATAAGCGAATTGAAGTATTAAACATCAATATTAATGTGGGTGATGAACAAATTACTTTATTAAAAGACCAATCATTTTTTGGTTATGGTGAAACTCAGTCATTAGAACACTCATCACAAAAATTTGATTTTATTAGCCAAAAAATGACATCTATTCTAAATCAGCAAAAAATGGCGCGTGAAGAAATTGCTGAATTAACAGAACAATTAGAAGAGTTAAACCGACAATTAGAAATTGATATGCCAATTATTGCGCAAGAGAAAACACAAATTGTTTTATCTTTAGGCACATCAAAAAATCTAACCAGCAAAATGCGTATTTCTTATATAACGCCAGATGCTGGATGGTCACCTGCTTATGATATCCGAAGCCAAGGAATGGATAAGCCAATATTACTCACCTATAAAGCGGATGTTATTCAAAATACAGGCTTAAATTGGGATAAAGTAAAACTGGTTTTAACATCTACTAATCCATCACTTAATATCACTGCACCAACATTATCACCTTGGTATTTATCTCTTTATAATAACACTTCGAAATTTAAACAATCCAATATGGACATGAGGATGGCTATGCCAGCTCCCGTGTTAGAAGAAATGAGTGAAAGGGAAAGCATGGCACCAAGAGAGCGACTAAGTAAAGGCGTGACTCGTTACGTAACAACCAATAATAATGGTATCAATTTAAGCCATGCTATCGCGTTACCTTACACCTTAAAAAATAGCACAGAGCCTAATACATTAGTGATTAATCAAAAAGAAGTTGTTGCGGATTATCGCTATTTAACAACGCCTAAATTAGTTGAAGAAGTTTATTTACAAGCTGAAGTTAAAGATTGGGAAAACTTAAATTTACTTAATGGTCGTGCGAATATCTACTATATGAATAGCTTTGTTGGTAATAGTTATATTAATACCAACGAATTAACAGAGTTACTTAGCATTCCATTTGGAATAGATAAAAATATTCAAATTAGCCGTATTAACAATGAGAAAATAAGAAAAGAGCCTATTTTTATTGGTACAACGATTGAACAAAAAGAGAGTTATACCATTAAAGTAAGAAATACTTATAACTCTCCTGTAAAAGTCACTATTTACGATCAACTACCACTTAGCCAAGAAAACAATATCAATGTAGCAGATGCCGTTTATAAAGATGGTGTACTTGATAAAGATACTGGCGAAATTAAATGGGATATCACATTAGGTGCCAAAGAGGAAAAATCATTACCATTGAATTATACTCTTTCTTATCCTAAGAATAGACAAATTATGGGATTATAATTTGTCTTATCTACATTTAAAAAACAAAATAGAAAAGGGTGCAATTGCACCTTTTTTCTATTTTAAATAAGAGCTATTTTTTCATTTTCTCTATTTTGCCGACTAATTAAGCAAAATTTTTGCGGCTTTAGTTGCAAGTAAATCAACATCATAGTTTTCACGATTAGATAGAACGGTGATAGTGAGTTTAGATTGAGGGAAACGCATAAAATAGGTTGAAGTTCCCATCCAGCCCCCCGAATGTTCAAAACTTATTTCACCCAGAGTATGATTAATAAAAAGGCCAAATCCATAAGCTTCATAATCAATTATCGGCTTACCTTCACACGTAGAATTAGGAAAAGGTTGTGTCATTTTCGCAATAAGCTCAGCACCGCCCACTTTTGCAGTACTAAAGTTTTCACCCCATTTCATTAAATCGTTCGCACTTGAATGTACTGCACCATCTCCAGTATGTGTCCAAGGACTTTCTGATAACTCATAGTTTCCTTGCTCATTTTCCGCATATCCAGACACAATAGGATTTATTGTAGGATATTCTTCAACAATAAACGTATCGTTCATTTGTAATGGCGCAAAGATACGCTCTTGAGCAAAAACTGAAAATGGTTGTTGAGTTACTCGCTCAATGATCTGAGAAAGTAAAAAATATCCAGTATTGTTATATTCAAATTTACTACCAATAGGGTAGTAAGTATCTGTTTGCTTTACAATATCAGCAAAACTTTCTTCTGGCGTAAGTTGCGTTGTGTAAGAAACACCTCGCTCAAACGCTAATTCCATATAATCAATTAATCCACTGGTATGGGAAACTAAATCGTTAATTGTGATCGCTTTGGCATAGTCACCTAACTCCGGCAAATAAATAAGAATTGAATCATCAAGTGATAACTTTCCATCTTTAGCCAGAAGTAATATAGAAAAAGCGGTAAATTGCTTTGAAACAGAAGCCAAATTAAAGACACTATTTTCATCAATTAATTGATTTTTAGATATATTCGTAAGACCTTTTTGAGCTTGATATATAACACCATCATCAAAACGAGCCTGTATAATAATACCCGGTGTATTCTCTGAAATAGGGCTCAATAACTGTTCTATCTGTTCTTGCTTGCTATTATTTTTTATATTTTTCATTGTGTTACTCTTATTAGTGCTAACATATCATCCCCATCTTTATCCATACCTATCTCTTCAAAACCAAAAGAGGCATAGAATGTTTTAGCCACTGGATTTAATGGGTTATAACAGATCTCAATTTCATTGATTTCTTTATCTTGTTTAATTTCATTTAAAGCAAGCTGAAGGGCATTTCTGCCTAATCCTTTATTTTGGTGTGCTTTATCTATCATAAAACGCCAGATAGCAATTTTATGCGAGTTTTCTTTTACCCACATAAAAAAGCCGACTGGTTTATCTGATAAATAAATACCTCTGACGACATAGTTTTCGTTATAAGCCGCCTCAACTAAAGACCACATATTAGAAGCAATATAGTCTTCTTGATATTCTTCCACTTCAAGCAAGCTAATTTCTTCATAATTATCTGAAGTGATACGTTTTAAACTGATATCCATCATATTCTCTTTTTAAATCACTAAATCGCATTTTAATAAAAACTCATTGTTTATTATCTGCGATAAAATTAAAGAAAGATTAAGAGAAGATTTAGATAGCACAATAAGACACATTATTTATAAAAGGGAAAATATAAAAATATTTTATTTACTCACCTTAAACTTAAAAAACTAAGGTGAGTATAAAAAAAGATCAGCATTAATTATTCTGCATATTTAATCTAATAATTAAGCCAATATCTCTTCATTTTTAGGTTGGCTATTTGCTAATATCGCTTTTTTAACAGCAGGGCGTTGATTAATTTTATCCAGCCACTCAATAACATATGGGAATGTTGCAAGATCTAAATTTAACTCTTCCCATGTTCTTAACCATGAAAAAGTTGCAATATCAGCAATTGAGTAATGATTTCCTGCTAAATAAGGCGTTATTGTGAGTTGTCGTTCAATTACACCCAATAGACGCAAAGATTCATTTGTATAACGTGTAATTGCCTCAAGATTTTGTGTTTTAGAACCATGCAAAAACCACCATAATTGCCCCATCATAGGGCCAACACCTGCGATTTGAAAATTTAGCCATTGCTGGATACTCAAATTCTCTTTCATTGATGCCGATTTAAATACTTTATACTTATCATCGAGGTAAGTTAATATCGCACCTGATTCAAAAACAGTCATATCCTCCTCATTGTCAACAATTGCAGGTATTTTTCCATTTGGGTTGATCGCCAAATATTCTGGGCTACGCTGAACGCCCGTCGATAAATCCAAATAGATTTTAGAATGTGCTAATTGAGCTTCATGTAAAAAGATACTAATTTTTAAGCCATTAGGCGTATTAGAGGTATAAAAAATTAGCTTTTTATCAGGTGATTTTTTCATATTGCGCTCTCTACAGTTTATATTCTTTAAATATTATTTAGATTGCAAAAGCAATCATTGCAATTGCAACTATATATTTTAAGCATAAGGAGATCAAGCACGATAAAGTGCATAACATGCTCCTCTGATGTCAGAAAGAGTATAAAAAGAGGTTAGAAATAGGGTGGTATACGATAGCGATATAAAAAACAGGATTAAGATTTTTATTAATAATAATCTTAATCCTGCTAATAATTTTCGGTAAACACAGAAGAAACTAAATAAATAGTAGTAAGACTTTTAACGACTATTTTTCTGCATAAATTGATTAACACTATTTTTGATAGTTTCTCTTAACCACAACACTTTAGAATTATACGCATGGCGTTTATGCCACAGTAAAATAAATGAGATATCAAGCTGTTCAGAAACACTGTGTGGCAGTGGTAGAGATAATGTCACTAAATTAGGTAAAGCTCTAGAGATATAATGTACACAATACCCAGGCAAACAAGTAATAAGCTCATGATTAGGTTGAGAAATCATAAATAAAGTTTGCTCGAATGACGTGTAAGTTATGGCTATATTACGTAAACGCCCATGCTCTGCCAAAATATCATCTAATGCCCAATGAGGTCGTTTATCATATTCTGTTGAGATGTGAGAATAGCGTAAAAATGTCTCTAAATTCCAAGGCTCTTTTAATAACGGGTGATCTTTTCGTACATAAACTAATGGCGTATCACGAAAAAGCTCTTCACAATCGATGACTTCAGGTAATAAATGTAATGCTTCTTTAGAGCCTGAATAATATTCACGACCTAAAAAAGCAATATCAGCATCACCGTCAATAATGCTCGAAAGTGAGTTATATTCCCAATTTCGTATTTGCACCATTGATTGAGGATAATAATTCAATATTTCTAAAGGAAATTGATTCAGTAACACCTGATGTAAAGGGGATTCCAATATTAAACTAAAATGAACACCTTTAGGTGTCTCGCTATTTTGCTTACCCGCGATATGGTTACCAATATTAATAAAATCGGAAAGAGATTCTTCAATACTTAATGTCAAAGGTGTTGGAATTAATCCCTGAGGGCTGCGAACGAAAAGAGGATCATCAAACCAAACGCGCAATTTAGCCAATGCTTTACTCACCGCAGAAGGTGAAATAGACAACCATTTTGCAGTCAATGTAACACTACGCTCTTGTAAAAGAATTTGAAAAATAACTAATAAATTCAAATCTATTCGATGTAATGGCTTATGCATCACAATTCACCTTTTGTTGTTGTCCAGAAGAACGAAAGAGATGCAAAAAGGTAAAACCAATAAAGCTACTTGCAAACAATATAATCATCAGCATATTAATTGCAGATATTCCTAACCACCCCATAGTCCAGATATAGAGAGATGCAAAACTCAACTGCAAAATCCCTAAAATTGAACTGGCAAGCCCAGCACGCTGGCTAAATGGTGAAAGTGCTTGACTCATTATAATACCAAATAACAACGCAAACCCCGCGCCACATAATGAAAATGAGACAAAGAACCAGCGAGGATCACTATTTTTTCCGATAAAAAGAAAAATAGCCGCACCTAAAAAACTCGATAACCCTGTATATAAAATGGTTTCATAACGGAGTTTTGTTAATATTTTCGGCATCATAAACGAAGTGATCATACTAACCATTGAAAGCAATGTAATTGCTGTTGAATACTGCCCAGTGGTGTAGTGCATTTGCTGCATAATCACGATTGGAGAGATATTAACATAAGTCAGGATCACGCTCATTCCCAAGCATGATATAAGCAAACGACTTAAAAAGAAGCTATTTAAGAAAGATTCATCGGTGATTGTAGTCGTTCTATTTTTACTTTTAGCTGACTGTTTTGGTTTGGTTTCTTTTATTGCAAAGAAACAATAGATAAAGATTAATAACGCATAGATTGCCATGGCATAAAACATGACCGGCCATTTAAATTTTAATAAGATCAGAAAACCTAAAACAGGCGCTAATACTGGAATAATACAAGTAATGCCATTTATCATAGAAAGAACTTTAGCGCGTTGTTTTTCAGCTAATGTATCTCGTAATATCGCAAAAGTAACAACATAACAAAATCCAGCCCCAATACCTTGGAAGAAGCGTGCGATCAAAAAGTTATTTTCCGTTACCGAAACTCCAGCACCAAATGATGCCAATAAGAAAATAACGGCTCCAAGCAATACAACAGGTTTACGCCCTAAATTATCACTACACCATCCTGCAATTAACATGGATGAAACCATGCCCATTAAATAAATTGAGAAAGCTTGATGTAATGTCACTTCTGACGCGTTTAAATCATTTGCAATTGCTGTTAACCCCGTTAAATGTAAGTCCACACCAAGAGGGTAAATCAACACTAAACAAAAGCTAAAAAGGATATATTTTGTCATCCAGCCACCTCAATTATTCTGATGAAGAGGCATTCTAGTCGTCAAAGAAACTGAAACCTAATGACAAAAAAGCAATCTCTAATTTCCATTTTGGAAATATCCGATTATACTTTTCGAGATCAAACGGTAATGATAAGGTATTTTTATTTTAATTAAACAGTGATTTTATCGTTATCTTTTCTTTTATTAGTTCCACTCTTTGTGCTGGCGTTCCACTTTCATTACTAAGACAATAATTATAGTAAAAACTATAAATAGATAATAATAACTTTACTGTACGAGGCGATAAGGTTTTCAAAAATACATCAGGAAATTTTTCTTTAAATGATTGAATAAATAGATGGCTGTAATCAAGAGAAGGGGATATTTTAGTATAAAAACTAACATCATCTGTTTTATTTAACCCCAAATTACATAGATAGAATAACTCTTGATTATCTTGAGATATAAACTCATACCATTTGTTATTCCACCAACCCAGTGTATAACTTCCTTTATAATTAAAATCTGATGTTAGGCGTGTTCCCTTTGAAACCACATAATAAAGGTTAGACGTTTTTTGTTTTATTTCTTTACCGTAGGCAACCATACACCCACCACGGATAAAGCTATCATGATAAATAAAATGATGTTTAATACTTATTGGTAAAATAAACTTTAGTTTAAGAAAGTGAAAATGAGATAAAACTACAGGCTCAATAATATGTTCAGAGCAAATCTTTTCTGTGTATTGAATTTGACCAAAACTTTTTCTACTGTTTATTTGCTCATATCGCATGATAATATTGTCGAGTAATATACCTTGAGTATTATCTAATGTCTCTTTTTTAGTATTATTATGATATTGACTGTCAGAGCTCACTAATATTTCACTCCAATTAACACTTGGAAGAAAAATATAGCCTGTTTTAGAACAACAGGTTACCATTCCAAAAAGTTCATTTGAAAAGCCTTTTTTTGTGTTGTTACGACAACTCAACGTAAATACGTTTGTTTGCAAATCATAAGTTTTATTTTTATCTAATAACTTTTCATATTGCCTTGCTTTTATTTCCATTATCTTTTCGATAGCAGATAGTTTTCTATAAAATAGTGCAGGGGTAATGTTTAAATTCTTAATAATATAAGTAGGCGTTTGCGATTGTAAAATAAGAAGTTCTATTATTTTATTATTAAGAGACTTTAAATCTATGTTGTTTTTAAGAGAAAAAACCGTATTACACTGTTTACATTGATAGCGTACCGTTCCTTTCCCCGTTTTTCCATAAAGTATTTTTGCTGATGAATCACAATTTGGGCATTGCTCATTAATATTTAAATTAAAAAAATCAATATAAGGATTTAATAATGCCTTTATATCTTCATTATTAATTAATACGCTACTACCGCCACAGCAATTGCAATAAACGGCAGGAAAACCTAATTTAAAAGACGGGATCACATAGGCATTTTCTACAACTTCAGAAAAATGCTCACAACCCTCTGTTTTACATACATTAACATTAATTTCTTTTACTGTTTTCATCAGTTCTTATCACAAAAAACCAACACAAAATGATAATAACATAATTCAACTACGTGTAATGCTAACGCAATGTGATAGTCATCATACTTTTAACAAGTCAGGTGATATTAACTAAATACCGAATATCAACCAGGTTATTTCAGTATTTTTATTATTACAGGATATTATTATGAATAAGCCCGTTCTTATATTACCTCTGTTAATTGGCGCTTTATTAGGAAGCTCTTCCGTATTCGCTCAAGAAATTACTATTTATCATACTAACGATTTACACGCGAATGCTGTTCCTTTTAAAGCACCTTATATTAGTAAGGATAGATTAGTTGGTGGATTTGCAAATATTGCAACCATTGTTAAAGATGCTAAAAAAAATAACCCGGGTGTTTTATTTCTTGATGCCGGAGATTATTTTACAGGTCCTTATTTAAGTACTTTGACTCAAGGTGAGGCCATCATCGATATCATGAACGAGATGTCTTTTGATGCAGCTTCCGTGGGTAATCATGAATTCGACCATGGTGTAGAAAACATGGTGACTCAACTAAAAAAAGCAACATTCCCTGTACTTTTAGGCAATGTTTTCTATGAAGATAACGGCAAAGCTGTCTGGGATAAACCGTATATTATAGTAGAAAAAGAAGGCGTAAAGTTTGGTGTAATTGGACTGCATGGTAAATTTGCTTTCTATGACACGGTTAATAAAGATAAACGAGAGGGTGTTGAAGCAAGAGATGAAGTTGAATACCTTAATAAATATCTTAATGAACTGAAAGGGAAAGTTGATATAACCGTATTACTCGTTCATGAAGGCGTTCCAGCAAGACAATCCAGTTTCGGCTCGGCAGATGTCGCTCGTATGCTACAAAAAGATATTGAATTAGCACAACAAGTAAAAGGGCTAGATATTTTAATTACTGGCCATGCTCATGTGGGTACTCCAGAACCTATTAAAGTAAACGACACGTTGATTGTTTCTACGGATGCTTATGGCATTAACGTTGGAAAATTGGTGTTAGATATAAACGACAAAACTAAAAAAATTGATAACTATAAAGGCGAGTTAGTTAATATCTTTGCTGATGAGCACAAGCCAGATCCGGATACACAGAAAAAAATAGAAACATGGACTAAAAAATTAGATGAAATTGCACAACAAAAAATTGGCAATACTCAGAATGAACTAACGCGTTCTTATGGTGAGTCTTCTGAAATTGGTAATTTAATTACTGATGCTTTTTTAGTTACAGATAATCGGGCACAAGTTGCTTTTGTTAATAGTGGTGGTATTCGTAACGAGATCCATAAAGGAGATATTACGATTGGGGATATTATTAGTATGTTCCCATTCCCAGATGATTTAACTTACATGGAATTGAGCGGTAAAGACTTACGGGATTTAATGAACCACTCTGCAAATTTAACTAATGGTGTATTGCAGGCATCTAGTGGTTTTGAAATGAAATATGACAGTACTAAACCTGTAAACGAACGTGTTGTCTCAGTTTCTATCAATGGAAAACGTGTTGAAGATAATACTTACTATCCAATTATTGCTAATTCATTCTTAGCGAGAGGCGGAGATGGTTTTACAGCCTTCACTCAGGGTCGAAATGCTAAAGATATTCCTAATACCAGTGCAGCTACGGCAGTAATTGAATATATTAAGCAAAAAGTTACTATCAACATGCCTAAAGAAGAACGAATTGTTGATATCTCTGCAAAAAAATAGTGTGTAAAAATCAATAACCCCATCATTTAACGCCATTAATGTTCTCACCATTAATGGCGTTTTTGTATTAATGACAATGAGCTAATTTAATCTTAATAATCGTTGTGATATCAGATAAAGCCTAGCTAATCTACTGATATACTCATACTAATTTTTGTTATTCATTTTCATATTATAGAGATATTCCTATGCCGTGGACTTTTTCACATCCTTCTATTGTTTTCCCCATAAAGCAGTCCAGAATAGGAAAAAGCCTTAGTTTACCTGCATTAATTGTAGGAAGTACTTCACCTGATTTACTCTATTCTTTTGGCCTATATCAATCAGCAACAACGGCACATGATTTATTGGGTTGGTTTTATACTGCATTTCCTTTTTGCCTACTGGTTTTTATTCTAAATTATTTACTACGGAAGCCATTAAAGTGCGTATCGCCGATCCCCTTATATGAGCCAATAAAACCCAATATTCGAGCATTAAGCTTATTTATTTTATCCCTGTATATTGGCGCGGTAACTCATATTGTATGGGATTCTTTTACTCACGAAACAGGAACCGCCGTCAGATTTTTTTCTGTACTACAAGCACAATTACTACAAGGAATGACCGATAGCCAAGAGATAGCTATCTATAAGTTATTACAACATTTAGGCTCTGTATTAGGGTTGCTTTATTTGTGTTGGAAATATATTCAATACCAGCGCAAACAAGACGCGCCAACACAAAAAGAGAACCGTATTAAGTTATATCGCTTAATTGGGATTGGCTTTCTGTCTGGATTATGTGCTTTACCTTTAGCTTTACAATTCTCAAATAAAGGGCAGGGAATTAACATTAATCGGTTTATTTTCCTTGAACTCTCTTTAGCGGTACCTTTTTTCTTTGGCTTAATGATAATCTTAGGAGTCTGGTTATATCGAACTAAAATTTAGGTCCAGTAAACAAAGAAAAGCCCCGTAATATAAATTTTACGGGGCTTTTCTTTGGTATACGTTGTATTTAATACAGAAAATCTTAGCTATTTATTAGTTTTTAAACCACTGCATGACTTCTTCATAGCTTCCTTGGTAAATAATTTTATCTTCCTTTTTGCTTAATTGATAACGATACATAGGATCGTAATATTCTTTAAGTAAAGGGGTTAACCAAGAAAAATGTGCTTCTGTGTTAGACTCTTTTTTCTGAATTTCTAGGGCATTATCTAGCAACTGGGTTAATTCCATTGCTCTTTGAGAGCCCAATCGACGGCGGATAGCAAATAAACCATGATGTAAATAATCACTGTAAGCTTGCCAACCTTTCTCTTCGCCATACGCTTCCAGATAATCGTGCGTCATACGATCAAAATACTCTGCTTTCAAACGTTCTATGCGTCGCTCTAAGGGATCATCCACAACAACTATTGAAGCATCAACCATTTTTGCTCGTAAACATTCGGGTAATCCATTCGCTCCAATAGCACGACCTTCATCCTCAAGCACCCATCGCGTATATTTCGGTGATTTTTTCAACATTTCGACACCAAGATGATTTTCAAATGTCGCTTGAGGAAATTGCGCTTCTACTGTACGACCAAAAGATGAACCTCGATGGTGCGCAATACCTTCAAGATCAATACCCTCTGGTAATGAACGCACTAAAGTCGTTTTTCCATTACCGGTACATCCACCAATTAAGACAATAGGGCGTTGAACTAATTCATTGGTCATTTCAATAACAGTCTGTCTTAGCGCCTTATATCCACCTTCAATTAATGGATAATCTATACCGATCTCTTTAAGCCATTGCTGAACGATATGAGAACGCATTCCTCCACGAGCACAGCAAATATAACCATTTGGAAATTGCTCACAAGCTTCACGCCAAGCTGCGATACGGTTATCACGAATTTCACCACTAACCAATTGATGCCCTAAATCAACCGCTTTTTGTGAGCCTTGTTGTTTATAACAAGTTCCCACAGCAGCACGCTCTTCATCATTCATTAAAGGTAAATTAATCGCATTAGGGATTGAACCTTGATTAAATTCAATAGGCGCACGCACATCAATAATAGGTGTGTTATTAGCAAGAATATGTCGAATATTTTGAGCAGAAAACGCTGATTCCATAATAAAAATTGTTATATCTAGTCTAGCTGAAAGATTGACTACTATACTCTTAAGAACATGTTATGACACGCTCTGATCGTATATTTTTATTAAATTATAGTGTGTTATTTCTAACAGAATAATTTTTTCTAGAGCAAAAAAAATACACCACAGTGAGTATTTTCTGTGGCGTATTTTTAATTTGTCACAATGGCATGGTTACCACTGCTTAATATTTCTATCTTCCTGTGTCACTGACGTTAATTTGGCTAATACCGGTAATAATTTGTGCTTAAAATCATCCATAAAGGTGTAGATAATAGGTACAAATAATAGGCTTAATAAAGTTGAACTGATTAATCCGCCAATAACCGCGATCGCCATAGGTCCTCTGAAACCCGCATCTGCACCTGTAGTTAAAACAAGAGGGATCATTCCTGCAATCATTGCAAACGTGGTCATAATAATCGGTCTAACACGCTCTTGACCTGCCTCTAAAATTGCTTTTTCACGACTTAGCCCAGCTCGCTCTTTTTCCAGAATAAATTCAACTAATAATATCGAGTTTTTAGTGACAATCCCCATAAGCATAAGAATGCCAATAATCACAGGTAGATCAATCATCGCACCATATAAGACTAAAGCGATAATAGCGCCACCAATAGAAAAGGGTAATGCGACCAAAATAGTTACTGGTTGCATAAAATCTTTAAACAATACAATTAATATCGCGAGAACAAGCAGTATGCTAAAAACCATTGTTGAACCAAAACGCATCAGCATATCGTGCATATATTCTGTATCACCGTATTCAACTTGTGACACGGTATGTGGTAATTGTTGATATTCAGGTAGCGCCATTACTGTTTCGATTGCTTCACCCAAACTAATACCATCAAGATTACCTTCAATCGCTATTTTTCTTTGACGGTTAATTCGCTCAATTTGTGAAGGACCATCTCCTGAGTCTATTTTAGCCATCGTTTTAATCGGAACGGGTTGTTGCCCAGCGCTATTTACATAGAGGTTATTGAGTAACTCAATATTATCTTGTTGATATTCAGGCAAAATAACCTGAACAGCTAACTGTCTATCGGGTAGGTTAAATTTAGCACTACGAGAATTTGCCTCTCCCATTGTGGCAATCCGTAATGTGTTCGCAATCTCTTCGACATTTATTCCAGTACGACCTAAATTATCTAGCTTCGGTGTAACAATAAGCTCTTTACGCAGTAATGGCTTAACAACTTGGATATTATTAAATCCTGGAAGTGTTGCTATTTTATCGGTTAATTTTTGTATTTCTCTATCCAATTCTTCAGCATCATTCCCACTAAAAACGAGTGAAAACTCTTTATTACCACTGCTGTTACTAAATGAAAACTTAATATCTGCGCGCTGATTAAAAAGCGTTGTCACTTCTTGCTCAAACTCTTTTTGTGATAAAACACGCTCATTAGGCTCAGATAAGGTAAGAATTATTTCGCCTTTATGTTGAGCGATACCATCAGAGTCATCAGCAATGCCGGCAATAGTATAAACAGACTTAATCTCCGTTCTCTCTTTTAATAAACGAGTCAACTGATTAATCTCTTTTTGTGTCTGTTCAACTGGAGAGCCGGGTGGTAATTCAACACTAATTTGACTAATACTAATATCACCTTCGGGCATAAAACCGACAGGTAATAAACGAATGGCTGCCATTGATCCAATTAAAAAACTGAGTGCAATGGATAAAGCGAGTTTTCGGTGTTTTAAGGTTAGTGATAGAAAATAAGTATATTTACCAATCCAACGAGGTATTTTGTGTTCTTTGCTTTTTGTCTGAGGCAGCAAAATATAAGCAGCCATTAGCGGAGTTACTAGGCGAGCAACTAGCAAGGAAGACAATACCGCCGCAGATACAGTGATACCAAAAGGAATAAAATATTTACCGACAAATCCACCCATAAAACTAACAGGAAGAAATACAGCCACAATTGTTAAGGTAATAGCCACTATCGCAAACCCAATAGCATCAGATGCTTTTAATGCAGAAATATAGGGCCGTTCACCACGTTCAATATACTTTTGAATATTTTCAATTTCGACAATAGCATCATCCACTAAAATACCAATAACAAGAGTTAGCGCTAATAACGTAATACTGTTTAAACTATAGTCAAAAAGCAGCAAAACAAGGAATGTGGGTAATATGGACAAAGGGAGTGCAATTGCAGCAATTAATGTTGCTCTCCAGCTTTTTAAGAAAAATAAAACGATAATAACCGTTAAGAAAGCCCCTTCAATTAACGTTTTAATCGTTAAATGATAGCTCGATTCGGTGTATTTTACTGTTGATGAAATGAGCTCAATATTAATATCTGGGTTAGTTGCTCTTAGTTGTGCCAATACTTTTTCGACATTGTCAGCAACGACCGTATCACTAGAACCTTTTGTTCTATATATCGCAAATCCGACACCGTCATTGCCATTAAGTTGAGAGATAGATTTAGTTGATTTTTGCCCATCATAAATATTGGCGACTTCACCTAATTTGATCCATTGCCCATTATCAGTAGGCAATAGAATATTTTTAATTTCCTCAACACTCTGTTTTTCACCTAAAACACGGATGGTATGTTGCAGTGTATTATATTTGGTACTTCCTCCCGCTGAATTCTGGTGAACACCTCGTAAAAGTTCATTAATCGTCGTAATAGGGAGCTGTAATGCTGCTAATTTTTGTGCATCAGGTTCGACACGAATAACGCGCTCAACATCACCTAAGCGCCTTATTTTTTGTACTCCCGAAACCATTACGAGTTGTTTACTAATAGTATCATCGACATACCATGATAAATCGGTTAATGACATCGTTGAGGAAGAGACCATATAACGTAAAATGGCACCACCTTCGACATCTACACGACTAATTAAAGGCTCATCAATAGTTTGAGGTAGCTCACCTCTAATTTGCACAATTTGCTCACGGACATCGTTCGTTGCTATATAAGCATCAATATTTAAGTCAAACTCAATAACCGTTGAAGAAGCACCTTCACTAATTGAAGAGGTGATATGACGGATCCCCGGAATACCGGAAACAGCTCGTTCAACACGCTTTGTTACTGCATTTTCCAATTCAGTAGGCGATGAACCATCCTGTGTAATTGTGACGGTCACAATAGGGAATGTAATAACCGGATTTGCCGTAACCGGTAATTGAATAAATGAAAAAATACCGGCAATAGTCAGTACCAAAAAGATAACAATGGTTGGAATTGGTTTGGTTATCGCCCATGAAGATAATTGTAATTTCATTGAATATCCTTCATTGGAACTACAAGATCACCTTGAGATAAAAAAGCTTGAGCATAAGCCACAACCTTAATATCAGTAGATAATGGACTTAATATTTCTACTCGCCCATTATGAACACCACCAATATCCACAGGTTGAATTTCAATTCTTCTATCATGATTAACAATAAAGATATTCCGAATGCCATTAGCTTCGGTTCTGATTGCACTATACGGAAGTGTCATTCTTTGTTGTGGCTGTTGGGTATAAACCATGACCCCCATTTCACCAATACGATGATTATGTTTATCTGTTAATGAAACTCTAATTTTTCCTAGCTGAGAATAGGTATCTATTTTTGAAGAAATAAAGCGGATCACACCAGATAGTTCTTTATTTGTGTAATCTTTGACTTTTACATCTGATGAATGATTAATTTGTGATAGCTCAGATAAATGCGCATTAGCTTCAAACTCTATTTCATTATTTTCAATAATTTTAAATAACAAAGCATTGTCAGAAAGTGTGCCATTCATTGCATGACGTTCGCTAATAACACCAGCGACTGGGGCAATAATTTTAGATTTATCTTCTTGGCTTTGTTCCCTTGCTAGTTGCGCATTTAATTGGCGTAATTCTGCACGAGTGGCTTCTAATTCTGCTTTTTTAGCCAATGTTTCTGATTTGGCTTTTTCAAAATCATTGGCTGAAATAACCCCTTTATTAGCCAAAGCGCTTAAACGAGTTAATTCTTTTTGTGCCTGTTCTGCTAACACTTTTTGCTGTTGTATATAAGCCGTGGCTTTTTCGGTTTCTGCTTTTAACTGCATCACTGCGGCTGTTTGAAGAGGTGATTCTAATGTTGCTAGTAGCTGATTTTTTTCTACCCATTGTCCTTCTTCAACAAAGACCGCTGTCACCATCTGTTGTTGTAATGGTGAACCAATAGAAACTTCATTTTTGGCAACAAAAATACCCGGTATATTAAGAACCTCTACATAACGATCAATTTTAGGCTCTGTTACACTTAGTTTAATGATATTTTCATTTTCTTCGGCATAAATAACCGATGTCAGAAAACAACTGAAGAAAACAAATGTTATCTTCAATAGAAGTTTTTTCATAAATCTTTATTTCCCTAAAAATAATAGGGAACAATGTAATGCTGAGGTAATATCCATTCCTTAAATTCAGGTTAAGATAGGATATTTATTTTAATAAGACTTTAATCTAGCGAAGAACACAACAATATTTATATAAGATTAATAGCACTTATATAACCAATCTTCTTCACTACAATGAATGAACTCAGAACAAATAAACGTTTCTTGTACCTGAGAAAGTTGATTTTCTTGATATATATTCAACAGATACTATCATCATATTGTTTTATTTAGGTACGTATTTTTCACTTTTTTAATCATTGTGAAGATAATTTAGATGATATTTTTTGTTTATCACTTATAATCACAACGTATTCCAGAATAGCTCAGTGGTAGAGCATTTGGCTTCGGACCGAAAGGGCGCAGGTTCAACTCCTGCTTCTGGATCCCTCATTAATCATAATTTCTATTGCTTGTCTTCTTTCAAAGCAATCAAAAACCATCTCGAATACCTCTCTTTATTTGGTGAATATCATGGCTGATAAACAAAACCTATTACCTGTTGGACTTTCTTACGCACAATCGCAATTGGCTAAAACGCTAAGCCAACCTGAGATAAATAACAACAAAGTTCAACAATGGGAAGCCGTCTTACACCAAATACTGCAAGGACAAGCCAATTATGGCAGCCGAACACCATTCGAAAATACACCAGCATGGATCACGCTTGAAGTTATAAAAGGTGGATTCGCGACAGGTAATTGGTTAGCGGGTGGAGAAATAACACCTGAAGAGCAACACCTATTAGATAAACTGCAAATAAAAACCTCGCCTGAAAATCAGCGATTAGCGTTAAATAGCTACTATTTAACTGATGAAGGAATGAATGTTCTTAATAAATGTTTAGATAATGAAAACTATCTTATTAGCGTTCCTGAAGAGAGCGTTTTGCTCACTGTTGCATGGTTGATCAGAAATAAAGCTCAAGCTTATGCAAGAGACTTGCTTGATATTATTTCACCTTGGTTTTCAGTATTAAGATTTTACCCTCATATTGTCGAACAGCCTGTAATTTCTAGCAGTACAGTAAGAGTGCAAGAGCTTGCTATGACAATTTACGATCTTAAAAGAATAAAACCCAATAAACGAGTATTAGCTCAAAAAGAAGCCGTGACTATTTGGCATCCTTTTAAAGTGAAAATGGTAGCGTTACTTTCAGAGATTGTTGATAAGTCATCAAGTTATATAATTACACCTTTATGGAGACAATCGGCAAAAGATCTTCTTGCTGAGTATTTCCAACTACGTAAACAATATTTCCTTTGCAATAAACCTATAAAAAATAAAGGTGACTTTGCAAAATTGCGTATTGCTATTGAGCAATTATCGCTTGAGAAAAATGAATTAGAACTTCATCAAGCACAACATATTCGTGTTTTATTACAACGCCATATCGAGAAATATGGCGAGCCAAACTCAGAAAAAAGCGACAAAAAACAAAAAATAAAACAAGATGATGTGCAAGCACCATTACATTACACATTAAGTCGAGTCATTTTGAACCGATTTGATAACTTAGATATTAATAATGGTTTTGATGATAAAGAGATTGCCACAGAAGCTATTTCTGAAAGTGAAGCAAAACAATTTAGCTTAACGGAAGATTATCCCATACCAAGTATAATTACGTATAAAACAATGCGTAGTTTTAATACCACTGCAAGCCAACTTATTGAGCAGAAATTAATCACATCTTCAGAAGCTCTAAGCAATATTATTCCTCAAATTACAGCGGGTTTACGTGCTAATAGTTTGTTAGATATCCCATTACGCCATCTTTACGAAAAAAACTATCGAGCATTTAAACAACGCCGCTCTTTATTACTATTAGATTTACAACATCAAGTACAATTAGAAGAGCTTCCGTGGGTTGCCATTATTGATAAGTTTCGTACAAAACAGATTTCCAACAAAACTATCTTTACGGAAGTATTAAATGAGTTTCTGTTATTAAACTTTCGTTATTTTCCACATACGCAGCTACCTAATCCTTTATTACAAGAATTAAACTCACTGACTTCTCAAGTAGATCCAAGTATTAAATGGAGTGAAGAACTTGCTGCAGACATTTTTATGGGAATGTTTAGTAAGAAAATCGCTAATATATTGGTAAAAAATGCTGATTCCGTTTTACCTTACAGTCTGTAT
The DNA here is from genome assembly GCF_040140245.1 of Proteus sp. fly-1013. NCBI lineage: Bacteria > Pseudomonadati > Pseudomonadota > Gammaproteobacteria > Enterobacterales > Morganellaceae > Proteus > Proteus sp. fly-1013. The sequence goes on along the minus strand of NZ_JBEEWD010000011.1, from coordinate 53,756 downwards.
TCACAATATTATAGAATTGATTATTTACTATTAAAACACGAGTTGCTCACGGCTTTATCGTCTGCAAATACACAAGGGGGAGACCCTTATGCAACATCCCGTGTGATCTTAAAATGGTGCGAAGATAGAACAAATGAAAAATTTGGCTCTTATTCTCCAGCAATAAATGGGGGAATACTTGAGCAGTCCTACATATTAACAACCCATAATCTTAGTACTATTTTTAATAGTATTGGTCTTGCTGACAAATTAAAGCCTTTCTTGCTTGATATGTGCAAACAATGCCTGCAAGTTATCAAACGCTATTTACAAGCTCCTTATCGTGGTTATCACGCATCACTAATCACAATAAAAAATGCGGCTTACGCATGGCGACAATGTGTTTTTTACCTTTCTTATTTATCACAAGAAGAACTACAACAATTTATCTTATGGGCAGAGAATTATATTGATACCCAATCTCAATATTTCAAAACGCTATTTATGCTAATTTGGAATGGGCTAATGACCGTAATAAATACACCAAATGACTATAATTATGATGATAAAGCATCACATCTTATTTTTTATGGATGGTCTGAAAAACATTGGATGATGAAGCTTATTCTAAAAGCCAATGGCGAAGAAATTCGTGAATAAAACTCAAAAAAGCAGGATACTATTTTTAAAAATATAACATTAAAAGTAGCTATTATTGAGAGGCTTAAGTGATATTCGAGATTTTTAGAACGCTTTTACATTACAGTTTACACTTTTTAGCACCTATTTTATTAGGCTATCTTTTCTGGGGTAAGAATTGGAAGATAGCCTCACTTCTTATGATAGGCACAATGGCCATTGATATTGACCATTTGTTAGCAACACCTATTTTTGATCCCAACCGTTGTAGCGTAGGTTTTCATCCATTACATACTGTTTGGGCTGCTTTGGTTTACTTAGGTATATGGTTTTTACCCTCATGGAAATTAAAAGCCATTGCAGTAGGGTGTTTATTTCATTTATTTACCGATTCAGTTGACTGTTATTTAGGTGGATTAAAACCCGATCTAACAATAACGATGAGTTGTGATAAAAATTACTTTATGTCTGCTCTCAATAATGAATTTATTGCCAAAAAATAGAAAGGGGTTTTAAATCTATCTTTATTTTTTATTTAGATTGCTTAGTGAATTTTATTAACACACCACCAATAATCAGCAAAACACCTATTATTTGAAATAGTAGGTTATTACTTTCAATACCACCGAGTATATCAATAACTAGACTTGAAATCATTTGTCCGCAAATAGCTAAAACAGACGTTAACATAACACCCAATAGCGGTAAAACATAACTATTAATGACAACGAATAATGCGCCAATAATACCACCAGCAAAGGCAATTAAAGGGATCGTTGATAGTTCAATAGAGTGGTAATCTTTTATCCATAAAACAAAGATAGTTAAAAATATGAAACCGATTAAGTGATTGATTAAAGAGCTATAAAAAGCATTACTATTTTGTGCTAACTTACCATTTAAAGTACGGCTTGTTACAATACAAACCCCATTAAATAATGCAATTAAAATAAAAATACTCATTAGTTATCTACCTATAATTAATAATGCGCTACCAGAAATAAGTAAAAAGCACATAAATAAATCGCGTAGGGTGATTTTTCTTTTTTCAATCCCAAACCATCCCATAGCATCAACAATAACGCTAAAAAGAATTTGCCCTGTTATCATTAAAATAATACTACCAGAGAGCGATAATGGACTATTTACTGTAATTGCAGCTAATAACACTGTAAATGCCCCGGGGATGCCCCCAAATACCATAGGATTTTTATTTTGTTATTGTTTTTCTTAGTAAGTTGATTCTTTCTTAAATATAAAATGTATATAATTAAAGAGAAAAAAGTCCCTATACCGTGTGTTATCCATGATGCGGTTAATGGCGTTGTAAAACTGGCTAAGTAACTATTACTCATAATCATTAATGAAAGTAAAACGCCAGAAAAAACCGCAACAAGAGAGAGAATATACTTGTTATTCATAATATTAAGTCTATATAAATCATTTTTTGTGTGGACTTAAAATATTCCTTTTCAACAATACAGGCAAGAAAACACACTGTTTACTTTAGGTTGACAATATGAATGATATGAACGTTTTTCCCATTCTAATTGCAGTGGCTGAGTATTTGAGTATTACCAAAGCTGCCAAAACATTGAATATAACAAAATCAGCAGTCAGCAAAGCTATTCAAGGTGTTGAAGAGAAGCTAGGTATACGCCTATTTCATAGAACAACAAGAAGTGTCAGTTTAACTGAAGAAGGCATTGTTTATATTAACTATATTCGAGAGTCTTATAAGTTAGCGGTAATGGCAGAAGAGGCGGTTTCACAATTTAGCGATAAAGCCAAAGGTAGGATTAAAATTTCAGCGCCCATGTCATTTGGTACGTTACATCTTGCTAAAGTAATGCCTTTATTTATGCAGAAGTATCCAGAGCTTGATGTACAACTTTTATTTGATGACAAAGTCACAGATTTAGTAGCAGAAGGGTACGATCTTGCAATTAGAATTGGTGAATTACCCGATTCCTCATTAATAGCGCGTCAAATATCACCTTGTTATAGCCAGCTTTACGCTTCTTCAGAATATCTTGATAAATATGGTGAACCCATGCAAGTTTCTGAGCTAAAAGATCACAATTGCTTATCGTATTCATTATATCAAGCTGGTATGGAGTGGATTTTTTATCAAAGAGGTAAAAAATATAGCCATATTCCTAAAGGTAGTTATCGTGCCAATAATAGTGAAGCATTATTACAAGCGGTTTTACAGGGAATAGGTATTGCTTTACTCCCTCATTTTATTACTCAAACAGCCTTATCAAATACAGATAAAAAACTTATCCCTATATTGACGCACTTCGATTTGCCTGAGCACTTTATTTATGCAGTTTATCCTGACAAAAAAAATCTTCCGCGCAAAATAACGCTATTTGTTGATTTCTTAAAAGAGCAATTCGGTGCCAATAGCGACTATCAACGCAATATCGAAAGAAAATAATTACAATAAACGCTTATCATCGCCGAAAAAGTCATCTGCTAACCACTGTGTTACGGTTTTAGTATTAATTTGATTGGCTTGTAGCTTCTCAATCGCAAAATATTCAGGGAATGAGGCATCAGATTCTTCATACTCTTTTTCAAGTTGTTCTAATTTAACGAGCGCATCTTCATAGTTATCAAAAATCGCTTCAATATCACGATAGATCTGACCAAAACCCTCACTAAAACGTGAAACTAGGTAATAAAAATCTGAAAGGGGAATATCACAGCTAAAACTGTCTAATTTCACATCTTCGACTTCTATCCATCGGTCTTGTTCAGCGAGTACTTTAACTTGGTTGTCTTCGCTTTGATTCTCTCTAATAAATGTCGTTTTTGCTTTTTCAGCAATATCTTCATTATCAAAAGCACCTAAAATAAAATCTGGCCCTTCATAACCTGAAATTCCTACTATGCATAAGTGAATTGTGTTCATTTATTTCTCCATAAAAAATATCTAATAAATTGGCTTAGTTATCTTACCTATTTTCCCTTTGCATATTGAATTTAATAGGGAACAAATGTGCTAAAAAACAGCGATTAATCCAACAGTTTTTATTACGGCTTGAAGAGATTGTTCTCTCTTTTAAACCTCATAATCTGGTGGTAATTGCAAAAAGCTTGATGTAGAGTGCTCAGTCTTTTTTTAATGAAGTCTATTGGGGAGGCTGAATGTTTATTGGCTTTGACTATGGAACATCGAACTGTTCTGTTGCAATTATGAAAGAGGGGAAACCCACTCTTTTGCCTTTAGAAGGTAATGATGTGTATATTCCATCAACCCTTTGTGCGCCAACCCGTGAATCTGTTTCTGAGCACTTATTTCGCCATTTAAATATTAAACCATCCAGTGAAGTTGGCGAGCAATTACTAAGAAAGTCGATTGCGTTTAATCGAGAAGAAGATATTGAATTAGTTCCTGAAGATATTCTTTTCGGACAATCCGCACTAAGTTTATATCTACGTGATCCTCGCGATGTCTATTACGTTAAATCACCGAAATCCTTTTTAGGTGCTTCTGGTCTACATGATATACAAATTAGCTTCTTTGAAGATTTAGTTTGCGCCATGATGGCAAATATTAAGCACCAAGCAGAAAAAAGTACACGAGAAGCGATTACTGATACCGTTATTGGCAAACCGATTAACTTTAATGGGTTAGGTGGCGATGCTTCAAATAGACAAGCTGAAAGTATTCTTATTCGTGCCGCTAAAAGAGCGGGCTTTAAGAATATTATGTTTGAATTTGAACCTGTTGCTGCTGGGCTTGAATATGAGTCAACGTTAACTAAAGACCAAACCGTATTAGTCGTTGATATTGGTGGTGGTACTACTGACTGCTCATTAATTCAAATGGGTCCAAGTTATAAAGGCAAAACTGATCGTTCAAATACATTACTTGCCCATAGTGGACAACGTGTTGGTGGTAACGATCTTGATATTTACCTTGCTTTTAAACAGCTTATGCCCTTATTTGGCATGACCGGATTAACGTCTTCAGGTATTAAATTACCTCTGAAACAGTTCTGGGACCCTATTGCGATTAATAATGTTGAAGCACAAAAAGATTTTTATTCTCGTCAAAATCTTGCTGTATTAAATCAGCTAAGACGAGACGCAAAAGAGCCTGAAAAAATAACCCGTCTTATTGAAGTCTATAATGAAACATTGGGCTATAGCATTGTTAGGCGTGCTGAAGAAGCTAAAATCGCTTTATCAGATTCTCCTGAATATATTGCTAATATCGCTTTATTAAGTGAAACCTTAGAATTAACTATCGAACGTGATCAGATGGTTGAATCTATTGAATCACCAAAAAGTAAAATGATTGAATTAGTTAATGATGCGGTTCAGCAAGGGGGAATAAAACCCGATGCTGTCTTTATGACAGGTGGCTCTGCGCGTTCACCTCTCCTATGCCAAGCCATTGAACAACAATTGCCTAATATTCCAATTGTTAAAGGTAATGACTTTGGATCGGTTACTGCTGGTTTGGCGCGTTGGGGCGAGGTCTGCTTTAAATAATAAGTATTAAATAATCGGTTTTAAATAACTGACTTTTTCAATATATTAAAGCGCTTTACATTCAATCTTTGTATTGATTAGATGTAGAGCGTTTTGCTTTATAAAACACGATAAAAACACAACATTCGACAGGAGAACACATGTACCGCTTCCAAAATGATTATAATGAAATTGCACATCCTGCGGTCATGAAGGCAATCACTGATACAGTGGGGCAACGCTATGATGGATATGGCATGGATAAGCTTTGTCATCAAGCTGCTCAATTAATAAAACAGCGAATTCAACAACCAGATGCGGATATTCACTTTTTTAATGGTGGTACCATTACTAATTTAACCGCTATTTCTCATTTTTTACGTCCACACCAAGCTGTTATTTCTGTCAGTACTGGGCATATTGCTACACATGAAACAGGCGCAATTGAAGCAACAGGGCATAAAGTCATCACAACATTTTCCGCTGATGGCAAATTAACACCCGAGTTATTAAAACCTATTCTTGCTGAGCATAATGATGAACATTGGGTTCAACCAAAACTTGTTTATATAACAAATGCCACAGAAATTGGTACGGTTTATCGCAAAGCAGAATTGCAAGCGCTACGTCACTTCTGTAACGAACATAATTTATGGTTATACCTTGATGGTGCTCGTTTAGCGGCAGGATTAATGTCTGCACAAAGTGATCTGACTATTGAAGATATCGCCAGCTTAACTGATGCATTTTATATTGGTGGCACTAAAATCGGTGCAATGTCAGCTGAAACGCTCGTGATTTGCCATCCTGCACTAAAATCTGATTTTCGTTTTAGCTTAAAACAAAAGGGTGGATTACAAGCGAAAGGTTGGTTATTAGGTGCGCAGTTTGAAGCTTTATTTAAAGATGATCTCTATTTTAAATTAGGCAAACACCTTAATGAAATGGCATCACAATTAACCGAATTCTTTACTGAACAAGGTTTTGAATTTTTAGCACCACCTGAATCTAACCAAGTTTTTGTTATTTTACCAAACACGATTGCGGAAAAATTAACACAACAGTTTGTTTTTCATCGTGTATTACTTGAAGATCCTAATTTGAGTTGCTTACGTCTTTGTACTTCTTGGGCAACAACACAGCAAGATATCGATGGGTTTAAAACAGCATTTCTTCAATTAGTTTAAATTTTCTGTTTAAACTTATCTCTTATTGCTATGCATTACACGCTTATTACGTGTGTAATGCATTTTCGATATAATCAGAATTTAATTACCTTAAATCTAAATATAATGCTGGAGAGGCGCATTAATAATGTTATATTGATTACTCCTCTCTCAACATAGGTAGGGTAAAAGAATGAAGAAATTGACACTCCAAGAGATGACAGATGCCCAACAAATGCGAGTAAAAACCAGGATAGGTCAAGAGAGAAAGAAATTAGGGCGTGAATTAACCAATGCCGAAATGAATAAAGTCAAAGACTCCATTATTACCGAAATCTCCCTCGAAGTTGAAAAAGCCACCAAAAAAGCACAAGCCCTCAAGAAAAAACAAAAACTAGCTCCTAGTGATGAAACCTATAGTTGGTCAGCTAAAAACCATCGTAGCGGATATCGTTAATTTTTTTCCTTGCTAGTAAGCCCCCTATTACTAGCAAGGAGTTACCTTGAAAGTCGTATTTTCAATTACTATTGTTAAATAAAAAAACACGATATAGTATGATGAATTTATCAGTAAATTTTAGAGAATGAGAGCTTTGAACATGTATATTAAAAATATTTTAAGAACTAATAATATAGAGGATTTAAAATTATTAGGTCCTTTTAATGAGCTCGTCAAAATTATCGAAAATGAACTTGATACAAAAATTATAGTTACAGATTGGATTTCATTATACAAAACTATAATGTCAATTAATGACTTTATTCTTTGGTTAAATTCAGGTGATTCATTAAATTATAAAATGGGATCTTTTTTAGATACTAAAAAACAACTATCAGAAAAACTGGGATTTACAATTAAAGCAAAGAGTTGGAAGGCGTTAGAATTAAAAATAGACAAATTAAAGAAATTACCTGTTTTAAATAGTTTTGATCCCTACGAGTATTATGAAAAATATAAATTAGAGAAATTTTGTGATAGTTCAAGATTAGAGGGGTTAGATATAAAAATTCCTGATGAATCAATAAGTTTAGAAAAAATTCTAGCAAAGTATTATCAAGGATAACATATGGACAAATATTTAGCCGGATCATAACCCTTCCAGAAAATTAATTCCCTGCACTCTGAACAACAACACCCAATAAAGCGCCTAATGGAGCCAGTAATACATCACCAATAATAAATACTGGTGTACCTATTGTATTACCTACTAAATTTCCGACATTCGTTTTTGGTGTGTCTTTTAAATCATAAAGAGCAATATTAATAGGTTTAGGTAACACTTTTTCTACGATAACCACATATCTCGTTTGATTACGTTCAAAAACATTGGCATTGATCCAAAAATCAATACACCACTGCAAGCTACCATCTTGTGCTTTGCACTCTTTTTTAAAATGAGCCTGTTCGAGCTCTTTTATTTCACTTTCCAGTAGCTTTACTTCAGGATTGATTGAAAATAAGAAAACACCTTGAATATCAGAAGCTAAAACACCGTCGCCTTTATTAACGTGTCTATTTTGAATTTCAAAAGGAACGGCACCTTGAGGTGCTATTCTGGCGCTAAATTTCATTTTTGGCATATATTTATAGATAACTTTTAATGGGTAATCACCATAAGAGATATTATAAATTCGGGTTTTACTCGCTAGTGACATCCCTCTAAGTGAAATAGCGCTACCATCTCGTATAACTAATGGCTCTTTATCTTCTTTTAATTCCAATTTAACGACTTCAGTAATTACATCTTTATATTCTTCTTCATAATGATAAGTAAAATCTGAAACAGGGTTATTGTTCCATAGAGATTTAGTCATACAACCCGTTAGCAATGATACTCCGATGATAACTAAACCTAATTTTTTCATTTTGCCTTCTTATCTATTATGTTTTCAATATAGAGAGATCTCATAGTGCATCTTATCTTACAACCGTAAGTAAAAAATAAAACCACTCTTAATTGAGTGGTTTTAAATAATACCCTGATATTGACGCAATATAGTTATATTTCCATCGTATCAATCAATGAATATAACTTTTTAAAGGCATGATATTTTTTTTCGTATGTTTTATGTTTTTCTAAATTTGGTGTATGGCGTTTTTCAAGCTTAGGCTGAGAAAGAACAACTTGTGATGAATGAGCAGGGTTTACTGCTAATTGTGCCAGCCTTGCTGCGCCAAGTGCAGGGCCAACATCACCACCTTGGCGATAATCGAGAGTCTTTCCTGTAATATCTGCAAGCAGTTGTCGCCAATATTCACTTCTTGCACCACCACCAATTAACGTAATGTTATTAGCTAATTGACCTGCATTTTCAGCAACTTCAATCCCTTGTCGTAACGCAAAACTCACGCCTTCAAGAACAGCTAGGCATAAATCAGCACGTTGATGTTCATGGGTTAACCCCCAAAAGACACCTTTCGCATTAGGGTTGTTATAAGGCGTCCGTTCGCCTGATAGATAAGGTAAAAATAGGAGGGGGCTATCAGCAAAAGTGGCGTGCTCAATCTCTTCAAACATCGCACTCACACTCTCAATTCCTGTCAATTGACACACCCAATCAAGGCACGATGCTGCACTTAGCATCACAGACATTAAATGCCAAGTATTAGGTAATACATGACAAAAACTGTGGACTGCATTGTCACTATTTTGGAGAAATTTTTCGCTAACAACAAAATAAACACCTGAAGTACCTAAAGAGAGCATCGCTTGACCCGGCTGATAAACGCCGACACCAATTGCACCCGCTGCATTATCGCCACCACCCGCAATAATAGGCACTTGTTTCATCTGCCATTTTTTAGCGATATCTGCCAATAGATAGCCCGTTATTTGATTGCCTTCAAACAACGTAGGCATTTGACGACGCGTTAACCCTGTGGCATTTAAAAGCTCATCACTCCAATCTCGCTTTTGCATATCTAACCAAAGCGTACCCGCTGAATCTGACATATCACTGGCGAAATTACCGCTCATCTTCCAACGTAAAAAATCTTTAGGTAATAAAACATGCGCAATACGTTGAAAAATTTCAGGCTCATTTTCAGCAACCCATTGTAGTTTTGGCGCAGTAAAGCCGGGCATTACTAAGTTACCTGTAATTTTTTTAAATTGGGGATATTGCGCCTCAAGTGCCTGACACTGTTTAAAACTACGACCATCATTCCATAAGATTGCAGGACGTAGCACAGCTTGTTGAGCATCAAGTAAAACGGCACCATGCATTTGTCCGCTTAACCCAATCGCCTCAATTTGATCCATTGGATAACTGCATCCAAGTTGAAGAATGGCTTCTTCCGTTGCTTGCCACCATTGCAGGGGATCTTGTTCTGACCATTGAGGGTGAGGGCGTGATATTGCTAAAGAAACGGAATGACTGGCGATGACGTCGCCTTGCTCATTCATGATGATCGCTTTAACGCTTGAAGTGCCTAAATCTAGCCCTAAATACATAAAGTTACCCCATGACCTTTATCTAATTAATAAACACAGCGGAAAACCCGCTGTGTTATTACGTTTATGCAATTAGCCAAAAATATAGCGATTCACTAAACTTTCTAGCATTTCTTGGCGTCCACTTTGTAATTGTGGCGCTAAGGCATTGCTTTGGGCATATTTTGCTACCTCTTCAAGGCTTAATTTACCTTGTAAGATATTCTGACCTAACTCTGCACTCCAGCCTGAATAACGTTGCGCCGTAAATTTATCAAGACCACCATCTTGGATCATTCTCGCTGCAATGCGTAATGCCATTGCCATTGTATCCATTCCTGAAATATGCCCGTAGAAAAGGTCATATTTATCATTACTTTGACGACGAACTTTAGCATCAAAGTTTAAACCGCCTGTTGTAAATCCACCTGATTTAAGAATTTCATACATTACTAGCGCATTTTCTTCTACGCTATTTGGGAATTGGTCTGTATCCCAACCTAATTGTGGATCGCCACGGTTAGCATCAACAGAGCCTAAAATACCTAACGCAATGGCTGTCGCGATTTCATGATGGAAACTATGTCCCGCTAACGTTGCGTGGTTGGCTTCAATGTTTACTTTGACTTCTTTTTCAAGACCAAACTGTTTTAAGAAACCATAAACAGTCGCGGTATCGTAATCGTATTGATGTTTTGTCGGCTCTTGTGGTTTTGGTTCAATCAGTAATGTGCCTTGGAAACCAATTTTATGTTTGTGTTCAACAACCATCTGCATAAAGCGACCAATTTGCTCTCTTTCTTGGCGTAAGTCTGTATTTAGCAGCGTTTCATAGCCTTCGCGCCCACCCCATAATACATAGTTTTCACCACCCAGCGCTTTTGTCGCTTTCATCGCTTCACAAACTTGTGTCGCTGCCCATGCAAAAACATCAGGATCAGGGTTAGTTGCTGCACCTGCACCATAACGAGGATTGGTAAAACAGTTTGCGGTTCCCCATAATAGCTTAACGTTGGTTTCTTCTTGTTTTTTCGCTAATACATCGGTGATCGCCGCCATATTAGAGATATATTCATTAATGTTATTGCCTTCAGAAATAACATCGACATCATGAAAACAGTAAAAAGGAACATTAAGCTTATGAAAGAATTCAAAGGCAACATCTGCTTTGCGTTTTGCTTGCTCTAATGCTTCGCCTGGTGTTTGCCACGGTCTATCAAAAGTACCGATACCGAACATATCAGAACCATTCCAGCAGAAGTTATGCCAGTAGCAAGCGGCAAATCTTAGGTGATCTTCCATTCGTTTACCCAAGATTATCTCATCAGGATTATAGTAACGAAACGCTAGTGGGTTATCGCTTGTTGTGCCTTCATATTGAATTTGTTCAATTTTATCAAAGTAAGACATGGAACCGTCCTTATTTAGTATCAAGTTGTAATTCTGAATGTGATTCAAGCTCAGCAGTCATCTCTTCCTGCTCTTCTGGTGTTAATTTGGCAATGCCAAAGCCCGTGAAACCCCACAGCATGGCAAAAAAGATGCCACTCCAGCACAATACAGCCCAAGGTAAGTAACTTAAGGTTGCAACACCTAACGTACCTGCCATATAAGCGCCTGCAGCTGTCCACGGTAAAATGGGTTCAAAGATAGTGGCGGAGTCTTCTACGGTACGGGCTAGATTTTTAGGGTGTAAGCCTCGTTCGATATAGGCACCGCGTAACATTTCGATAGGAATAAGGATTGAGATTTGTCCATTACAGGTCACGCCAATCATAGTTAGCCCGCAAGCAATTGTGGCTAAGATCATTGAACCGGTTGAGTGAACCATTTTTAACAATGCGTGGACAATCACTTCTAATGCGCCACTTAATGATAAAGTACCGGCAAAAGAGAGGGCGCAGAAACAGATAAGCAGGGTGCTCATCATTGAGTTCATGCCACCACGATTTAATAAGTTACCTAATAATTCAGGAACTTCTTTCCCTTGGATCATTGAGACATTAAATCCATCAACAGCACTTTTTACGATGTCATGTAATCCAAAACCTTGAATAAGATAAGCATTAAACATCGCAATGGCGGCAGAGGCTAACATCACAGGGATAGTTGGTTTTTTCGTGACTGAACCATATAAAATCACTAATACAGGAATGAGAAGGATTAGATTGAAGTTATAAACACTCTCAAGACCATTGGTAATTAATGTCACTTTTTCTGGCACACCTTGTCCTGCTAAATCGCCGTTCATGCCATAAACCGTCATCACAATCGCGGTTAAAATCAGCGAAGGCAGTGTGGTGTAAAGTAAGTGCCAGATATGTTGATAGAGGTCTATCCTTGCAGCCATTGCAGCAAGGTTAGTATCACCTGATAGCGGTGAAAGTTTGTCACCAAAATAGGCACCTGCAACTACGGCACCGGCTGTTGCAGCAAGGTTTGCATCCATACCAACCGCAACACCCATAAAGGCAACACCGATGGTTCCTGCTGAACCCCATGAAGTTCCTGTACAGACCGACACTAATGATGTCACCAATAATGCCGTAACATAGAGCATTTCTGGGCTGATCATTTTTAAGCCGTAATAGATCATCAATGGAATGGTGCCACCAATCATCCATGTGCCGATTAACAAGCCTACACTGATTAAAATCAGCAATGCTGGCATGGTTTTAGCAATTTTTTGTGAGATTGCCGTTAAGATCTCGTCATAGCGATACCCTAATCGTTTTACTAATAGCGCAGCTACAACCGTAGACAGCACCATTAAAGGCTCTGGTGGTAAATCGAAAGCGGCGTAGCCTCCTCCTAATAGCACCACCATGGTGAATATTGGAAAGAGTGATTCGAGTAATGTCGGTGTTCTCGGGCTGTTTATCGTTTGCGTTTTCATTGTAATTTATTCCAAACTGGCGTGAGGTAAGGTACGAATAAGCCGAGTGAAAACGGTTTCTAATATTGAACGAGGTGTCGCGATATTAATGCGGAAAAAACCATCCCCAACCGCACCAAAACCACGCCCCCAACTCATTTCCACTTCAGCTAATGAAACAAACCAATGTTTTAGTTGTTCTTCAGATAACTGCATTTTTTGGTAGTTAACCCATAGCATGTAGGTGCCATGACTTTGAGTGATAACCCAATCAGGAAAGTAACGTTCACATTGTTCTTTTACCCAACGTCGGTTATCAGCAAGGTACGTTTTTAATTCACCAACCCATTGTTGACCTTGTAAGGTGTAAGCTTGTAAAAAAGCGGGAACTGAGAAATAACCAGGATTATGAATACCCGCAGCAATTAAGCATTGTTTGAATTTTTCACGATATTCAAGATTGGCAATAACGATATTGGCGACTTCGAGTCCGGCTAAATTGAATGTTTTAGCGGGAGAAGTACAAATAAAAGAGTGTTGTTTTACATAACTATTTACTGATGAAATAGGGTGATACGTTGCGCCATCAAAAACAAAATCTGCATGTACATCATCAGAAATAATAAAAACCTGATATTTCTGTGCAAGTTCCGCTATTTTTAATAGATCACTTTTTTGCCATACCGTACCTGTTGGGTTATGTGGCGATAGTAAAATAAAGCAGACAGACTGTTTAAACTTACTTTCTAAGTCATCAAAATCAATTTCATAATAGCCGTCACGATAAATCAGCGGGCTTTCTAATAGTTCACGTTGATTGACACAAACTGCATTACTAATAGGATGATAAGCCGGTGATAAGGTTGTAACTTTATCACCAACACGTGTGAAGTTTTGAATATAAAGCGAGACTGCTTGAATAATACGAGGGCAAAAAACAATAGATTCTGGCTCAACAACCCACTGATATTGCGTTTTAAACCAATTTACAGCAACGTTATTCCAATCATGGCTAAGGTCGGTATAGCCATAAATTCCTTTGAGATTAAATTGAGTCAATGCATTAATAATAAAATCAGGCGCAGGAATATCCATATCTGCAACAGATAACGGAATAACATTGGCGTTACTATTACACCATTTTGCGCTATAGGTATTTTGCCTAGAAATTAATTTATTAAAGTTATTCTGATACATGAAAAATCTCCTCGGCAACCGTGTTTAAAAACAAAATACTCGTTGTTATTAACATTGGTTATTCCTATTTTTTACTTTGCTATTACGAAATTTGGCTTGTGTGATAGTAATCACATAGCGATGAAAGCAAGTTCTAGCAAAATTAAAGCTGTGGTTTAATGCCTAGCTGGGTAATTAGGTAGAGTAAAATGAAAAAAGATAAATACTTTCGTATTGTGCTGTTATTCAACGCTAATAAAGTCTATGACCGACAAGTGGTTGAGGGTGTTGGAGAATATCTTCAGGCATCACAGTGCCATTGGGATGTATTTATTGAAGAAGATTTCCGTACTCGGCTTGATAATATAAATCATTGGGTTTGTGATGGTATTATTGCTGATTTTGATGATCCTACTATTGCTAAGCATTTAAGCCAATCACCATTAACCGTTATTGGTGTCGGTGGCTCTTATCATCGAGAAGAAAATTATCCCCCCGTTCCTTATATCGCTACTGATAATTATGAATTAGTTCAACAAGCCTTTTTGCATTTAAAACAAAAAGGGCTTAAACACTTTGCTTTTTATGGCTTACCAGCAAAAGATCATCCTCATTGGTCTAATGAACGAGAACATGCATTTCGACAATTAGTTACCAGCGAAAAATATCCGGGTATTGTTTATAACGGTATGGATATTACGCAAGAGAATTGGCAGCACGCACAAAATCGTTTATCTGATTGGATACAAACTTTACCACCTCAAACTGGGATTATTGCGGTCACCGATGCAAGGGCACGGCATTTACTGCAAGTTTGCGATAATTTAAATATTAATGTGCCTGAAGAAATAAGCATTATTGGTATTGATGATGAAGATATGACACGTTATTTATCTCGTATTGCATTATCTTCTGTTGTGCAAGGTTCACGACAAATGGGATATTTAGCCGCAAAGTTATTACATCAAACCCTAGAAGGGCATGTAACAGATAAACAGCAAAGAATATTAGTTCCTCCCGTTAAAATAGTCGAACGTCGCTCAACGGATTTTCACTCATTTAACGATCCTACCGTTGTGCAGGCTATGCATTATATTTATTACAATGCCTGTAAAGGGATAAAAACAGAGCAAGTTTTAGATGCGGTTAATATGTCGCGTTCTAATTTAGAGCAACGGTTTAAAAAGGAGATCGGTAAGACAATTCATACCGTTATTTATGAAGAGAAACTCAAACGCGCTCAAAACTTATTAGCCACGACAACCCTTGCAATCCAAGAAATATCAGTGATGTGTGGCTATCCGTCATTGCAATATTTTTACTCTATCTTTAAAAAAGAATTTGGTATGACGCCAAAAGAGTTTAGGGATGAGTGATTACCAATATATTCCACATCATATTTATATTACTTTCTACGGCTATTCGCCCAAGGATCACAATCTGGGTGGTCGATAACTTCAATCACATCATCAATATCAGCTTCAAGAGAATCAAGATAGAGCGCTTCCACTTCAGCGCGTGCCCAAGGAGTTCTGCGCAAAAATTTTAAACTTGATTTCACGCTAGGATCGCTTCTAAAGCAGTTAATCTTGATAAGTTGACCTAATTTAGCCCAACCATATTTAGCCACCAGCGCATTTATTTGCATTTCGAGAGTAACGCCATGCAAAGGATCTTTAGAAACGTGTCCGGTCATTACTATTTTTACCTACAATGAAATAGAAGAAGCGATGCAGAGTACAAGAAAGCCGTGAGAGTGGCAATAAAATGGGCTGAATAAAATAGAGATGATGCGTTGTTATCCCGCATGGCTCGTAATATAAAAGATTTCCCATTTGTCATCGTCAGTATGCCTTAGCGTGATCCGAAGATCAGTAGGACCTTTAAATTCGATGTTCACATCCTGCATTTCCACTTCCGTGCCATTAAACCAGCGACGTAGACGATTCCCATTTGTTTGTTTTGGAAAACTATAAGCAAATTGATATCCAGAAGCAGGGATTTCTCTCATCACTTTAGCTTTAAACTCTTCTAATGTTTTCCCTGTATACATATTTTTTTGTGTCAGACTAAATGCCTGCTCATATTCTTCGTTATTGATATTATTAATAAAATCAGTAGCAAGTTGACGCTGATAAGAAAAAGAATAGGGTAGTTTAAACCAATAGTACGTACCCAATACTAAAACAATAAATAGAAATGAAAAATAAGTGGCCATCTTTTTATATTGTATTTTCATGATACTCCATCCTCATTTTTAAGTTTTATCATTCCATTATAACCATCGTGTTTAAAGCTTGATTGCAACAGCTTCATTAACTCTTTAGCCATAATGAATAATACCATTTCTATTTACTATTACTTTATTTAAAGAAAATTAATCTGTAATACGGGTTATTAATTACTTTTTTATAAAATATAGTGATTTATACGTAGCCAATAATTTTCACCCTAATCTCGATCAAACATTTATCTTATTTATCAAACATAAAGATAATTCCTAAGAAAGCGTTAATTTCTATGTCTTCTGAAATTTTCCGTTACAATTTCGAACATTATACCAATTACTTACAATGAGCCATTTCTTGGTTTTTTATTTTGAAAAGATACAATAATTAAGATAATAAAACCTAAAGATGCATACATAAAGGACTTGTTTAAATTTAATAATCCGTATTAAATCAAATTATCTAGAAGGTCTTGCAATGTAGATCCCATAAGAAAAAGTAAATATAATTTTTCCGAGTTGAACATACAGGCACATATTTAATATCTAACCTTTCTAAATATTGCCAACTGAACAAATAAACATTATTTAATTTAGCGAGAAAACTTATGACTTTTTCTAAAACACTTTTAATCACATCTATTATTGCGGCTTCATTCTCTGGTATTGCAAATGCAGCACCTGCTGATGGTAATACAACAGGTATCATTCACTTTAAAGGTCAATTTATTGATTCAACTTGTACTGTTGAAACGAATAACCAAAATCAAAATGAAGGTACTGTTCAATTAGGTACTTGGTTAACAAACACCTTTGATGCAGTAGGTGAAAAAACAACAGCAATGCCTTTCACCATCGGTTTAAGTGGTTGTCCTGCAACATTAGGTACTGCACGCGTTAAATTCGAAGGTACTGCAAATGGTGAGAATCCTGACTTATATAAAGTAAGCGATGCAAAAGGTGTAGGTATTGGTCTTTTTGATGATGAGAACAGCGAAAATTACTTTACACCAAATACAGAAGCAACGGGTATTAAGTTAAATGGCAATAAAGGTGAAAGAACTTATTATGCGCGTTATGTAACAACAGCAGAAGAAGTTACACCAGGAACAGCAAATGCTGATGTTACTGTGACTATTCAATATAACCAGTAATTAATTACCCCGTATTTACGTCAAAGGGGAACGTAGGTTCCCTCTTTTTTCTCAAAGGAAATATTATGAAAAAATCAATTATTGCCTTATCACTTTTAAGTGTGGTTGCCATTAACGCAAATGCGAGTGTTGTATTAGGTGGGACTCGTGTTATTTATGAAGGTGACAAAAAAGAGGCAACAATCTCCGTTAGAAATAATGAAAAAACGCCTTATTTAGTTCAATCATGGATTGAGAATTTTGATAATAATGATTCAGCTAAACCACCATTTTCAGTTACACCACCTTTATTTAGAATTGAAGCAGAATCAGCAAATGCAGTACGTATTGTATTAACCGATCCTAGACTGCCAACAAATAAAGAATCTGTTTATTGGTTAAATGTAAAATCTATTCCACCAACAGATCCTAACGCAGTTAATAACCTGACCATCTCTATTAATAATAAAATTAAATTAATTTACCGACCTGAAAACTTATCAAAGTTAGATGCGGCTTCAGCTTATGAAACGCTAACTTTTGAAAAACAAGGTGATCATTTAAAAGCAAAAAATCCAACACCTTACTATGTTTCATTTGGTCAGTTAGTTGTAGGTAATAAAGAGTTAGATAACCCAGGAATGGTGCCACCGATGGGCGAGACATCTTGGAATATTTCAGGAATTCAGGCTAATCAAGTGACTTGGAGCGCAGTTAACGATCACGGCTCAATCACTGATAAGAAAACACAAACATTGAAATAATAATTGGAAGATTATTCATTATGCGCCTTATTACAAATCATAAAAAATCACAAAATAATTGTAATAAATACATTATCTCATCGCATAATGGATTACTTACATTTCAATTAAAGAAAATCTCTCAAGCCATTGCGACTATTATTATTGTTGGTGCAACAGCAAGTTATTCAATTGCGAATGATTACTTTAGCCCAAATTCATTAAGCGTTATTGATGGGCAAAATATTGCAGATATAGAAAGCCTTCAACAATTTGCTAAACCCGGCGGACAATTAGCTGGGAAATATCATGTTGATGTTGTGATTAATAACATTATTGTTGATTCAAAAAATATTTCATTTATCACCGATGAAACAACAGGGCAATTAATGCCCGTCCTAACAAAAAAAGATTTAAGTGATTTGGGGGTGAAAGTAGATTCTATTTCTGCATTAACATCATTACCACTAACACAAGAAATTACGGATATTAGTGATTATATTAATGATGCCAAAGTTGTATTAGAACTTAATCAGCAAAAATTAAATATTTCTATTCCACAAATTGCAATGGAAAAAATAGCTCCGGGAACTATTCCAAGTAGTAAATGGGAAAATGGATTACCTGCATTAGTTTTAAATTACTACTATAGCGGTTCAAATAACTGGAGCCGTACTGGAGGAGAAGATACCAATAATCATTATGTTAACTTTCGTAGCAGTGCAAATTTAGGGCCTTGGCGTTTAAAGAATTATTCAACTTTTAGCGAAAATTCAGCAGGTAGAGAATGGAAAAGCATCGAAACCAGTTTAGAGCGAGGAATTAACAGCCTAAAATCACAATTGATTATTGGTGATACATCTACACCAAGTGATGTATTTGATAGCTTTCAGTTTCGTGGTGTGCAATTACAAAGTGATGAGGCAATGTTACCAAGTTCCATGCGAGGTTTTGCCCCTGTGATCCGTGGTATTGCACAAAGTAATGCAGAAGTCACCATCAAACAAAATAACTATGTGATTTACCAAGCTTATGTTGCTCCGGGTGCTTTTGAGATTGATGATCTCTATTCAACGGGGACTAGCGGTGATTTAACTGTGTTAATTAAAGAAGCTGATGGTACAGAGCGCTCTTTTATTGTGCCTTTTTCATCTATTGCCATTATGCAACGTGAAGGGCAGTTAAAATATTCACTAACGGGCGGCCAATTTAAATCTAACTCTGATGCAAATGAGCCAGAATTTGTGCAAGGTACAGCTATTTACGGCTTACCTAAAGGCGTGACAGGTTATACCGGTGCATTACTTTCAAAAGATTATCAATCTTATGTGGCGGGTGTTGGTGTTAACTTAGGTAATTTAGGTGCATTCTCAACGGATATTACCCATGCGAATACTCAAAATTTAGCAGGTAAAAATAATAGCAATAGTGGACAGTCTTATCGCTTCCAATATTCTAAAAATATGATGACAACGGGAACCTCTGTTACGTTGGCTAATTATCGTTATTCCACTGAAGGTTATTACAGCTTTACTGAAGCAAATAATTATTCTAGTGATGATATCTATCACGATAATAAAAAGAATCGCTTTCAGATAACACTGAGCCAATCTTTAAATGATTACGGCAATATTTATTTTTCTACCTATCAGCAAGATTATTGGAGTCGTTCAGGAAAAGAGCGCTCAATCAGCTCTGGTTATAGCAATAATATGGGTGGCGTTTCTTATAATTTAAATTATAGCTATTCAAGTACACCTGATCAGCGTAAATCAGATAATCGCTTTGCGTTCTCTGTTTCTATACCTCTGGATAATATGACCGGAAATTACACGTCATTAAACAGCAGTGTAACAACAGATAACAACGGTAACGCCGATATGATGGCAGGTATTAGTGGCAGCTTACTTGAGAACAATAATTTAAATTATTCCGTTCAACAGTCTTATGGCAATAAAGAAAACAATGCCAGCGGTAATGTTTCAGGCTCTTATCGTGGTAGCTATGGTGTGGCTAATGTGGGGTATGGTTATGACAAACATTCACAACGCACCAATTATGGCTTAACAGGTGCAGTGGTTGCACACCCTTATGGCGTGACATTGTCACAACCTATTTATGATTCATTTGCGATTGTAAGAGCGCCTGATGCTAAAAATGTCAATGTTCAAAACCGTGCAGGTGTTTCAACTGATTGGCGAGGTTATGCGATTGTACCTTATCTGAATGCCTATGATAAAAATGAAATTACGCTAGATATCAGTACATTACCTGACAATGTAGAGCTAAAAAATAATACTGTCACGCTTATCCCAACAAAGGGGGCCGCAATGCTTGCTGATTATCAAACGCATGTAGGATATCGCGTTTTATTCACTGTGATTAATAAGGGTAAACCAGTCCCATTTGGTGCATTTGCACAACAAGCACAAGCGAATGAAATTGAAGCAAGCTCTGGAATTGCAGATGAAAATGGCGATGTTTATCTCAGCGGAATGCCTGAAAAAGGAAGTATTTCCGTGTCGTGGGGTAAAGGCGCTCAAGAGCAATGTATTGCAGATTATCATTTAACGGCAGAGCACTTAAAACAGCATTTGCCAATCATCACTGTTGACTGTCGTTAATTAATTAGGACTTTGCCATGAATATTAAACAATTTATTTTAGCCACAAGTGTAATGCTGTTTTCATCTCAAGCATTAAGTTCCAATAGTTTTTTCCTTTTAATTAATGATTTTATTATTGATGAAGCAGCACAAAAGTTATCTTCTGGATCGTTGTTAGGTAAGGGATGGCAAACATTTAGCGCTGAATCTAATGAAGATTTATGTGAAGCCTATATGCCAGGTAAATTTAATTACACAACGAGTATCTCAGAGAGCTCTGCGGGTATTTCATCTATACGTGCAGATTCACAATCCTATCCTGTTTTTAAAACAAATATCGATGGTATTGGTTATATCATGGGTTATCGGCAGAGTGGTACATCACAGTGGTATCCCATTACTTCTACAGAAGAGTTACGTAATACACATGACAATACAGATAAACTCTTTCTTGATGCCAAAATAGCTTTTGTGAAAACTGTCTCAGGTGAAATAAAGAAAACGAGTTCTAATAGAATTACTTTAGAGTCGCTATCACTACGATGTAATAGAGTAAATACGTCTTTAACTTCAGGCTTTGGTCTTATTATGAGAAGTTCTGTATTCGTTACTTGGAAAGCAACCAGTTGTGAAGTAAAAACCAAACGTGAAACTGTTGATTTAGGCACCCATGAGCTTGTTGCTGTTCGTAAGTTAGGTATTGGCGATAACTTTGGTTATGCACAACAATCAATGACTGTTGAATGCCCTGAAAATATGATTGTTGATTACACGATTGCTGATAATAACAACCCAAATAATATTGGCTCAGATATTATCTATTTAGAAAATCAGAGCGATAACCCCGGTTTTGGTGTGCAGATGTTTGAATCAGGAAGCTCTGAAGCTTTAAAACTCGGTGGCGATAGAAAAACACCGGGTAATTATCAATATTCTTTTGCGAAAACAACCAATAAGAAAGAAGTGATAAATAAAGATTTTGATTTTAAATACGTAAAATTATCTGACAATGTAAAAGCCTCAGATGGCAATGCCAAGGTTACTGTCACATTGGTTTACCGTTAATCTAGAGGGAATGATTATGAAATATACGTTCGCAAAGAAGTTTATTGCTCGCTTTATTTTATGTGCACTGTCATTTTTATCTTATTCTATTTTTGCTAATGATAGCGTCAGAGTGAATTATACAGGCTCAATTAAAGCCGCCGCTTGTAGTATTCAAACGAATGACCTAAATATTGAATTAGGAACTTGGTTATTAAGTGGCAACGGCAGTAATTTTCCCGCTGGCAGCACAACAGATTGGGTGGAATTTGAATTAACCTTTAATTGTAAAATGCAAAGTAGCCAAGTTGTCGGTTCATTACAGGGCACACCCGCATCTGATAAGAACTTATTTAAGCTTGATGATATTGCCAATCAAGCATCGGGTATGGCAATTCAAATTGAATCTTATTCACCAGAGCGTAATCGTTGGGAAGCAAAAAATGCCAATGAAATAAGTGTGTTATTAAGTTCAAAAGAAGTTGCCAATGGTATTAATAAATTGAAATTAAGAGCTCGCTATAAACAACTAGAAAACAGAGCAACACCCGGTAAAGCCAATGCTTCTATTACCTTTGTTGTACAAAGTAATTAAGGGATCTCAATGAAATTAGCGCAATTAACAATCATTTCTTTCTTTTTATTATTTTCGGCGCAAACCATAAGTTATGACACCTTATTTGATATTAAAGGGAAAGTGCAAGCGAGCACCTGCATATTAGAGTCATCTAAAATTAAAGACGTTAACCTTGGGCATATCTCCCTTAGTGAAAATGGCTTTGGCGGACAAATTCATTCAACGAGCGAAAAAATAGATTGGAATATAACCTTAGATTGTCCTGAAGGTTTGCCCGTTATTTTAACGCCTAAAGGCACTGTATTTTCAGGGAATAGCACCGTACTTGCATTAAATACATCATCTGATACAGCCAAAGGTGTCGGTGTTGAAACACAGTACAGCGTTAATGGCAGTAATTGGACGACATTAGAATTAAATAAACGTAATACTGTTGTTAGTGCTGCAAAAAATGAGGGTGAAGTGACTTTGAATTTTAGAGGTTATTATAAGCAAATGGAGAAGGACGTTTTTCCCGGAACAGCAAATGCCACATTAGATCTTGAAATTGTTTATCAATAAAACGTTTATGAAGCCAAGCCATTAAGTTGAGACAAACATTCACAGTCCAACACCGTTATCGATTTACTCTTTAGTTTAATCGCCTTAATACTGACTAAATGCGCTAAAGCGCGGTTTAATTGTCTGGTTGAGATCCCAAGCATTGCCGCTAATGAGTCTCTTTTTTCTAATTGAAAAGAGAGTCCTTCTTGTTGTGCTTTAAAAAATATATATCGGCGTAATTTAAATTCTGAAGAATAGGGTGATTGAGCGTGTTTTAATGACGTTTGATAAAGTTTTTGGCTTAATTGCTGGCAAATAAAGGTGAGAAAATTAGCATCTTGCAATGCTTTTTGTCTGACAATGGAAAGAGGTAACGCTAATAAATAGCAAGGAACTAAGGCTTGTACGGTGCTAAACACCATTTCATCTTTAGCTGAAAACAGTTCTAAATCACCAATAACACAGAAAGCTTGTTCAAAAGAAAAAACCACATGCTCACCGTTTATTTCATAGCGTTCAATCTGTAATTTTCCTTCCACTAGACAGTATAAATGTGTTGCTTGGCTATTTTGCGTTATTAAATATTCTCCCGTTTTCACTTCCATTAATCGCATAGAAGACAACAATACATCAGATAAATAAGTATCAAGTTGATGCATTAAAATAAAAGCGTTACGTTTTTTTTCATCATTAACTATTTTCACTTTTATTTTCCTTTTGCGATAAAGCTTCAATTTATTATCGAAAATAGCATACTTTTCAAAAAAGGACATATGTCCTTTTTTAGGCTGGTGGAGGTGATTACTATCATGATATTCCTAATATTTAGAGACTATATTAATGACATTCAATCCCAGCTTATTACCTAAAGTCGAGCTTCATGTGCATTTAGATACTTGTTTAAGCTATTTTTATATTAAACAGCTAGATCCAACAATAAGCTTTGATAAGTTTAATCAGCAATTTGTTGCTCATAAACCCTGTTTTGATTTGGGCGATTTTTTAAGTAAAGTCACGCCACAAATTGATATTTTGCAGACTAAATCAGCAATTACATTAGCCGTTGACGATCTCTTTTATCAGTTGAAAGCAGACAATGTTATTTATGCTGAAATCCGATTTGCCCCGTTATTACACACAAAACAGGGCTTAACAGATAAAGACGTTGTTGAAGTTGTTATTTCAGCAATGAATGAAGCATCTCAAAAATATGATATTAAAGCAGGATTGATCTTATGCACATTGCGTCATTTTAGTGCGTTAGAGAGTCTACAAACCGCCAAATTAGTTGTCGAATATCTGAATAAAGGTGTTGTTGCACTTGATTTAGCGGCTGATGAAGCGCGTTTTTCTTTAGATAATCATATTGCTGCTTTTGATTATGTTAAAAAATCAGGAGGGAATTTAATTGCTCATGCAGGGGAAGCGAAAGGCGCTGAAAGCGTTACTGAAACATTGGATAAACTGCATGTTACTCGAATTGGTCATGGTGTTAGAAGTATTGAAGATAATAAAGTCATTAACAGGCTTAAATCTCAAAATATATTATTAGAGGTTTGCCCAAGTTGTAATATTATCTGCAATATCTATGATCAAATAGACCAACACCCCGTTAATCAGCTAAAAAAGCAGGGTATTAAATTAAATATTAATACTGATGCACGAACAGTTGCCAATACTTCGTTAAATAAAGAATATCAGTTATTACATGATACTTTTGGTTGGAGCGAAAAAGACTTTCAGCAATGCAATATCGATGCTCTTAATGCCAGTTTTATTGCAAATGACGTTCGTAAAAAGTTAATGGATAAGCTCTGCTACGTTCACGCAAAATAGTGAACTACACATAATAATCATCAAAGAGAACACCTTTATTTTTAAGGTGTTTTCTTTACTTTTAAGCAGAAACACCCATTTGTCAGATTGCGATTATTCAATCTAGATAAAACAATGTGATATAAAACATAAGAATGGTGAAATCTAATCACATCCTTCCTGTTTTAAGAATAATTACATTCAATAAGTAAGAATAATTGATGACTATGTTGGTATAGCCCTTATCAATGTAAGGATACAACATGTCTGAAGAACAGCGTTATGAGATGGATAATTTAGTTAATCTTGCCCAACCTTATGCTGTTGATAGTTTTGATGATGCACTTTTTACTGCATCTATGAATGAAGCTGATAACTGGCATCGCCAAAATAATGCTAACTATCAATCATTATGGCAAAAAATGCCTCAACCAGTTATTCCAGTTAATTTATTTAAAACTATGGATTTAGCCACCCCCACACATCGTAACGGTATTTGGCTAAACAGTTCAGGAACAGGGCAACAAGGAAAGACACAAGTTTTCTTTGATGATGTCAGCCTAAAGCGCATTGAAACTGCAATGACGCAGATTTTCTATCACAACGGCTTAATATCAACCACTCCCGCTCGTTTTCTAATGTTGTCTCCTGATCCTCAATCTGGCGATCATGCTGGTTTTGCGACAGCTTTCTTAAAATTTACCCAATGTGCTCCCATTAAAGAGCTGGTTTTTACTGTGTCAGAACACGGTCAGTTTGATACAAAATTAGCATGGTCTACATTGCAACGTTGGGCGAATGATCCTGCGCCTATCTACATTCTTGGGCTAACCCTTTTCTTTGAACATTTATGCTTAAGTCGTCCTGATGCATTCACTCTGTTATCACCGATTAAAGGGCTAACCGGTGGTGGATGGAAAGGGATGACAAAACAACTTGAACGCCCAGATATTATTCAAGGATTAAAAGAAACCTTACATGCTCCCAATGTCGATATTCGTGATATTTATGGCATGACAGAGCATCCTTTACACTACATTAGTTGCAGTGAAGGTCATTTCCACATTCCTGCTTACTCTCGTTTTGCCATTATTGATGAAACAGGTGATCGAGCACCAGAAAGGAAAGTAGGCTTTATCCAACTTGAAAATCCTTTTTTTGATTCATTAGCTTCTCAGCGCCTATTAACCCAAGACTTAGGTTTATGGGGCACACAATGCGCTTGTGGTCATCCATTACCCTATATTCACTATATCGGCAGAGCGACTTCACCAGAGGGCACTTGTGCGGCGCAGGTAAAATGACAGAAGCAATACACGTTCGTTTAGCAAACATTAAACAGTGTTTAATACACTGCCTTAATGAGAATTGGCTATTCTCTGATGATCCCTTGACGCAAGCATTCTGCCTTAACCGTTTAACACAGTGGGCTTATAGCGACATATTAGCGCAAAAAGTGGCTAATGAATTGGGGGGCAAATGCTGGCGAGCACCGAATAAACTATTAATTGTGGTATCAGAAAAAGATCCCCTAGGTACATTAGAAGCACTACTTGCGGGCTATTTAATTGGTAGTCCTATCCGAATAAAAGCGCGATTATCCACTCAATGGCTTTATCTTTTACGTGCTTATTTAGGTCTAAATGAAAATGAGTGTGAAATTCTTGATTGGTCGAGTGAAAATCAAAATGATGAGCTTGTTCTTAACGGAGTTGAAGCTATTTTATTGGCGGGGAGTGATGCGCTTATTCAGCATTATCGCAAGGTAGTGCCAGCACAAATCAAATTAATTGAGTTAGGACCAAAAATAAGTGCAATGGCTATTTTAGGTCATTCATTGCCTGATATTTCCCTTGTTTTAAAAGATGTTTGTTTATTTAGACAGCAAGTTTGTAGCTCACCGCGTTTTATCTTATTAGAGAATGAAAACTGCGCTCAACAGCTTTATCAGCAACTTTCTATTGCATTACCTTCATTATCCCCATTGCCAGAAACAGTAAAGCTTCAACAAATGGCACAAGTACACGAATATTCATTGTCTCGTGACTTACTCAATAATGAAAAACCCACACTTTATGATGCAAATTCAGGTTGGGGGATCACTTACCACACTCAATTTACACCTCAATATTGGCTTAATTTTGGTTTTCAATTGATCGTCGGTTCTGTAGCGCATCATTTGCAGTTAGCTCAAAAGCAGTGGTTTGCACGCTTACAAACATTGGGCTATCACGGCTCACTTTCGTCAATTTCACCACAACAATATAGCTTCACTCGCTATTGTCCAATTGGCTCGATGCATTCTCGCCCAATGACTGCAACGCATGATGGCTTTTTTATGTTAGCCACACTGGTGTTTTTTATTAATCAGGAAGGGTAATCACATTGAATAAACGGAAAATATTTATCACTGGTGCAAATGGATTTATAGGCTCTTATTTATTACCTAAGCTTGCAGAGCTTGGCGATGAATTAACGGTATTGTGTCGTGATCCCCATAAAATTCATCCTAATCGCCCTGTATTGCCAGCGGATGTAAAAGTGATAAAAGGAGATTTACTCCAACCTGATACATACCGTGAAGCACTTATTGGACAAGATATTATTATTCATTTAGCTGCTGATTATCGAGTGGGAATTGCACCTAGTCGTTCTGAACATCAAAAGATGTATCAAACCAATGTCACTGGCACATTGAATTTGCTAAATGAAGCCAAAAGAGCGCAAATTCCTCAGATTTTATATACCAGTACCACAGCTGCATTAGGCGAAACGCAAGGGGTATTGCTTGATGAAACTCATCGCCATAATGGCTATTTTCGCAGTTATTATGAAGAAACAAAGCAAGTTGCCCACGTATTAGTCGAACGCCACCAGCAACAAGGAATGCCGATTAAAATTGCAATTTGTGGCGGTGTATTTGGTCAAGGTGACAATAGCGTTTTAGCACAAACGTTATCTGCTTTTTTCAATAAAAAAATTCCGTTTCAAGTCAGTACAAACAGTACTTTTCAACTCTGCCATGTAGAGAAATTATGTGATGGCTTATTGCGCTTACTTGCCTTAGATAAACCTCAAGAAACAGTGCTGTTTACTGGTGATGTTTTCTCTATGCCTGAAATTTTCACACTACTCAGCGAAATACAAAAAACTGCACCATTACCGATAAAAAATCGCAGTAGTTTACGACCTTTAGCATGGTTGATGGATAAGCTCGCCTTGCTCGGTTTCTCCATGCCACTTTCTTGTGAAGCACTACGTATTATGGATGGAAGCACTTATACCTATTCATCTTCTAAAGCAGAACAGCTATTAGGATGGACAGCAGGTGAACCATTAAATGACTTTAAGGATTATGCCCAAAGTATTGCTAACCAATACACATTGATGAATAAGGAGTCCAAATGAAGCCAAGGACGCTCACTTCGCAATGGGGTAACGTGACATTGTCACTAGAAACAGAGCAACTGCTAAGTATCAAAGGTGATACAGATAATGCGGTTTTTTATGGGCAAGGTTATGGCGCAGCCTATTTACGTTTGTGGCAACTTGATTTATCACGTCGAGTCGCGAGCGGTCGCTTAAGTGAAGTGATGGGAAACGGTGCGCTTAGAACAGATATTTTCCAACGTCGGCTAGGCTTGGTTGAACTCGCAAAAATGGCAGAGCTTGACGATAAAAATGCATCGCCAGATAGCTGGCAAGCGACTCAATTTCAACATATTACCGCGTATATTGCAGGTATTAACCAAGCTATAAAAGATCTAAAAATTCGCCCAATAGAGTGTTTATTACTACGTTACAAGCCCGAATTATTTACCACAACAGACAGCTATCTGTTAGGGCAACTGAAATATTTTATTAATTCAGCATGGCAATATGAATTATTTCACACTCGTTTAGCTAATCGACTGACACCATCTCAACATCAGCAACTTTTATCTACCTTTAGCCTTGAAGGAGAGCAAATCCCACCATTTCCTTTAGATGAACAGGGTGAATATTATCCTGAGATCATTGCGGCGTTTAAAGAGGGATTAAAAGGCTTACAACATTTAGGTTTAGCATCGCCAGATACCGGCTCTAACGTAATTGCTATCAATGGTTCGCTTACTGAGTCTGGCAAACCGATGTTAGCTGCCGATCCCCATATGGGGCATGTTAACCCAAGTTTTAATCTGTTATGCCGTTTAGAGAGTAAAGAAGGCTTAAGTGTGATGGGGTCACATTTTCCCGGTTCACCGGGCATTATTGTGGGACGCAATACTCATGCAGCTTGGGGAATGGTCGGCATTATGGCGGATAACCAAGATTTATATTGGGGGCGCATTGATTTAGAAAACGAGATGGTTGAAACCACACAGGGATGGGAGCCATTAACAAAAAGGACTCACACCATTGGCTTAACCTCAAAACGTCAACATATCTTTGTGACTTATGATTATTCACAAGGTCGATTAATGTCTGAAAAAGCGGGCTATGGTTTATTTTTACGCTGGCCGGCATTAGATAATCCAAGTGGCGATATTACTTTTTATCAGCTCGCAAAATGCCATAACTGGACATCATTTAGAGAAGCCTTAAGACATGTGAAAAATTCCCCGATGATGGTGGGATATGCCGATATTCACGGTGATATTGGCTTACAAAGTATGGGATATATTCCTAAGCGCCATAGTGAATTAGGCAGCTTAGTGCTCAGTTTGACGGAGCCATTACATCAGTGGCAAGGTTATGTTCCTTTCGATGATTTACCCGCCGAATACAATCCTGAGCGCGGGTATGTCCTTTACGCTAATCAATACAGTACCTCGCTCTTGGATGGGAAACCGGCGTTATCTAATCGTTGGCATCCACCAACAAGGGCTTTACGTATTGAACAACTTATTCAGCAAACTCAAAAGCATACTTTTGAAACTTTTCGTCAGATGCAAGATGATAAAAAAGATCTGTTTGCTCAAAAAGCGCTCGCTTTTTTATTACCTTATATACCTGAAGATAAAATGCTTTCTCAATGGGATTGTGATACTCAGCAACTCAATGCATCACGGCTTTTTGATGTATGGATACAGCATCTTACAGATAGAGTCTTAGGAAAGGTGCTAAAAAGAGGATCACGCGCACTGTATACGGATTTCTGGCCAAGTTGTCGCTGGAGTATTCTCAATATTCTGCAACACCATCTTCAAGATTGGCAGTTTGAACAAGATGCGATTTCTACATTAATTCGTGAAACCTATGCCAGCGCATTAATTGCCAGTCAGAAAATGGAACGTCCTTACGTTGAATTTCAGCATAGTATCAAAAAACCATTGTGGCTTAATCGTCTATTAACGGGTCGTTATCCTTATCAAGGCGGTAATCGAGAAACCATTCATGCCACAAGGCAGAATGCTGATTTCTTAACGCAATCCCAGATAGGTAATAGCGACACCATTAAAACCAAGCCTTATACCTTTGGTCCCGGTTTTAAATTGATCGCTCATTTAACCCCGCAAGGCGAATGCCACTATTTAATCAACACCCCAGCAAAGGGAAATCCTTTTTACTGGAAACTGCGTCATGTATTGGAATGTTGGCAAACAGGAACCCGACAAAAAACCGTTTTGCCTTTTTGTGAAAATAACCATCATTGTAATGATAAAAAGGAATGACACATGGCAAGAATGAAGCAATGGCAACAAACAGGGCATCCTGCACGCCTATGGCATCCTATTTCAAACGATCGCATTCAGTGTGAGCTTTGCCCGCGAGCATGTAAAATTAACTTAGGTCGTACAGGTACTTGTAAGTTAAGACGCAATGAGAATGGCAGTTTAGTGACGCTAAACTACGGTAAATCGGTGCCTATGACACAAGAATCGATAGAAACCGAAGCGGTTTACCATTATGCACCCGGTGAACGTATTTTATCGTTAGGTAATATTGGCTGTATGTTACGTTGTGATTTTTGCCAAAACTGGAGTACAAGCCAAGCTCGTTATGTGCAAGATAGTAACGTCGCTTATTACAGTCCTGAAGATGTGGTCAATTATGCGTTAAAACATAATATCCGTGTTTTATCGTGGACTTATAACGATCCGATTGTTTGGCATGAATTTGTTATGGATACGGCGAAACTCGCCCGCGAACATGGCTTAAAAAATCTCTATAAAAGTGCGTTTTATATCAGCGAGAAAGGGATTGATGAATTACTAGGTGTAATGGATATCTTTAGTATTTCATTAAAATCAATGCAAGATAGTTTTTATCGTAAACATACAGGAGGGCGATTACAGTCTGTTCTTGATGGTATTAAACAAGTTTATGATGCGCGTAAATCGACAAATAGCCCGCACCTTGAAGTCTCTAACTTATGTATGACAGGACGTAATGACTCACTGGAAGAAGCGAAGAAAGTCACGGATTGGATGCTTAAGTATCTCGATGCAGATATTCCGTTGCACTATGTTCGTTTCCATCCTGATTACCAATATCGCCACGTTGAACGCACATCGATTCCTTTTCTTGAACAAGCTCGTCAGCAAGCCTTAAATGAAGGTATGCGCTATGTTTATGTGGGGAATGTGTTTGATACAGACAGCGCAAACTCTTATTGCCCAGAGTGTCACACCTTGTTAGTGAAACGTAGTGGGTTAATTGCACAATCTCACTTAGAAAATGGGCAGTGTCCTCGCTGTCATTTCCAGTCTTCCATTATTTTACCTTGGGCTGGATCTAACACCGATAAATTATCAGAACATATCCCTGATGATTTTATCTGTATTACACATCCTTTCCGTGGTCCTGTTCAGGCATGTCATATTGAACAAAAAAATGACTCGCCGATTTATTATCAATTTATCACTCGGCAGGGAGAGCCTGTTGGTCCAATAAGCACCAATAGTTGTCATCGTTTTATGTTGTCGAAAAGTAGCCCTAAAGCAGAGGGTATTCGTCTTTATCATCACCAAAATGAACCTTGCCAGCTGTTTGAGGTTTACGATCGCGCTCATTTTCCTGTTACTGAAGCCGAAAAAACGCATCTTGGTAGCGAAAATGTGCCGATCACGCTTATTCCATTAAAAGGACGCTAAAAATATGCCACTTAATAGAGGATGGTCATTAATACGTGCTCAGCTTATTGCGGCTCAAATTCGTAAAGCGAAACTTGATGATAAAGTCCCGAATCTTCCTATTATTTATTTACCGGGAATTTTAGGGACTAAGCTTTTTGATAGACAAAAGCAGGCCTTTATTTGGGGTGATCATCGTAGTGTTTTTACAAAAAGTGATTATGAATATGAACATCCCAACGCTCAATATTCACCTCGCGTATTAGCCACCGAGCAATTGCACGCATTTTCGATTGTTCCTTATTTAGTGAGCACACTTGTCACTCAAGAGCTTAAAGATGTGCTTGAAACAGCATTAGGTTATCGCGAAGGGCAAGATCTGTTTTTCCTTGCCCATGACTGGCGAGCTGATCATCGATTGCTGGTGGATGCTATTGATAGAGAAGTTAATCGACTGAAAACTATTTTTGGTGAGAACCAGCCTTTTATTTTTATTGCACAATCTGCATCTAATCTCGCAATACGCTATTGGTTACGCCATACCACGCCAGAAAATAGAGCATTAGTGGCTAAATGGTACGCTTTTGGTCCACCTTGGCACGGTACATTTCAAGCATTATCCATGATGGAAACGGGTTATTACGCAGGAAGCCGCTATCTTCATGGGTTTTCCTCTGATGATGTTTGTGGCTGTCCTTTTGTATACCAATTATTGCCACCTGATCCTGTGGTAATAGATAGCTACGGCAGAACGTTAGGTGATTTTGATATCTATGATGAAGCATGTTGGGAGCATTATCGCTTAGGCCCTTATAAAACATCTATCAGTTCAGCACAGAATCAACGAGTAAGAGAGGCATTGGCACAGAACCTACAATGTGCTAAACGCTTTACTGATGCGGTTTCAGGAATTAACGCAGATGAACAAACTGTGCCACAAGTATGGTATTTGAGTGATAACAATATCACGTTAAAAGCCGCCATTTATGGTAGAGATCGCTGGTATTTACAAGCCAAAGATATTAAACGTGAGTTTCCGCAATTAGCAGCTCAAACATTAACAGTCGGTGACGACCACCTTCCTTTAGAGGGGTTATTACAATATTGGCGTGCGCCTATTGTACGTGATCGCTATCAACATCCTTGGGGCGAAAGCTTTGCCTTTATTAGCCAAGCATCAACACATCGCGCATTAATAAATCATTCACCTAATTTAAGAAGTTTGGCATTTGATATTGCGACCGAAAGAAGAAAAGAGCGTTAATAAAATTAATACTTTCCATTGATTGAGGAGTTGAGTCAGAAAATAAAAACTTACATAATGCAGGTATCTCGCCGTTAAACTCTTAATTTGTGCGTAAACATATGACATCAAATATAAATGGAATTATCGACAATATTCGCAAAGCAATACAACACTCAACACAAGGTATGATTGGACGCGAGCAACTTGCTGAACTGGTTGTTTTAGCCGCAGTTGCTCATGAACATTTGCTTGTTATCGGCGCTCCAGGTACAGCGAAAAGTGCCGTTGTCCGCAGAGTTTCTCAAACATTGGGCGGGCGTTATTTTGAATACCTTTTGGGGCGTTTTACCGAACCTTCAGAGTTATTTGGTGCCGTTGATCTCAAAAAACTAAAAGAAGGTAAAGTCGAAACCGATATCACAGGAATGTTACCTGAAGCAGATATTGTTTTTCTTGATGAAGTTTTTCTGGGTTCGACTGCAATTTTAAATACCTTATTGGGTATTTTAAATGAGCGTCGATTTAAGCGTGGACATACCGATATTATTAGCCCATTAAAAGTGTGTATTGGTGCTGCTAATAGCTTGCCTGATGATCCGAACCTTGCTGCATTCTCTGATCGCTTTCTTATTCATCTTTTTATTGATCCTGTACCCGATCACCAATTAGAAGCTATGCTCGAAGGCGGATGGGCTTCAAGCCTGACTCAACTTTCAGCTCAACTCGATATTGCTCAATTGGATGAATTACACCTTGCGGTTAAAAATGTCGATTTAACACAAGTTAGACCGTTACTTGCTAATGCCGTGCGCTCATTAAGAAATGCAGGGATCACGCTTTCAGATAGACGTATTGTTCGTGTTCAGCGTCTTATTGCTGCTGCGACTGTTCTTAATAATCGAGAGATTGCGACAGAGCAAGATCTCTGGCCTTTACTGTACGTACTGCCTACTGAAGATACTCAGCAACAAGGACGCGAAATCTTACGACAAGAACTCTCACTTTCAATGAATTCTCGACTATTCAGTTCCGTAGAAGAGGCGACATTACAACCTCAATCTCGTATGAATCGCTTAATTGAAAGAGCAACAGATGTTCTCAATGCAGAGCCTGTATCTAAAGCGGATATTGAACTGACGTTACGAGAAATAGATGCTAACTTCTCGACAGAGATGTTAAGTGAAGAGCTTGCTATATTACGCACACAGTTAGCGATACAGTTTAGTCACTTATTATGAGCCTAACATTCCCACTGACTTGGCAACCTAATGCAACGCCCCCTAAACCACAAGGGGTATTTGCAACAGGTATAACGGCTAAACAGCTTATTGAGCGCATTATTCATTTGCCTGATGT
The DNA here is from genome assembly GCF_040140245.1 of Proteus sp. fly-1013. Classification (NCBI taxonomy): domain Bacteria; kingdom Pseudomonadati; phylum Pseudomonadota; class Gammaproteobacteria; order Enterobacterales; family Morganellaceae; genus Proteus; species Proteus sp. fly-1013. The sequence continues at coordinate 19,655 of NZ_JBEEWD010000011.1, read as the reverse complement.
TCAGCAACAACGGTTAAAGGTGATCACCAGTCAACATCGGCTTATTGTGTTAGGGAAAAAGGCTGATTTACCTTGGGCTGAAAATATAACGCTGATTGCACCATCTACTCAAACAGCAAAATTATGGCTTCCTATACATCAACAGCTTTTATTACCTAATGGGCTGGTGGAGCAAGCCTTAGTGCAGCATTTTAAGCGCCAACCACTATTACTTTTACCATCACCTCAAACGGTGATCCCTTTAGATAATCAGTGGACGTTAACACCAACGCTACGGGATACACTCACCCAATTGTGTTTTGAGTGAAATATAGTGTGATACAAGGATCGGTTTATCATCATGTCATTACCCACAACACAACCTACATCGTTACCCGAAGCGCTACAACCTTGGCAAACTTGGCTTAGCTGGTTAGATCCCGAATTAATTCCTGCCTTTTCTGATCTATTACAACGTCTGAGTCGTGTATTAGGTCCTGTACAGGGAAAACAACTCGGTGGTTTACCTGAACAAGATGGTATAGGGCAAATACAGCGTAAAGGGAATTATCAAAACCTGTTACTTAGTGAATGGTTAATGGCTGATGAAGTACCTGATGAATTTATGAGGCGTGCCATTAATGCAGAACATCTCTTTTTGGCACCAAACTATAAATCTCAACAATCTTTAAATCAGATCACTGTGCTTTTTGATACCGGTATTTCGCAACTGGGTGAATGTCGCTTAGTGCATATTGCAATGCTTATTATATTGGCGCAACGGGCAGAAAAAGCGGGTTGCACATTAATGTGGGGAACGTTGCAATCAATCATTCCATTAATGCCGTTAAACACCATAAATGATCTACGCGAATTATTGACACGCCGAACTTATTCGCCTGTTTTAAAAGAAAATATAGCGCATTGGCAAAACGTTATTGCAGAAGATCTTGATGTGCAAAACGGTGAGATTTGGTTAGTTACGGGCGCTCATCAACAACCTATATTGAAACAACTTATACTGAAACAGATTGCATCAAGCCATCATATCGAATTAACGGCAGATGATTGTTTCAATAAAACGATTGATGTCAAAATTCGCACGCCTCATTTTCAACGCCATATCGTCTTGCCAACACCGCCTAGAGCACTAAGTTCACAAATATTAAAAGGGCAATTAAGACCGTCGTCAGCGCAAAATACGCATCAACATGAACACAAAATATCACTGATGTTTTCACCCGTTATCTCATTTCATGGTAGCGCGGTGGGGGTCACTTTATTAGGTAAACCTGGGTTAGTGGTTATTAAAATTCCACCGCTCAATAGATCGAATCAAGACAGCCCGCTTAAAAAGCCGTTTGTATACCAAATATATCCTGATGGTCATGCTATTTTAGCGTTACAGTGTCACGGAAAAAAGATGGGCGCATTACTTTCCAATAACAATGGCCTCTACTTTTGGCAATTACCCAAACTCTCTTATATACCTCGACCTTCGGATGAAGAGTTTTCAGCAGGTATTGGACGGGGTAATACTCTTGCCAGTGCTTATTTATCGAATAAGGAATATTCCAGCTTATTTGTTCATGATAGAGCAAGACGGCTAGTCGCTTTCTCATCCAATGTTTATGCTGAAGAAAAAAACGGCTTTAAAATCGTTGAAGAGAAAGTCCTTGGCATAGAGAAAATAGCAGACAACTTACTTGTGTATATTTATCTCAATGACAGTAGTGAATTGGTCCAAATGGTCACGGGTGCAAACTTTTCTCAAAAGAAATACCAACATCGACTCTATTTTACTCAATTTATTTCCTATCAAAGAGCTGTATTATTTGCCTATCACCATAAATATACCAATGGCTCTAAATCAATATCTTGTGCTATCTCACTAAGCACTAATCGACAAAGTTGGCATGTTTATAATATGGAAATTGATGAGGTTTATGGCTATCAAATAGATTTACCACAAGGATGGCAAGGAATAGGGCTTTTTTATCCAACACTCGATGGCTCTATAGAAAAAGATTTAACCACCTTAAATATTTTGATGATCAGCCCTAACAAACGAAACATTGCCAGTTATTCAAAAGGCGAGATAGAAATCTTATATCGTGCAGATAATCCGTTTACGCGTTACTCATTTAGCCCATCTAAAGGCCTGTTTGCTGCATTAACGGATCACGCTCAAGTCGTTGTTTATGATGTATACCAAAAACAATTACGCCTAAATCTGTATACCATTGAACAAGAAGGTGACACCCAAAATGCATAACGATTATATTCGTCATCCAATGTTATTGGGATATCGTCAAATTGAAGGTTTATGGCTACCGAATGACTGGTTTAACGAGACTCAACGGCTGACTTATTTAATAAAATATTGGCAAGCTAATTGTCGTATTTATCGATTCGAACAAGGGGATGTTCTCTGTTTTACTGAAAATAAAACGGTGGATTGCTCATCCATTGAGGGATGGCCTTTAATTCGTTACGGTCGCCTTTATAGCACAGCACCTCTAGATAATGATGAGATAAAAAAACTGCCTTATGCAGATCTTGCTTTAGTTCGTAGTGGTGTTGTAACAACGCTTCTATTTTCACAAGCTGAACCTCTATCACTTGCTGATTATCTTGATATTAAAGAGATTCATTTTGAAGAAACTGATAACTACGCCAGTCTATATGAGATAAAACCTCAAGCATTGTCAGAAGAGAAAAATATTAGAACAATTATTGGTGACAATATTCCACCGGCGGCAGATCAACAAAAGCAATTTATAAAAACTGTATTTGAAAACGCTTCGTCGTCATCTCAAACACAAGCACCTCATGCAAAAGCGTCATTATCACTGACTCAGAAAATCATTAATAAATTTCTGACGCCCCAAAATCGTGAAACTATACACTCTTCATCTAAAACGATATCTCAATTATCACCGTGGCAGCATTGGCTAAATAAGCTTTCAATTAAAAGCGGATTAGCCTCTATGATGAGTAAGCAACAAGCGGATTATATTAATAAAATGATGAAAATGTTTGAAGATGGTAATGTCGATCAAGCGTTGCGTCATGGTATTCCGCTTAGTCAATATCAAGAAAATCAAGAAACAACGCCTTCACCTTATTTAGGGAGATTAAAAGGGCGAAATAAACTGGAAATATCAGCCAATCAACAAGGGCATAAAAGTCTTTATTTTGGAGATGAACTGCAAAATTATTTAAAACAACTTTATCGTCAACAGTTTATAAAACTGGATAAAGCTGGTTGTAATGAAGAAGCACTGTTTGTTCTCGCTGAATTGTTACAAGAAAAAGAAGAAGCACTGAGTTATTTAGAAAGCTTTCAACGCTATCAACACGCGGCGGAACTGGCACGGATGTGGGGAATGCGACCTGATCGTATTATTCGTTTATATTGCTTAGCGGGCGATATTGATTCTGCTGTTATTTATGCTCGCCTACACAATGCTTTTTCCTACGTCGTATTACAGTTACAAGAAAAACATCCTGATATTGCAGATAAAATGCGTGAAGAGTGGGCTGAATATCTGGTTGACTGTGAAGATTATTTACAAGCTATCGATATTATCTGGCAATTAAACAATGAAATAAGTCGTAATAAAGCCAAACATTGGTTAGAAATTGCCTATCAAGCTGGTGGAGAATTAAGCCTGCGTAGTCTTGTAAAATCAATATTTTTATTACCTGACACTTTTCATTTATATCAAGATGATATTAAAAAAGTATGTAACGATCCACTTGCAACTATTCAACGCGCCATTTTAGTCAGAGAACTATTAGCACTACCTAAGCAGACTAAATTAACAGAACAATTAATTAATCAACTTATTCGACCCATTATTGTTGATCAATATAGTGCGAATTCTGTGCTAGAAAAAAAAGAAATTAGCCAACTTATTCATAAAAGTACCAATAAACTATTAAAAACAGATATGCCTTATAGTGATATTCCAGAGGCTAAGCGTTATGCCTTAGATGCACAAAATCACTTTATTTCGGCGGCTATTCCAGAACAAGGGCTTTACGCTATTTATGATGTGGTTGCCTTAAATGATCACCGATATCTTATCGCGCTGGGTGAATCTGGGGTGTTATTAACCGATACAGCAGGGGAAAAACTTTGGCATAATTTAACGCCAACGTATCATATTGTTATCGCAGAAAATCACCAAAGCGCTTTATTATTAGCACCAAGAGGCGATTATTTCCAAATTAATTCATTAGCAATCACAACGCAGTCCATTCAAGAACTTGGTACATTGAAATGCACTGTTTTTACTCGTATTTTTGATGGTATTTTTTGGACTATTGCCATTAATAATACGGTACAGGTTGTTGATACTAAAAGTGACTTTAAAATTGTTTGGAATGTAGATGCTTTGAATGGCGATGTTATCGAGATCCTTCGCCACAATGACGATGAACATTGGCTAATTAATAGTGAACCGAAAGAGCGCTGGTCATATGTTTTACCTGAACGTCGGTTAACTCAACGAGAAAGCCTACCTCATCATTTAAATGAGGGATTAAAATATGATCTTATATCTAACTCATACTATGGCGTAAAGCATGATAAGTGCGTATTAACCTCCGCTAACGCTCACTATACGCAACGTTTACAACTACCTAATACTCAATCTATTGAAGAACAACATTCACTTCATTTAATAAAAAGAACAGCCACGTTAATTTATTGGCAAGAAGATGAGCTAACGGTGTTTCGTTTATATAACAATCAAAATCACTGCACCTTTGAACTTAAATGGCCAACAAACTTAGCACCTCAATACCGAAGTGAATTTAATCAATGGTATTTTTTCGATAAAACAGGGCGTTTAATGCATTTTGATTGGAATAATGGGCGAATAAATACACTAAGTTTGCTTTTAAAATAGATAATTGCGCTCATTTCAATGATTATCGAAGTGTTTTACCTTTTTTATCAATACACTCATTATCACCCAATTAAAGGAGAGCACTAATGATTGCCGTGATATTTGAAGTCAAAATTAAATCAGGAAAACAGGATCGTTATTTATCTTTAGCGGCTGATTTAAAGCCATTACTAACAGATGTTGAGGGATTTATTTCAATAGAGCGGTTTCAAAGTTTATCAACCGAAGGAAAATTATTATCACTTTCTTGGTGGGAAAATGAAGAAGCTGTTTTGCAATGGAAGAAAAATATTTCACATAAAAGTGCGCAACAAGAAGGTCGAGAGTCTATTTTCGATTTTTACAAAATTAGCATTGCTTCTTTGGCGCGTGAATATTCATTTGATGCAGAAAGTCTGTAATTAAATAAGCTTGATAACTTGCTACAATAACGTTATTTCCCCATTAATGACATGCTATCAAAGGGCTTAATTTTTAAATGGCTAAATCAGAGATGAAATCGGAATATCAACATACTGTAGAGTCAGCAATAGCCGCTGTGGGTGCAGCAATATCTGATATTTCCAGAGTCAAAATACTCTGTGCATTAATGGATGGAAGGGCGTGGACAGCCACTGAGCTGGGTATTGTGGCTGATATTTCTGCCTCTACCGCAAGTAGTCATTTATCAAAACTACTCAGTAGTCGCCTTATTTCTGTCATATCCCAAGGTAAATACCGTTATTTCCGATTAGCTAACGATGAAATTGCCAACGTGATTGAAAATTTAATGAGCTTTTCAACCGACCATATTTCGCAAGCTAAAATCACAACACCCAAAAACTTAAGGAAGGCACGAACTTGTTATAATCATTTAGCAGGTGAGGTTGCTGTCGATATTTACCATTCACTTTGTCAGCAAAAATGGATAACAGAGGACGGTCGTGCGATTACAGCGCTAGGTCTTGAGCGATTTGAAAATATGGGAATTAAATTTCAAGCAAAGCATCCTCGTAATATTTGCTGCCCATGTTTAGATTGGAGTGAGCGTCGTTTTCATTTAGGCGGGCAAATTGGTGCAGTTTTTCTTAATTACGCAGAAGCGCAAGCGTGGTTAACACGACACCAAGGATATAGAGAAGTGACTATCAGCGAGAAAGGTTATAAAGCGTTGGCTCAATACTTTAATATAGAAAAGAGATAAAACGTATTTGAAAAATAAAATAAAACCCGGCTTTCATAAATAACAAAAGCCGGTAATTCACATCAGGTTATTTTAAGATTTTAACCTTACCATCTAACACTTGACCTTTATTAATCACTTTTCCGTTTTCATCATATTGAGTTATGACACCAATAAGAGCTTTATTCTCTATATATCCCTGCAAATTAACATTATTTTTAGGTGTATTATGATAATACTTGAAAGCGCCATGCGGTAAGCCGTTACGCATAGCAATTTCACTGTATATATTGCCGTTAGTCTGGTAACTTTTTACCACACCGTTAACTTCACAATTCTTCAGTGGTATGATCATTTGTAGCTTACCATTTTCATAATAAGCATTAACGTAACGATCATAACAGCCTTTAGTTACCCATGATTTATATTTAATTTGTCCCCCAGGATAATAACGTAAATATTCACCATCTTTTGTTCCTGGTGGTATAGCTGGCACTCGCAGTTTTGTTGTATTTTCCATCAATTTAATATTACTCAGTGTCATTTCTGGATTGCTGCCTAGGCTAAAAAGGAAGGCAGAACAACCAGAGAGCAATAGTGTTGAACTCAATATTAAAGAAAGTACAATTCTCATATTCATCCTCGCATAGTATAAATAAAAATACTTAATTTCCGTTTACAAATATTTATTTTCACATTAAATATAATGTTAGCGTAAAGCAGGGTAATTAGAGCGAATATAGGAAAGAACTGACACTGGCGTGGTTTTTGCAGTTTTTAGAGCATTTATAATAGAATTAAACGAATCCGACTAGTAAGGTGATAACACGATCACACTTAAATAAACATTCTTTGTTTCAGTGCTTATAATACACATTTGAAACTTATTCTTTTAATGATAGCTCATTATCGAGCATGGAAATCAGACCATAAAAAAGAATAAACAATTTTGCTATCACAGACTTTAAACAAAATAATTTTGACTCACTCAATTTAGTTTTTGATAGTGTATTTGAAAACACATATGTCGCGATAAATGCTAATAAGCTAACTCGACCGTTTAATTGGAGCCATAAGTTTTTCTATATGCTACTAAAAGTTATGATCATTTGTTAATTATGCAAAAGAAAATATAATCGCGATAAAAATAATCCCTGTATATTTAAAGAGTTAAGGTTTTTATGAGATTACGATTTAAAACACTCGCCACATTAGTTTTATGTATGCCGATTGTATCTTCTGCTTTTGCGCTAAATCTACATGATCAAGTTAAGCAATATGAAAAAGAAGGCTGGAAAGTAGGTTTATCAATTTTATATTCAGATAATAGCTCTGTTTCTATAAATGGAGATCAGCGCTTCCCATTAGATAGCACAGTAAAATCAATTGCCTGCGCTAATGTCCTAGCAAAAGTTGATGCCAAAAAAATTTCGTTAAATCACTCTATGGTAGTCACTGAAAAGAATATCGTGACATATTCACCAGTTGCTAAGAATTATATAAACAAGCCATTTACCTTAGAAAAAGCCTGCGAAGCCGCAAATGAATACAGTGATAACACTGGGGCAAATTTTGCTATTTTATCCGGTGGAGGACCAGAAGGGCTTACAGCATTTATGAGGTCGATAGGTGATACGGTGACTCGTTCTGATCGTTATGAGCCAGAACTCACTATTAATCCCGTGGATGATTTACGTGATACAACGACTCCGAATGCGATGAGCCTGAGTATAAAGAATATTTTGACTGGAGATGTACTCAGTAATGCATCCAAAGCTCAATTAAAAAAATGGATGATAAATAATAAAGTTGCGGACAATATGCTTAGAGCCTCTCTACCTAAAGGATGGGAAATTGCAGATAGATCAGGCGCAAGTGATTATGGGATCAGAGGAATAACATCGATGGTCTGGTCAAATAATCATGAGCCTGTATTTATTAGTATTTATGTTAGAAAAGGGGATTCTTCTTTAGATGAACGTTCAGAAGTGATCCGTATCCTAGGCGCACATATATTTAATGAGTATCTTAATCATTAAAAGTAGTTTGATTCTTTGTTAATACTCACAATAGTTAATGAGTATTAATAGGGCTTAAAGATATCAGTGCTACATACTAGGAAAAGGCTCCGTATTATCAAGTTGTTGGTCATACACTTCATTTAACATAATATACATTATGCGAACCTTGATATCTAAATATGGATAGGCACTGGAATCTCTGTTTTAGGCTGGTTGATTATGTTGGTTCATTCCTAACTTAAGGCTTATTCGCCAATGCTTTTGTTACAAACGAACTTAGACTGGTAATTTTATTTGATAAACAATTACCAGCCTTTGTAGATGTTTTTTACTTATTTGCGGTTCTTGATTTCTTTTCCACTAATAGCTCCATGTTCAAGTAATATATCAACCATTTCTCTTTTATTGTATTTTATTGCATTATCTAACATTGTATTACCAGAATTAACTCTCCTGAATATTTTGTTCGGTTTCACTAATCCCCGTTCCAAAAAATCTTTCAGAATTTTTTCATCCGCAGAGTAATCACTTAGTAAGAACTCAATATCCTGAGAAGGTGACATATTTTCCACATCCTCTTCAGTAAAACTGAATTTTGAGAATAAAAAATCGACAATATCTTTTTTGGCGTGTTCTATAGCAAGTCTCATGACTTTACATGCATCATCCTTGTTTCTTATATGTAACGAAAGAGCTTCAAAATTAGATGCTTTAACCGCATCCTTCGCACTTATTTCTCGTAATTTTACTTCTTTAAAATTATTCGAGCTAACCATTCTCGGGACATGGAACTCTGGTTGAAATACAAAATTTAGAATTCTGTCTAAATTTTCACCATCTAGATTTTCATTCAGAGCAAATCTTTTAAACTCTGTATCATTACTCTTTCTAAGGAAATCTATGAGGTGTAACCCCAGTCCAAGCTTCATGTCTGTAGAATTAAAGATAGGAATATCTCTTATACCTTTATCCCCATGAACGTTGCGGTAAACTTCCTTTCTTACCTCAGTAAATTGATCTATGAATTCCTTATGTTCGTACAGATATGCAGGCGGTATAGTGTTATCCATATGATCAGTCAATGTCAGATATCCATGAGGAAACTGATTATCAACTATATAAGCATTGCCTCCAAAATCTACAGTTGAATGACGGGTATTAAGAGGGAGTTGAGCCTTATTACCTGAAAATTCAACACCAAAAAAAACAAAATCCTGATTGCTTAAATGTTGTATATCTTGTAGATATGTATTTTGTGCAGTGCTAATACCATCAGATTGCAACTTATTTAACGACACAATATTAAGTGTTCCAGCGGAATTTACTAAATATGAATTACTTTGATGCCTGAAATGTATTTTTGCATCTACCACCTTACTTAGCAAAACTTTTTCCTGTGAGGTTAAATTTGTGGTTTTTTCTTTTATTTTTGTTAAATAGTTTTTAGATACTTCATTCAGGTGCTGTAGTGAGGAAAATGAAGATTTCCGTGCTAATGAATCTGGTAGAGCGATGCCTAATTTTTTAAAATCATCGCCTTTAGAAAACATTTCATTATAGCTCTGAGCTGCTATTGTTTTTTTTAAAAATGATTTTATTACATCTGCACTTCTGTTCTTTAAACAACTACTCTTATGCAGTACATCCGAAGAATTTTGCATAGAAATAATACTTTTCATAATGTTATTTGTTTTTCTTCTTGATCCTCTATCAGGCGGAAGACAAGAAAAATCATTTTGCTGACCATTTATTAATGAACTGGTTAATTTCATAACTGACTTTTCCTTATATATTTACTCAGATTGAATTCATCGTAGTAACAGTCATGTAATCACATGATTTACATTTAAATAAAATGTAAGCCATGTTTGTTATCCTGATAACAATAGTCTTTCCCTGTTGATATGCTGATACTGACATAATTAAATTTTGTATATGAAAATGATACAATCGCATATCCTGGTCATATTACTATCAATGAATAGCCCCACATTAAGGGGCTATTTTTATAAAAAATGAACCATGGAACAGAGAACACCTTATTTTACTAAAGGTTTTAAGAAAATCTGATAGCATAAAAATCCATAAGGAAAATGAAATGAGAAATAGCTATTTTGATATAAAAATATCCCCTAAAAAAACAAAATAGATAAGCACTAAAGTCTCCATGAAAAAGTAAAATCCCCTACCCAATCTCCCTTTATATTGTCATATTCCTATCCATGTTATTGACTGGCATTTGACGCCAAACAAAAATATTGCCGTGTATTACTTCTATAATTACCCACTTATTTATTTACACAGATGTGGTCACATGGTTAACAAACTGAATCTTAACTGGCCTGAATTTTTAGAAAAATACTGGCAAAAAAAACCTGTTGTATTGAAAAATGCATTTCCTAATTTTGTCGATCCTATCACACCAGATGAACTGGCTGGTTTGGCGATGGAGCCAGAAATCGACAGCCGCCTTGTCAGCTTAACTGGCAATAAATGGCAGGCGAGTCACGGTCCGTTTGAAGACTTCAGCGAATTAGGCGAAGAAGGATGGTCACTGCTGGTACAAGCTGTTAACCATTGGCATATGCCGTCAGCTGAGTTAGTGAAACCGTTCCGTGTATTGCCTGAATGGCGTCTTGATGATCTGATGATCTCCTATTCAGTACCTGGAGGTGGTGTTGGGCCACATATTGATAACTATGATGTTTTTATCATTCAAGGAATGGGACGTCGTCGCTGGCGTGTAGGTGATGCCCTGCCAATGCGTCAATTCTGCCCGCATCCTGCATTACTGCATGTTGATCCGTTTGAGCCAATTATTGATGTGGAAATGGCGCCGGGAGATATTCTGTATATTCCACCGGGATTCCCTCATGATGGTTTCACCTTTGAAGATACCATGAACTATTCTGTCGGCTTTCGCGGACCTAATGGCCGTGATTTGCTGAGTAGTTTTGCAGACTACGCACTGGAGCAAGATCTGGGCGGGATAAATTATAGCGATCCTAACCTGACTGTACGCGACAATGCAGGAAGAATGGAAGCTCATGAAGTTGAACGCCTGCGTACCATGATGATTGAAATGATCAACAAGCCCGGTGATTTTGAACAATGGTTAGGTCGTTTTGCAACTACGCCACGTCATGAGTTGGATATCGCTCCCGCTGAACCGCCATATCAGCCAGAAGAAGTATTGAATGCACTGAATTATGGTGAAAAACTGATCCGATTGAGCGGACTGCGAGTCCTACGCATTGAGGATAATTTCTTTGTGAATACAGAGATTTGGGCTACCAAAGAAACGAAGGGAGCAAATGCACTGTGCCAATTTACGGAAGTTGGAGCTGATGAACTTGGTGAAGCTCTTATGAACTCAGCCTTTGTTGCAGAATTAACAGAATTTATCAATCAAGGATATTGGTACTTCGACGAATAAATCGTAGCTACCTGACATTACATGGTAAAACACCTGCTTGCGGGTGTTTTATTTTATCGTTTCCCCCTCCTTTTACTTTCTACCTCGAATCACTTTGTAATAGCTTAAAATTCCCAATATTGCGTCCTATATTCCTTTTTTTGCTAATATATCGAAGATCTCCAATAAAGATTGGCTCAACCTTTCGCCCTTTAAAGAAAGCATATCCCGTTGACTTATATCAAATGAACCAAAGTTAAATGAATCGATTCACCTTATTGATTGGTTACTACCTTGACTTAATAACCAATGGGGTGAGAATGCTCTAATACTTTAATTTATCTGAATAATAATCTGATATTGGAAGGTTTATCATGAGCTATCGTATGTTTGATTACTTGGTACCGAATGTTAACTTTTTTGGTCCAGGTGCTATCTCTGTTGTTGGCGAACGTTGCAAATTATTGGGTGGTAAAAAAGCCCTGCTGGTAACGGATAAAGGTCTACGAGCGATAAAAGATGGCGCTGTAGATAAAACTATAGGTTATCTAAAAGAAGCGGGTATTGATGTTGTCGTATTTGACGGTACTGAACCTAATCCAAAAGACACTAATGTGCTTGAAGGTCTTGCAATGTTCCGCAAAGAACAGTGCGACATGATAATTACAGTAGGTGGCGGTAGCCCACATGACTGCGGTAAAGGTATCGGTATTGCAGCAACTCATGAAGGCGATCTTTATAATTATGCAGGTATTGAAACACTAACAAATCCACTTCCACCAATTATTGCAGTGAATACAACTGCGGGTACAGCCAGTGAAGTCACTCGCCACTGTGTTCTGACTAATACCAAAACTAAAGTTAAATTTGTTATTGTAAGCTGGCGTAATCTCCCTTCTGTTTCTATTAACGATCCACTGTTAATGATCGGCAAACCAGCAGGACTGACTGCTGCAACCGGTATGGATGCATTAACTCACGCAGTTGAAGCTTATATTTCTAAAGATGCTAACCCTGTCACTGATGCTTCAGCTATTCAAGCAATCCGTTTAATTTCTCGTAACTTGCGTCAAGCCGTAGCCTTGGGGACAAATCTGAAAGCCCGTGAAAATATGGCTTATGCTTCACTTTTAGCAGGAATGGCATTTAATAACGCTAACCTTGGTTACGTTCATGCAATGGCTCACCAATTAGGTGGTTTATATGATATGCCTCATGGCGTAGCTAATGCGGTGCTATTACCACATGTACTGCGTTATAACCTGATTGCTAATCCAGAAAAATTTGCAGATATTGCTGAATTTATGGGTGAAAATATCACAGGGTTATCAGTGATGGATGCAGCAGAACGCGCTATTGCTGCTATCGCTCGCCTATCTGCGGATATTGGTATTCCGCAACATTTGGGTGAATTAGGTGTGAAAGAGTCTGATTTCCCATATATGGCAGAAATGGCACTTAAAGACGGTAATGCATTCTCTAATCCTCGTAAAGGTAATGAAAAAGAGATCATTGAAATTTTCCGTCAAGCATTCTAATTTTCTGAAAAATACCCGTCAGCTATGTTTTCTGCTGGCGGGTTTTTTAATGATGTTTTATCTGTTTCTACTAGCCTGTATATTTAACTCATTAATATATAAAAATATATGTACATTATGTTTATAATAAGAGATAAATTAACGACTGTTTTATTTTCTTTTACAGGGAAATTCAATGAGTAGAAGTGGTAAAAATTATACCAAAGAAAAAATAACACGCCATAACATATTGATAAAAAGAAAAAATCACCCTATTCGTCTTTTTGTTAAAAGTTGGGATTTTTTAGGAAAGCTACTACTTAGCCTCTTTATTTTTATCCCTTTAATTTATGTATTAAGTGATCATGGAGATAAATTTATTTTAATTATTGTTTACGCTTGCCTTTGTGCTCCGTTATTTCCATTTGCTAAAAGATGCAGTGATAATATACTGCTCCACTATTTTTCAAAATATACCTTTAATGAATATATTAATAGCCCAGGTGCTAGAGGTGGAGTAATATTTTATATTATCCTAATTATTCCATTTATTATTCCACTGGCAATAGGCTATTTTATTTATCAGATCAAAAAATATAATTCAAAAAATCACATCTAATTATAGCAACTCATACATTTACTAAAATTATGACAACCATAACCATGGAAAAAATAACGCCATCCTTTTATAATTGCAATTGCAAATAACTCCCTTAATTGGAAAAACAATAAGATGAACAATAAACAACCTGATCTCTGGTTTTCTTTTGTTAAAGCTCATAAGCTTATTATTAGAAAGATTGAGGCAAAATTGGCTGAAGCCAAATTACCTGTTTATGCGTGGTATGACATACTTTGGGGTTTAGAAAGCGGCGTCAATGGAACTCGACGTATGCATGAGCTTGCAGATGTTGTCGTTATTGAGCGTTATAATTTAACGCGAATGATCGATAGATTGGAAAAAGAACAACTCGTGATACGCACTCGTTCTGATGATGATCGCCGTGCAGCATTTGCAACCATCACAGAAAAAGGTAAAGCATTAAGAAAAGAGATGTGGATCATCTATCAAGGTGTCATTAAAGACTACTTTATTAGCCAATTTAGCGAAGATGAAATCACACGTTTCGCGCAAGCTCTCAATGCGGCTTCCGATAAAGTTAGAGAATAAAAAAATGACTCAGCCTTATCAAAGTTAAGAATATTTAATGCATTTTCGAGGATAGAAGCGGGAATTTTTTGAACATCTACCAGTAATTTTTTTCAGTTTTCAGGGATATATTTTCCAATCTAAGGAACAAAAACCTTCGACAAAATCGAGTAAGTCTAAAATAGTGTCTTCATCCTCAATAGCTCGTAATTGGTTTAAACAATCTCGCATTATATCTTGAGTCATTCCATTGTATTTATAGGATAAAAGTAATTCCCTTAATACTAGTAAATCTCGCTTTAAAGCAATGCCCTTTTGTATGTCATCAGCGAAAGCTTGCTGTTGCTGGTGGTCTTGCTGTTTTATTTTATCCATATTTAACCAAAACCTATTTTTTCACCCTTTTATTTTTTAAGCCATTAATAATGAACAATAAATTAGCTTTATTCTGACTCTGCTGGCTTTTTAAATTTCAAAATGCTTTCCATTGATCTTGGTATTCTAATGGCACTAATTCTTTGTTAAAAACTCTCTCGTGATAAATAACACGTCCATCAACTCGTAGTTGAGGTACTGTTGCAACACCAGTATCAAAAGTAGCATGGCTCCAATCTTCTTTGATTAAACCACGCCGCCATAAGCGGTAATATCGATTTGCTTGTGACTCTAATTCATTCTCTTTTAAAATAACCGATAGTGGTGCAAATAGTTGTTGTGAAAGATGATATTTTTCCATCAGCCAACGTTTATTTCTTTTAATTAACTTTCTTTTCATCGTTATTAGCTCTATTTTCTTTTATACTATTCTTATCTTAAAGCAACTTATTGAAAAAGAAATGAAGATTTGTATTATGGGCCCTTCTGGAGCAGGAAAAACGACATTATCTAAGCAACTTGCAACCACGTTGTCTTTACCTGTATATCCGTTTGATGCCATTTATTGGGATATGACTGGGGATGAATTCCATAAAAATAGTGAGGATTTTATAACATCTCAAGTTAATGCTATTAAAGAAACAGATAAATGGATCGTTGAAGGTGCTTATGACAAACGTTTATTACCCTTTCTTAATGACTGTACGATTATTTTTAGGATAGACATTCCTTATTGGAAACGTGTTAATTATTTAATAAAACGCCTATTTATAAATAGAATTAAACGTCAATTACCTAAAGAAACGTTAGTGAATACGTGGGAACTTCTTCGCTTTTCAAAGCAATATGATAAACGTTTAGATGCTTTTCTTAATAACCATCCTGAATTATCTTCAAAAGTGATTGTTATTAACGATATTTCTTTATGTGTGGATATATGTAATAAGAAATTTAAAAATAAATAGATAATTAATAATATCGCATTCTTTAAATATTAATGTCGTCATTTACCTATATGTGTATTTATCTATTTTAATTTATCGCTATAATTTAAAAGCTTATCTTTATAAAAACCATAACTCATTGTGTGCTTTATTTGACAAGGAAAACAAATAATGAAAAATAATATGATGTCTTTTACTTCGGCGTTATGTTGGCTAAGTTTTTGGTTTGGTGCAGTTCTTGTTGGTGGATCATGGTTATATGCAAAATTACAAGAAAAGGTATTTTTAACCGGATTAGATAAAGGGTTTTTAGAATTAACATCACCAGATCCCACTGTGGCATTGATGTTATCTATTGGTATTATGATGATTGCACTTGGTTTGATTTATGTTCCTTTATATTACTCAGCCATGTTTATTGGTAATACGGTGGCTATTTTAAGCAGAAAGCCGATTAGAATTTAATTCTCACCTATTGCAGTATTTTGATATTTTATTAAATTATCTTTCGACTTAAAGTAAAGAGAGCCTAAATAATTTTGTTTAGGCTCTCTTTTTTTCTATGTTCATTAGAGTGCTTTAGATGGACAACATAATTGTTTTAGTCCTTTAAAAACCCATAATAATGAATGCCAAATCAGTAATAAGATAATTAAATTAGCGAAGATAAATAGTGCTGTTGAGAGTAACTGCATAAAATGACTATTGGATGTCATACTCATATTTAATGAGGCTTTTGCTAACGCAGATACACCAAAAGAGAAACTCCAAAAAGGTAATGAAAACGGCTGTTTAACAAACCAAGGAATTAATCTCACCATAAATAGAAGTTGTAAAAGCCCATAACCTAATAACATTTTAGCGAAGAAATCGATGTGATTGTCATTGATTGCCAAATAAGCACTACAAGCAACTAAAGCGGGTGCTAATTGAATACCAAATGATAGCCGTGATTTCTCATCCATTAATCCCTCACTACGTATTCTTTTTAAAATAGCGGGTTCTAGACTTAACCAAGAAAATACGCCAGCGCCAAAAAATAAAACCCCCAGATCATTAAAACCCAATGCACCACATGCCATGGTACAAATAAAATTGTTCGCAACTGTGGGTAAATATAAGACCGGTGTCGTCGCCATTTTTGGGTATTCGCCCTTCCATTGATAACCAATCAACCAACTGGAATACCCAAGTTGAGCAATTGCTCCAATACTAAACAGTATCAGAGAAAATAATGGTAAATATGGGCTTAGCCCTATCGAGACTAAGACTGTCGTTGCCGGAAATAAACTAGTAAATCCACTGGCAACCGGATGTTTAATTTCATCAAGAATGGCTTGTCGATGAAATAGCCATTTACTCAGTAAAAATAGCGTAAGTGTTAACCAAACCAAGCAACCTACACCAATAAATATTTCACCGATATAAGGCGGATAGTTATGCTCTTTTGCTGCATAGCGCCATGCCATTCCCGTACCAATCATCCCTAATACAACACCAAAATAACCCGATGCAAATTGTGAAGAGAGTGTTTTTAGTTTATTTATCAATATCATATTGTTACGTTAACTCATATAAATGACATAATACATTGATGCTTTTCTTCTGAGCATCAAATAATAATATAGATAATAAAATTTATTTTGATTAAATGCATTTAAAATGTATGTTATGAGTAATCACTCATTTTAAGAGTTTTCTCCCCGTTGTTCCCGAATATTCCGATCCTAGTATAAATTCGATAGGTTTATTTTTACATTGTCCTTTATATTGGAGTTTATAAAAATGAATATCACGTTTAAAAAGATTGGAACAATGTGTGTCGCTTCTGTTCTGCTTTTTTCACTTGCGGGCTGTTCTAGCATGACAAAACGCGACCGTAATACAGCAATTGGAGCCGGTGCAGGTGCTATCGGTGGCGCTATTTTAACTGATGGTAGCGCATTAGGCACCATTGGTGGCGGTGTCTTAGGTGGCGTTATTGGTCACCAAGTTGGTAAAAAATAACCGTTCTTTTCTTATTCTGCTAGACTGAGTTTATATTTTTTTGACTCAGTCTAGCAACGAGTCGCAATAAGATAATCTGCATTTATTTTGGTGTGACATGAACAAATCGTTTCTCTCTCAATTAAAAAAAACCATCGTGATTTTATATAAGTCATTTAGCGATTTAATTCATATCGTTGTGACTTTTATTTTGTGTTACTTCTGTTTTCTTTTATCACCCACACTGGCGATTGCTGTAATTAGTAGCATCATTGTTATTATCACTATGGTCTTACTGAGTTTATTTCTTTTACCGTGATACTAAGCTTGATTTTTACCTTCCTTGTTTTTAATAGAAAACAACGAAATAACTACCTCTTGTTCTATCAGTTAAAAACAAAAATACAGGTTACTATTAAAGATAAAAATCTTTCATATAGGAAAAGCATCTGGTTTTTAGCCTGATTTATCACAAAGCCAATTTTTAAACTTGACTCTTTTTAGTGATAGCCTTTTACTTTCAATTATTATAACTATCGAGGGTAATTAAATGATTATTTTTATCACGGGTGCTTCCGCTGGCTTTGGTGAAGCCATTGCTCGTCATTTTATCAGCCATGGACACAAAGTTATTGGTACAGCTCGTCGTTTGGATAAACTTAATAACTTACATAAAGAGCTGGGTGAACAATTTTATCCGTTACAGTTAGATGTTACAGATAAAAAAGCAGTCAGTGAAATTTACACTCAACTACCTGAAAAATGGCGTGAAATTGATGTGTTAGTCAATAATGCAGGCTTAGCCTTAGGTTTAAATACCGCCGATAAAGCTAACCTTGATGACTGGGATACGATGATCGAGACAAATAATAAAGGTCTGGTTCATGTTACCCGCGCTATTCTTCCTTTTATGGTTGAAAGAAATAAAGGTCATGTTATTAATATCAGCTCAACAGCCGCTTCTTGGCCTTATATGGGCGGTAATGTTTATGGTGCCACTAAAGCGTTTGTTAAACAATTTAGTTTAGGATTACGCGCTGATCTCCAAGGTAAAAAAGTCCGTGTAACCGATATTGAACCGGGTCTTGTTGGGGGTACAGAATTCTCATTAGTTCGTTTTAAAGGTGATAGTGATAAAGTTGAACAAACCTATGCCAATGCAAATGCATTAACGCCTGAAGATGTAGCAGAGGCGGTATATTGGACAGCAACCTTACCTGCTCATGTGAATATCAATACATTAGAAATGATGCCGGTGAGTCAGTCATTTGCAGGATTAAGTGTTCATCGTCAAAACTAAACGCACTGAAAACTCATTTTTTATTAAGGCATCAGTTATAATTATTAAGATATAATAGTCATTGAGAGCAATAGCTACATAACTTTAGAGGATAGCAACCATGATAAACACACTAACTAAGAAACAAGTCATCAGAACCATGGTGTTCTCCTTATTTCTTGGTTTATCAGTGTCTTCTTTTTCTTCTGTTGCCGCTTCAACTAATGTAACCATTAATGGCGATGGCTATGACAATGTCTTAGATAAAGAACAAGCTCGACAAATGAAAGAAGACTGGGATCAAAAGCGCGAGCTTCGTACCCAAGTTAATCAGCGAGAAAAAATTGAATTTAATAAAGTAGATAAAGCCATTGATGAGCGAGATGCTTGTCTGAAAAGTGCGAATGTCTACGCATATTGGGAGCCTGAAACGCGTCGTTGTTTAGACAGTAATACTGGCCGCCCTGTTAATCCGTAAGAAAGTCGTGTAAAACAGTGATGTTTTACTCCATAAAACAAGGAGAGAATGATATGAAAAAATATGTATTTGCAGTAATCGCCACTCTGGTTGCGTTTGCACCTTTAGCCGCGAATGCGGGATGTGATGAAGTCGTTGAATCTATTCAACAAAAAATCGTTAATAATGGTGTGCCAGCCGCTAACTTTACTTTAACTGTCGTTGAAAACGACCAAGTTGCACAAGCCGATGGTAAAGTTGTCGGAACTTGCGAAAATGACAGTAAGAAAATCATCTATACTCGTCATTAATCTGTAGTTGATAAAATCTAGTGATTAAAAAAGGGCGCAATATTAGCGCCCTTTTTCTTTGCCATGACCCGTCCTGAATAAGGTTGACACTTTTCCAATCTGAAATTGGAGAGTGTAATGAAACCAATCACTAAACGAAC
>NZ_JBEEWD010000010.1:0-160314 GCF_040140245.1 Proteus sp. fly-1013 | reverse complement strand
ATCTAATATTTTAGAAGATATCGTCTCTGCGAGTGCCCACACAGATTGTCTGATAATTTGTTAAAGAGCAGTGCAACTGTCGCTGCCGTTTCCGGTCTTCTGCGTTGTTGCGAGGAGGCGTATATTACGTTATTCCTCTGAAGAGTCAAGAGTTTTTTCAAACTTTTTTCTTTTCTCTTCGCTGTCCTTCGTGGCTGTTGTCAGCTCATCGTCGGTCAGTGGATGCGCATTATAGGGAGTTCTCGGATTAGCGCAAGTATTTATTTCAACTTTTTTTCTGTTCGCTTTTTTTTTCAACAAAATGAAGAAAAACGCTCTAATTTTATGCTGATAGCGTAAAATCCGAACAGCTTTCTCTAGCTGACTCACGTAAGATAGAAGACAAATTATGGTATAGGTAACCTTTATTATGCAATTTAGCGAACAACGTTCAGCTTCTCAAAAGAATCTTTCTTATATAGTTGCTGAAAAATTAGGTAAACAAATTCTTTCTGGTCACTATGAACCTGAATCTTTGTTACCAGGAGAAATAGAATTAGCAGAATTACTCTCCGTCAGCAGGACTGTTATTAGAGAAGCAATAAAAATGCTTGCTGCTAAAGGAATGCTTTTACCTAGACCAAGAATCGGTACTCGTGTCACTCCAATGCAAAATTGGAATCTATTAGATAATGATCTTCTTAATTGGTGGATAGACAGTGGTGAATTTAATAAAGTCAGCCATTATTTCCATCATGTCCGTTTAGCAATAGAACCTCAAGCCTGTTATTTAGCCGCATTTAATGCAACCGAAAGCCAAAAACAGTCTCTTGCTTTATTTGGTAGAGAAATGCAGTTGCTTGATGAGAATTTTGATAGACAACATTGGCTAGATATCGATACTCAATTTCACTATCTCATTTATCAAGCAAGTGGCAATCCGTTCTTTGCTTCTTTTGGCTCATTATTTCTTTCTGCTTATAAAAAGTATTTTGACCTTATTGTGGGTAATGAAACGGTTCAACCGGAAACACATAATCAAATTGTTCAGGCAATTATTGATAAGGATGGAAATAAGGCGCGTGATCTCTGTTTAATCTTATTAACGAGTGATTGAATAGTTTTAATACAAATTTTATAGGTTTTCTGTTTATAATGAAGCGATAATCAAAATATAGAACAAAGACGGTATATGCTTCATGTTGAAATCCGCCAAAAATATGTCTGGGTTGCCTTGGATTGCTGCAATGGCTTTCTTTATGCAGGCTCTCGATGCAACCATTCTTAATACGGCATTACCAGACATAGCAAAAAGCCTTAATCATTCTCCTCTCGCGATGCAATCAGCTGTTATCAGCTATACATTAACTGTTGCATTATTAATCCCCGTCAGTGGATGGTTAGCCGATAGATTCGGAACACGTAAAATTTTTATTATTGCGGTTTCTTTATTTTCTGGTGGCTCTTTATTATGTGCACTTTCTCCTAACCTCACTTTTCTTGTTATTTCACGAATTATACAAGGTATAGGTGGTGCAATGATGATGCCGGTTGCACGCCTTGCGTTATTAAGAGCTTATCCACGCAGCGAATTACTGCCCATTCTCAACTTTGTCACAATGCCAGGATTAGTAGGTCCCATAGCAGGACCTCTTTTAGGAGGGGTATTGGTGACTTATGCCTCTTGGCATTGGATATTCATTATAAATATTCCTATTGGACTATTAGGTATTTTCTATGCCATCAAACATATGCCTAATTTCACCATGCCAAAACGCAAGTTTGATTTACTTGGCTTTATTTTCTTTGGTTTTGGCTTAGTCATGCTTTCTGTCAGTCTTGATCTTTTTGGTGATAAAAATATCTCTCGCTATATTCCTATTGCCATTATTTTAGGTGGATTTTCGTTACTAGGGTTATACGTCAATCATGCAAGACGCCACCAACAACCACTAATCCCTCTCAATATATTTAAAACACGAACATTCTCTGTCGGTATTGCAGGAAATATTGCAACAAGATTAGGAACAGGGTGTATTCCTTTCTTAATGCCACTTATGTTGCAAGTGGGTTTTGGTTACCCGGCAATAATTTCCGGTATGATGATGGCACCAATGGCTTTAGGTTCTATTTTAGCAAAATCATTTGTCACAAAGATCTTAGTGAAATTTAGCTATCGTCGAACACTCTTTGCTATCACAATTATTATTGGTTTGATGATAGCTCAGTTCTCACTTCAATCACCGGATATGTCTATTTACTATCTTGTCATTCCACTCTTTTTATTAGGAGTGGTCATGTCTATACAATTTACATCAATGAATACAATTTCATTGGCTGATTTAACAGACAACAATGCAAGCTCAGGAAATAGTGTTTTGGCTGTCACCCAACAATTGGCAATTAGTTTTGGTATTGCAGTGAGTGCATCTATTTTAGGATATTTTGATACAGAGAATGTGGGTACTACGGTTGATAACTTCCATTATACTTTTATTACTGTTGGTATCATTACATTGCTGTCTTCCTTTGTATTCTTACTCCTTGATAAACATGATGGCGATAACCTAACTAATAAAAAGAAAAAAGCCTAATAGCTTTATTCAAACTAAAAAAGAGAGCTTATGCTCTCTTTTTCTTTATA
Organism: Proteus sp. fly-1013; assembly: GCF_040140245.1. Classification (NCBI taxonomy): domain Bacteria; kingdom Pseudomonadati; phylum Pseudomonadota; class Gammaproteobacteria; order Enterobacterales; family Morganellaceae; genus Proteus; species Proteus sp. fly-1013. The sequence goes on along the minus strand of NZ_JBEEWD010000010.1, from coordinate 157,691 downwards.
TATAGAAGAAACACGCTACAAGGATGAAGCTAAAAAAGCATCCACTTCATGACGCCATGGTACTGATGGTTGAGCTCCTGCTCGGGTAACGGCAATGGCTGCCGCCGCATGAGCAAACTTAATTGCTGGCATCATAGATTGCCCCTCTAATAAAGCGGTGATTAATGCACCATTAAATGTATCACCAGCCGCAATGGTATCTACCGCTTTCACTTTAAATGCAGGAACAATACAACCTTTACTATTTGGTTCGCTTACCCAAACACCACGGCTTCCTAATGTAATAAGAACCGTTTTAATACCTTTATTATGTAGAACATCCGCTGCTTGTTGAGCGCTTTCATCATCTATAACTTTAATTCCAGTCAGATATTCAGTCTCTGTTTCGTTTGGAGTAATAATATCGACAAGAGATAACAGCTCATCAGGTAATGCTTGAGCTGGTGCTGGATTTAATATTACTTGCACATTTTCTTGTTTAGCTATTTCAGCGGCTTTCAAAACAGAATCAAGAGGCGATTCTAATTGCATTAACAGCGCATCAGCCTCTTTTATTATATTCCCATGGCGCTGAACATAACTTGTATCTAATCGTCCATTAGCACCTGCATGAATACCAATAACATTCTCACCTTGCTGATTAACAAAAATCAGCGCAACACCCGTTGCTACATCATCAATTAACTCAATGCTATTAGTATCAATGTTATCTGTTATTAATTGAGCTTTAGCTTTTTTACCAATATCGTCATTTCCTAAACAAGCAAGAAATGAAATATTCGCACCACAACGCCCAGCGGCAACCGCCTGATTAGCACCTTTACCGCCAAAGACCATTTGAAATTGGTTACCTGAAATAGTTTCACCAGGAAGCGGAAAATGGGCAACATTAAGAATATGATCAGCATTAACACTACCTAAAATCACAAGTTTCTTCGCTTCCATGATTTTTCCTTACTCTCAGTAATAAATTCTAGATGTATTGCATAAATGACATTCAATATTTTAAACCGATCATCTCAGCAACATTAATGAAAAAACGTGATCACCATCGAAACGTTTCGCTAGTAAAACAAAAAAGAACCAAAAATAAGCAGTAGGAAGCTGAATCGATTTTTGTTATAAACAATTTGTGTGCTAATAGAATGTTTGACTATATGTCAGCAATCCTTTTCTGATATTTTCAGGGTGATGACGAAAATAAGTACCCATTATTAGGAGTGTTTATGCAACTTGCAGAGCGGATTTCACAACTTAGCCAATATCTTGAAACTGGGCTTTATGAGCGACAGTCAGCTATCCGTCTTTGTCTACTTGCAGCACTAAGTGGTGAAAGTGTTTTCTTACTTGGTCCTCCTGGTATTGCTAAAAGTTTAATAGCCAGAAGAATGAAAGAAGCCTTTAAAGAGGCTAAAGCTTTTGAATACTTAATGACGCGTTTTTCAACCCCTGAAGAAATTTTTGGCCCTTTATCTATTCAAGCTTTAAAAGATGAAGGTAAATATCAGCGTTTGGTTGAAGGATATTTACCTGATGCTGAAGTTGTTTTTCTTGATGAAATATGGAAAGCAGGGCCTGCTATTCTTAATACGTTATTAACGGCGATTAATGAGCGTAAATTTAGAAATGGAGAAGCTGAGGTTGCTATTCCAATGCGTTTATTAGTATCCGCCTCTAATGAACTACCTGATTCAGACAGTAGTCTTGAAGCACTATATGACCGAATGCTTATTCGTATTTGGTTAACCAAAGTACAAGATAAGAAAAACTTTCGTGCATTACTAATTAATAAAGAAGTAGGCTCTTTTCATATTCCAGAACATATTCAAATTACCGCAGAAGAGTTCTCACGTTGGCAATCAGAATTAGAAAAGATCACTTTAGATGACCACTTATTTGATTTAATTTATCAACTTCGTGAGTCTTTAGATAAAAGTGATGCAGCACCTTATGTTTCAGATAGACGCTGGAAAAAAGCGGTACGCCTTTTACAAGCCAGTGCCTTTTTTAATGGTCGTAGTGCTATTTCACCGTTAGATCTTATTTTATTAAAAGATTGCCTGTGGCATGACCAAGCATCATTTGCGTTATTAGATAAACTATTACAAAGCCTTTTAACAGAGCAAGCCTACCACCAGCTAGAGTTAATTAGAAAAACAGAAAGTTTATGGGCTGAGTGGATGCAATCAACAAGAAGTAAACAAGATCAACAGGCCTTTCGTTTTGAAAAACAAAGTGGAATGTTTGGGCGAAATGCACATTTTAGCCTATCAGAAAAAATGCAGGCTGATAAATTCACGTTGTTTTTACACATCCCTCTGCATATCCATAGTATTCAAGTTAACTTTATTACTATCGAGCAAAAAGCATTAGAAAACTTTTTAGCTAAAGGGGATGAATTATTAGCGCGTTTAAATGGTATTGGTTTCCCACAATCAATTAATGCGCAAATACGCCAAGATGGTGTATTAGAAATTTTAGATGTGAGTCGTCGAACAACATCTCTTTATCAGCAAAAAGAGACAGCGCCTGCTGCTCCTATTGAAGATAACAAAGAGTGGCTAGATAAATTAAAAGATCTGACTCAAGAAATTTATGGTGAGCAGGAAAAATTTAATCATCATCAACCAAATTTATTTATTGATAATGATTGGCTTATTTCCATCGAGCAAAGTTTTGTTCAGCTTAATGAAAAATTATCGCAATTAAAAAGCCAAATAAAGTAATGATATTATGCTGACACTTTCAACATTAGATATGCTTTTAGCCATAAATGAAGGGCAGCTTATTGAGGAAGTTATTATTGCTGTACTTGCATCGCCTCAATTAGCGGTATTTTTTGAAAAACACCCAAGACTCAAAAAAGCCTTACTTAAAGATATCCACCAATGGAAAAAAAGCTTACAGCAAAGAGTAAAAGAAACCTTAGTACCTACCATGATTGCTGATGAATTTGCCCTTTATCAACAAACACAGTCATTAGGTAACGCCATATTTAATCAGCAAGTAGAGCAAATACTGGCTGAATTAAACAAGCTAGATTCCTCTTTTATTGAAGAAGCATCGCAGCTGATCAAAACCAATAAGCCTTTTTCACCAGCTCAACAAGCTTTGTTTATTCAACATTGGCGGATAAGTTTAATTTTCCAAGTCACTGCATTACACAAAGCCCTATTTGACCAAGAGCAAGAGCAACTCCTTGCTGAATTACAAGAACGTTTAGCGTTAAGTGGAAGCTTAAGTAATACATTCTCAGAAAATGAGCGTGCAGCAGGGCGTTTATGGGATATGAGCAAAGGCGTTTTAACAAAAACACCTTTCGATGAGAAAATTATTCAACGTTATAGCGACTTTCTCGATCAACAACCTGAGTTACATAAACTCGCAAGTTTGCTTGGGCGTAGCAAAACAGCCAAATCACTTCCTGAAGAGAGTGTGATTTTTGAACCTGTGACTATTGTTGAGAAAGCACCCGATACAACACCTGAGCAAGTCAATGGAATAGGGCTCAGTGATGATATCTTGCGCTTACTTCCTGCTGAACTCGCTTTGTTAGGTATTAATGAAATCGAATATGAGTTTTATAGAAAGCTGGTAGAAAAAAAACTCAATACTTATCGGTTGCAAGGAGACAATTGGCAAGAGCGTACTGTATTGCGTCCAGTAACTCATCATCATGATGAAGAAAGACCGAGAGGACCTTTTATTGTATGTATTGATACATCAGGTTCGATGGGAGGATTTAACGAGCAATGTGCTAAAGCTTTTGGGCTAGCATTGATGAAAATAGCACTAGCAGATAATCGTTCATGCCATGTAATGTTATTTTCAACTGAAACTGTACATTATCAGTTGTCATCGTCTAATGGCCTGCAAGATCTTATCAAGTTTTTGAATCAGTCATTTAGAGGGGGGACGGACTTAAGTGCTTGTTTAGATAATGTCGCAGAAAAACTCAATAGCCCAGCATGGAAAGATGCTGATGCTGTTGTTATTTCTGACTTTGTCGCCCAAAGGTTACCCGAAAACCTAATCAACAAAATCAAAAAAAGCCAACAGCAACAGCACAATCGCTTCCATGCGGTTACCCTATCCAATTACGGTAAACCCAGCATCATGAAAATCTTTGACCATATATGGCGTTTTGATACTGGATTAAAAAGTCGTTTACTTCGACGCTGGCGCCAATAATTACAACATATCGGCGAAAGCTAAACGGGTGTCTTTTTCCCACACGCCGCATTGTACTTGTCCAATGTGCTCTTTTTGTAACAGTAGCATCACTAAACGAGATTGGCCGATACCGCCACCGATAGTTTGTGGCATATCACCATGCATTAATGCTTTGTGCCAATCCAACTCAAGACGCTTAGTATCATCTGTTAATGTTAACTGACGCATTAATGTTTCAGGATCGACACGGATACCCATTGATGACAATTCGAATGCATCTTGTAGAACAGGGTTCCAGACAAGAATGTCACCGTTTAAACCTTCAAATCCATCTTCGTTTGGTGTCGTCCAGTCATCATAATCAGGTGCTCTCACATCATGAGATTCACCACTAGAAAGCTTACCGCCAATACCAATTAAGAAAACAGCGCCATATTCTTTTGCAATCGCTTTTTCACGGCCTTTAGCATCAAGGTCAGGATAACGACGCAGTAACTCTTCAGTGTGGATAAATTGAATTTGATCTGGCAGGAACGGTACCAGACCAAATTCTTCGCTGACGGCTTTTTCAGTTTCTTTTATTGCCTGATAAATTTTACCCACTGTCTGTTTAAGATAAGGAACTGTACGCTCTTTATCTTCCATCACTTTTTCCCAATCCCACTGATCAACATAAACTGAGTGGATTTGAGTTAAGCGATCTTCGTCTGGTCGCAAAGCTTTCATATGAGTATAAAGACCTTGCCCAGAACTAAATCCAAAACGACCTAATGTTTTACGTTTCCATTTAGCTAATGAATGGACAACCTCAAAAGTAGAATCTGGTAAAGATTTGACTTTAACTTGTACAGCCTTCTCATGACCAGATAAGTTATCTTGAGTTCCATCACCAAGGCGACTTAAGATCGGTCCTTGAACTTCAATCAGTCCTAATTCTTTTTCCAGCAGTCGTGAAAAATAAGATTTAACAAAGCTAATTTGCTGTTGAGTCTGGATGAATGATTTTTCCATTTTTGTATCCCTAGTGGTGATGTCGTGTTTCGCTGATATAGATTAAGCAACAAAATGGGTACTAAATTCAATATACTTCATTAAAAATAGCCTTGCTTGTTTTAAATCGTTAAAAATAACGCTATAAAAATGTATTATCGTTAAAAACAGAGGGAATTTATGGACAATATTTATCAGATCGATAATCTCGATCGTGACATACTTCACGCATTAATGGCGAATGCGAGAACACCTTACGCTGAATTGGCCAAAAAATTCGAAGTTAGCCCAGGCACAATTCATGTTCGAGTTGAGAAAATGAAGCAGGCGGGAATTATTACAGGAACTCGAGTTGATATTAGTGAAAAGCAACTCGGTTTTGATGTCTGCTGCTTTATTGGCATTATTCTTAAGAGCGCAAAAGACTATCACACTGCATTAGATAAACTAGATAAGTTAGATGAAGTTGTAGAGGTGTACTACACAACAGGGCAATACAGTATTTTTACGAAGGTTATGTGTAAAAGTATAGAAGCCTTACAAGACGTACTTATCAACAAAATCCAGACAATCGATGAAATTCAGTCAACAGAAACCCTGATCTCTCTGCAAAACCCGATAATAAGGACGATCAAGCCATAAGGGTAAATTCTTATTTTTTTTTATAACCACATTATCCACAGGTAGATCCCAAGTGATTCACAGCGTACAATAGCGCGTCTTGAATATAAGGAGATCATTAATGAAAAAAGTCACTCTTATTAGTGGCAGTACCATGGGTAGTGCTGAATATGTCGCAGAACACCTTGCAGAGATCTTATCTGATGAAGGATTTGAGACAGATCTGCACCATGGACCTTCTCTTAATGATCTTCCAAATGAAGGGATCTGGCTGGTGGTCACATCAACGCATGGTGCGGGTGATATTCCTGACAACCTACTGCCTTTTGCTAATGAGATATCTGCTGATTCCGTTGATCTTAGTAATGTCACCTTTGGTGCGATCGGCATAGGAAGTAGTGAATATGACACTTTCTGCGGTGCGATCAGAACATTGGATCAAAAATTGGTGGAAAAAGGGGCAACTCGCCTTGGCGATCGTCTCGAAATTGATATTCAAAAGTACGACATTCCGGAAGATCCAGCAGAAGAATGGATAGCATCTTGGAAAAATTTACTTTAATTTGCACAAAAAAGCAGCAAACGAATGTGGATAACTCTGCTTAAAAGCAGGGGTTAACCCGTAGTTATCCATTGTATAAGGCTATATCAAGAAATGACCTGTGTATAAGTCGTCATTTTGATCCCAGCTTATCAGCAGATAGATCACGGATCATTCACAGTATATGATCCTTTACACTTTTATGATCTTTAAATAGAAAATCCACTTATCCACAGAGGATCGCTTCCCTAATAAAAGATCTAATAAAGAGATCTTTAAATAAAAAGATCTTTAAATAATTACCTGCGGATCTGCTCGCTTGTATCTGTCAAAAAGTTGAGTAGAATTCGTTTTCCCAATGCAACACATTCAGCATTCGTAACATTTAAGGTTCACACATGTTTTATCCAGAACACTTTGACGTCATTGTCATCGGTGGTGGTCACGCCGGTACAGAAGCCGCTATGGCTGCAGCTCGTATGGGGCGTCAAACCCTATTACTGACCCACAATATTGATACTTTGGGCCAAATGTCTTGTAACCCAGCTATTGGTGGGATTGGTAAAGGGCATCTGGTAAAAGAGATCGATGCCATGGGTGGATTAATGGCAACCGCTATTGACCATGCAGGGATCCAATTCAGAACCCTTAACGCAAGTAAGGGCCCAGCTGTAAGAGCAACAAGAGCACAAGCTGACCGTGTTCTTTATCGCCAAGCTGTTCGTACTACTCTTGAAAATCAACCTAATTTAATGATCTTCCAACAACCTGTTGAAGATCTCATTGTTGAAAACGACCAAGTGACAGGTGCTGTCACTCGCATGGGCTTAAAATTCCGAGCTAAATCTGTTGTTTTAACCGTTGGTACTTTCCTTGATGGAAAAATCCATATTGGTTTAGAAAATTACAGTGGTGGTCGTGCTGGTGATCCTCCATCAGTTTCGTTATCACACCGACTACGCGAATTACCTCTACGTGTAGGTCGTTTAAAAACAGGTACACCACCCCGTATTGATGCGAGAACTATCGATTTCAGCCAATTAGCTGTTCAATTGGGTGATACTCCAATGCCTGTTTTCTCGTTTTTAGGTAATGTGGATCAGCATCCTGAACAAATGCCTTGCCATATCACATACACAAACGAAAAAACGCACGATGTTATTCGTAATAACCTCGATCGTAGCCCAATGTATGCCGGTGTCATCGAAGGAATAGGGCCTCGTTATTGCCCATCTATTGAAGATAAAGTGATGAGATTTGCTGATCGTAACTCACATCAAATCTTTTTAGAGCCAGAAGGTTTAACAAGTAACGAAATTTACCCAAATGGGATTTCAACGAGCTTACCTTTTGATGTTCAAATGCAAATCGTAAATTCCATGAAAGGTATGGAAAATGCGAAGATCATTAGACCTGGCTATGCTATTGAATATGACTTCTTCGATCCTAGAGATCTAAAACAAACTCTAGAAAGCAAATTTATCAACGGGTTATTCTTTGCTGGCCAAATTAACGGTACAACCGGTTATGAAGAAGCTGCTGCTCAAGGTATGCTTGCAGGTCTTAATGCGGCACGTTATGCCTTCGATCAAGAAGGTTGGTTCCCACGTCGTGATCAAGCATACATTGGTGTGTTAGTTGACGATCTTTGTACTCTTGGTACAAAAGAGCCATACCGCATGTTTACTTCTCGTGCTGAATATCGCTTGATGTTACGTGAAGATAATGCTGATTTACGTCTAACTGAAATTGGTCGTGAATTAGGTATGGTTGATGACAACCGTTGGGCACAATTTAGTGAAAAAGTTGAGCTTGTCGAAAAAGAACGTCAACGTTTAAGAAATATTTGGGTTCATCCACAAGCTGATAATCTTTCAGAAATCAATGAATTGCTGAATACGCCATTATCTAAAGAAGCTAATGGTGAAGATTTATTACGCCGCCCAGAAATGACTTACGACATACTGAAAAACATCACTCGTTTTGCACCGGGTATTGATGATTCAAAACCGCAAGCTGCTGAACAAGTTGAGATCCAAGTTAAGTACGAAGGCTACATTAATCGCCAGCAAGAAGAGATCGAAAAGCAGCTACGCAATGAAAATGCCGCGTTACCGATTGATCTGGACTATAAACAAGTTAGCGGATTATCTAACGAAGTTATTGCAAAACTTAACGATCACAAACCGACATCGATCGGACAAGCATCGCGGATCTCAGGAGTCACGCCTGCTGCTATTTCCATTTTATTAGTTTGGTTGAAAAAACAAGGTCTATTACGCAGGAGTGCATCATGAGTGACTTACTTAATCGGCTAAAAAAGCTGGCTAAGCAAGCCAATATTGAGCTTACAGATATTCAAGCTGATAAACTTACGGGTTATGTCGCGATGCTTGATAAATGGAATAAAGCTTACAACCTCACCTCTGTAAGAGATCCACAGCAAATGCTTATCCGTCATATTTTGGATAGCATTGTTGTGAGTCAATATCTTGAAGGTGAAAGATTTATTGATGTGGGAACAGGCCCTGGATTGCCCGGTATTCCACTGGCGATAATGCGTCCCGATCACCACTTTGTATTATTGGATAGCTTAGGTAAACGCGTTCGCTTTATGAAGCAAGTTCAACACGAACTAGGACTTGATAATATCGAACCTGTTCAATATCGCGTTGAAGAATACCAAACAGAGAAGCCTTTTGATGGCGTTATCAGTCGAGCATTTGCCTCTATGAACGATATGCTCTCTTGGTGCTCTCATTTAGTGACTGAAGAACATGGTCGTTTTTATGCATTGAAAGGACAAATTCATCAAGAAGAGTTAGATGAACTTGCTGATAATGGATTAAAAATGCCTAAAAAAGTGATTAGCTTATCGATACCTGAATTGAATGAACAAAGACACTTGGTGATTATTTAATCAAATATCTTGAGTCTCACAGATCCTTTTTTCATTTTTTGTGCTCTGGCGATAATATTTACAATGTTATCGCCATTTGTTTTATGGGGATTTATGAGAGTCATTAAAATTCACCTCAATAAAACAATAAATTAACAATTTATTATCTTTTACTTTAATTCTCTTTGTAACCTCAGTTTTTCTCTTTTTATTTCCAAAATAAATTAATAATTCTGTGCATTATAAAAATATTGAATTTATTTAATTGAAAATTGGCTAATTATTTTTCAATTGCCACTAAATTGTTCATAAAAGGGAGTTTAATTGTTAACTCTGTTATATATTTTATGAAATAAGCTTTATTTATACTTTTATATTTGTGATGTATGTCACGCTATTTATTTTCTTCAGCACTATTATTTTTACTCTTTTTGTTCTTAATCATTTTTCATAAATGGAACCTTGGTAAGAAATTTAAATTAATCTTCACTTTTTCGCTACTTATTGATTGAATTCATTGCCACGCCCCGTATAATTTGCTCGTTTTTGTCACTTGACACTTTATAGCAAAGACAGTTTGATACATCATTCAGTAATACCTTTTACGATAGCTAGTCTGGAGAATACAAACGTCATGTCTGTCTCTCTCTACAACGGGAAAGTTGCACTGAAACTGTTATTTTTGCAGTTTATGACTTTTGTTATTCTCAGTGCGAGTTTCTACTTAAAGAGTACAGACTGGAGTTTTTCGGCTTTTTTAGGCGGATTGGCATGTTGGTTACCCAATATTGCTTTTCTTTTGTTAATGCGCTTACAAAAAGTCAACGAAGAAGAAGCTCCAGTTCGCATAAACTGGCTTTTTGCTTTCAGTGAAGGGTTGAAGGTTATATTATCAATAGCCTTGCTGATTGTTGCTTTAGGAGTGTTTAAAGCGGCATTTGCACCACTGGTCATGACCTACTTAGCGGTGCTTGTTATGCAGGTCGTTGCACCAGCCGTCATTAACGGTTAGCGTTTTTAACAACAAAAGGGTAATTGGCATCATGTCTGCATCAGGAGAAGCATTAACCACTAGAGACTACATAGGTCACCACCTGAATAACCTTCAGTTGGACCTGCGTACTTTCGAGTTGGTCAATCCCCATGCTGAAAATGCGCCATCATTCTGGGTGTTAAATATTGACTCACTTTTCTTTTCAGTACTGATGGGAGCACTATTCCTATGGCTGTTTAGAAAAGTAGCAGTAAGAGCAACCAGTGGCGTACCGGGAAAATTCCAGACTGCAGTAGAAATGATCATCGGTTTCGTTGATAGCAGCGTCCGTGATATGTATCACGGAAAGAGCAAGGTCATTGCACCTTTGGCATTGACTGTGTTCGTTTGGGTGCTGTTAATGAATGCCCTGGATTTATTACCAATCGACTTCATCCCTTATATCGGTGAACACATCTTAGGGTTACCAGCGTTACGCATCGTTCCGACTGCGGACGTGAGTATTACTCTATCGATGGCAATTGGTGTATTTATCCTGATCCTTTTCTATAGCATTAAGATGAAAGGCATAAAAGGGTTTACAAAAGAGCTGACTTTACAGCCTTTTAATCACCCAATTTTTATTCCTGTCAACTTAATCTTGGAAGGGGTAAGCCTGCTATCAAAACCTGTTTCCCTCGGTCTTCGACTGTTTGGTAACATGTATGCAGGTGAACTGATCTTTATTCTTATTGCTGGTCTGTTACCGTGGTGGTCACAGTGGTTATTAAGCCTTCCTTGGGCAATATTCCACATACTGATTATTACGTTACAAGCATTTATTTTCATGGTTCTAACGATTGTCTATCTGTCGATGGCATCTGAAGAACATTAATTATTAACTCTTTGAAGAAATAACTGAAACAAACTGGAGACTGTCATGGAAAACCTGAGTATGGATCTGCTGTACATGGCTGCCGCTATTATGATGGGTTTAGCTGCAATCGGTGCTGCAATCGGTATCGGAATCCTCGGAGGCAAATTTTTAGAAGGTGCTGCTCGTCAGCCTGATCTGATCCCTCTTCTGCGTACACAGTTCTTTATCGTTATGGGTCTGGTTGACGCCATCCCAATGATTGCTGTGGGTCTGGGCCTTTACGTGATGTTTGCTGTTGCCTAATGATGGCAATGAGCAGTAAAAGCATCAAGTTAGTTAATAACCAAGAAAGAGGTATTGTGCTGTGAATTTAAATGCAACAATCCTCGGCCAGGCCGTCGCATTTGTCCTGTTTGTTTTGTTCTGTATGAAATTCGTATGGCCACCAATTATGGCGGCCATTGAAAAACGTCAAAAAGAAATTGCTGACGGTTTATCATCTGCAGAACGTGCTAAAAAGGACTTAGATTTAGCGAAAGCCGATGCAGGCGATCAGCTAGCGAAAGCAAAAGCAGAAGCTCAAGCAATCATTGAATCCGCGAATAAACAACGCACTCAAATGATTGAAGATGCTAAAGCAGAAGCAGAGCAAGAACGTAGTAAGATCGTTGCACAAGCTCAATCCGAATTGGATGCAGAGCGTAAACGTGCTCGTGAAGAACTTCGTAAACAAGTCGCAATGCTGGCTATCGCAGGTGCCGAGAAAATTATTGAACGTTCCGTGGATGAAGCTGCTAATAGCGACATCGTTGATAAACTGGTCGCTGAACTGTAAGGAGGGAGGGGCATGTCTGAAATAGCAACGGTAGCTCGCCCCTACGCCAAAGCAGCTTTTGACTTTGCTGTGGAAAACCAGGCTGTCGATAAATGGCAGGTTATGCTGGCGTTCACCGCTGAAGTAGCACGCAATGAGCAGGTAACCGAATTACTTTCTGGTTCTTTAGCATCAGAAAAACTGGCTGACATCTTTGTCGACCTTTGTGGCGAACAATTAGATGGTCATGCTCAGAATTTAATTCGTGTTATGGCTGATAATGGCCGTTTATCAACGTTGCCTGAAGTATTGAGCCAATTTATTCAATTGCGCGCAGTACTAGAGTCAACGGTTGACGTTGAAGTAACTTCTGCCATTGAGCTAACTAAACAGCAGCTAGCTAACATTTCTGCAGCGATGGAAAAACGTCTATCACGCAAAGTGAAGCTGAATTGCAAAATTGATAAGTCTGTTATCGCAGGCATGATTATACGCGCCGGTGACCTCGTCATCGATGGCAGTATTCGTGGCCGTTTAGAGCGATTAACGGACGTCTTGCAGTCTTAAGGGGACTGGAGCATATGCAACTGAATTCCACTGAAATCAGCGAACTGATCAAGCAGCGCATTGCTCAGTTCAATGTAGTGAGTGAAGCTCACAATGAAGGTACGATTGTATCCGTTAGTGACGGTATCATTCGTATCCACGGTTTAGCCGAAGTTATGCAGGGTGAGATGATCGCACTGCCGGGTAACCGTTTCGCTATCGCACTGAACTTAGAGCGCGACTCTGTTGGTGCGGTTGTGATGGGTCCTTATGCTGACTTAGCAGAAGGCATGAAAGTTAAATGTACAGGTCGTATTCTGGAAGTACCTGTAGGGCGTGGTCTGCTTGGCCGTGTGGTAAACACACTGGGTGAGCCGATTGATGGTAAGGGTGCAGTAGAGCATGATGGATTCTCACCTGTTGAGATGATTGCTCCTGGTGTTATCGACCGTCAATCAGTTGATCAGCCTGTACAAACAGGTTACAAATCCGTCGATGCCATGATCCCAATCGGTCGTGGTCAGCGTGAATTGATCATTGGTGACCGTCAAACAGGTAAAACTGCTCTGGCTGTCGATGCGATCATCAACCAACGCGACTCTGGCATTAAATGTATCTATGTCGCTATCGGTCAGAAAGCCTCTACTATTTCGAACGTTGTTCGTAAATTAGAAGAACATGGCGCGTTAGAAAACACCATTGTTGTTGTTGCTTCTGCATCAGAATCAGCAGCGCTGCAATACCTAGCACCTTATTCAGGTTGCGCAATGGGTGAATACTTCCGTGACCGTGGTGAAGATGCCCTGATTATTTATGATGACCTGTCTAAACAGGCTGTCGCATACCGTCAAATTTCACTGTTACTTCGTCGTCCACCTGGACGTGAAGCATACCCTGGTGACGTTTTCTATCTGCACTCCCGTTTACTGGAGCGTGCTGCTCGCGTTAATGCTGAGTACGTAGAAGCTTTCACTAATGGTGAAGTTAAAGGTAAAACCGGCTCTCTGACTGCGTTACCAATTATCGAAACGCAAGCAGGGGACGTTTCTGCATTCGTTCCTACGAACGTAATCTCTATTACCGATGGTCAGATCTTCTTAGAATCTAACCTGTTTAACGCAGGTATCCGTCCAGCTGTTAACCCAGGGATCTCCGTATCTCGTGTGGGTGGTGCAGCTCAGACTAAGATCATGAAGAAACTTTCTGGTGGTATCCGTACTGCACTTGCGCAGTATCGTGAGCTGGCAGCATTCTCACAGTTCGCTTCAGATCTGGATGATGCTACCCGTAAACAATTGAACCACGGTCAGAAAGTGACTGAATTGCTGAAACAGAAACAGTACGAACCAATGTCTGTCGCACAACAGTCTTTATCACTGTTTGCAGCAGAACGTGGTTATCTGGAAGATGTTGAAATTTCAAAAGTTGTGCCATTTGAAGCGGCTTTATTAGCTTATGCCTCTCGTGAACATGCTGATTTATTGAAAGAAATCAACCAGACTGGTACTTATAACGAAGAAATCGAAGCGAAGCTGAAAGGCGTGCTAGAAAACTTCAAAGCGACTCAGTCCTGGTAATAACTATTCGGCCTAATAGTTAAACATTAGGCCGTCTGGTTCATGAGGAGAAGCAGAAATGGCCGGCGCAAAAGAGATACGTTCGAAGATCGCCAGTGTGCAAAACACACAGAAGATCACTAAAGCGATGGAGATGGTCGCCGCGTCGAAAATGCGTAAAACGCAGGAACGCATGGCAGCCAGCCGTCCTTATGCAGAAACCATGCGCAGTGTGATTGGTCACCTTGCGTTAGGGAATCTGGAATACAAACATCCATACCTCGAAGAGCGTGAAGTTAAACGTGTCGGGTACCTGGTTGTTTCGACCGACCGTGGTTTGTGTGGTGGTTTGAACATTAACTTGTTCAAAAAACTGCTGGCAGACATGAAAGAGTGGTCTGAAAAAGGTGTGCAGGTAGATTTAGCACTAATCGGTTCTAAAGCCGCTTCATTCTTTGGCTCAGTAGGCGGGAATGTTGTTGGTCAAGTAACTGGTATGGGTGATGATCCAAAACTGTCAGACCTTATCGGTCCAGTCAATATCATGTTGCAGGCTTATGACGAAGGTCGTTTAGATAAACTGTATGTGGTGGCAAATAAGTTCATCAATACCATGGCTCAAGAGCCTAAAATTCTTCAGGTTTTACCATTACCACCAGGTGATGACGAAGAGCTGAAAGAAAAATCTTGGGATTATCTGTACGAACCTGATCCTAAGGCGTTACTGGATACTTTACTGCGTCGTTATATCGAATCGCAAGTTTACCAGAGCGTCGTAGAGAACTTAGCGAGTGAGCAGGCCGCCCGAATGGTCGCGATGAAAGCCGCTACAGATAACGGTGGTAACCTGATTAAAGAACTGCAATTGGTGTACAACAAAGCACGCCAAGCAAGCATTACTCAGGAACTTACAGAAATTGTGTCTGGTGCAGCCGCGGTATAACAGCTAGGTTTACGAATTACGTAGAGGATTCAAGATGGCTACTGGAAAGATTGTCCAGGTAATCGGCGCCGTAGTGGACGCCGAGTTCCCTCAGGATAGCGTCCCTAAAGTATACGACGCTCTTGAGGTTATGAATGGTAAAGAAAAACTGGTGCTGGAAGTTCAGCAACAGTTAGGCGGTGGTATCGTTCGTTGTATCGCAATGGGTACATCAGACGGTTTAAGCCGTGGCTTAAAAGTTGAAAACTTGGGCCACCCAATTGAAGTACCAGTAGGTAAAGCAACACTAGGACGTATCATGAACGTTCTGGGTACACCTATCGATATGAAAGGTGATATTGCAACTGAAGAACGTTGGTCTATCCACCGTGAAGCACCAACCTACGAAGAGTTATCAAACTCACAAGAACTGCTTGAAACCGGTATCAAAGTAATGGACTTAATCTGTCCGTTTGCTAAAGGTGGTAAAGTAGGTCTGTTCGGTGGTGCGGGTGTTGGTAAAACAGTTAACATGATGGAATTGATCCGTAACATCGCGATCGAGCACTCAGGTTACTCTGTATTTGCCGGTGTTGGTGAGCGTACTCGTGAGGGTAACGACTTCTATCATGAAATGACAGATTCTAACGTTCTTGACAAAGTATCGTTAGTTTATGGTCAGATGAATGAGCCACCAGGAAACCGTCTGCGTGTAGCACTGACTGGTCTGACTATGGCTGAAAAATTCCGTGATGAAGGCCGTGACGTACTGTTATTCGTCGATAACATCTATCGTTACACCTTAGCAGGTACTGAAGTATCAGCACTGTTAGGTCGTATGCCATCAGCGGTAGGTTACCAGCCAACATTGGCTGAAGAGATGGGTGTTCTACAAGAACGTATCACTTCAACCAAAACGGGTTCAATCACCTCTGTACAGGCTGTATACGTACCTGCGGATGACTTAACTGACCCATCACCAGCAACAACGTTTGCTCACTTAGATGCGACCGTTGTACTGAGCCGTCAAATTGCTTCATTAGGTATCTACCCTGCGGTTGACCCACTGGATTCAACCAGTCGTCAGTTAGACCCACTGGTAGTTGGCCAAGAGCACTATGATGTCGCTCGTGGTGTTCAGTCTATCCTGCAACGTTATCAGGAACTGAAAGACATCATCGCTATCTTAGGTATGGATGAACTGTCAGAAGAAGATAAACTGGTTGTTGCGCGTGCGCGTAAGATCCAGCGCTTCCTGTCTCAGCCATTCTTCGTTGCTGAAGTATTTACCGGTTCACCAGGTAAGTTCGTTTCCCTGAAAGACACTATCCGTGGCTTTAAAGGTATTCTGAACGGTGATTATGACCACCTGCCAGAGCAGGCGTTCTACATGGTTGGTACTATCGAAGAAGCAGTAGAAAAAGCTAAGAAGCTTTAATACGGCTGACGGGAGGTTGATATGGCCGATACATCGTTCCACCTGAAAGTTGTCAGCGCTGAAAAGCAGTTATATGACGGCGAAGTCAAACGAATTCAGGTAACTGGTAGCGAAGGTGAGCTCGGTATTTATCCGCAGCATACCCCGTTATTAACTGCCATAAAACCGGGCATGGTACGTGTCGTTAAAACATCGGGCGAAGAAGAGGTTATCTACCTTTCAGGTGGTATTCTCGAAGTTCAGCCGACTGGCGTCATTGTACTGGCAGATACAGCTATCCGTGGTCGTGATTTGGATGAAGCGAAAGCGTTGGAATCTAAGCGTAAAGCTGAAGAACACATTCAATCCTCTCATGGTGATGTTGATTATGCTCAAGCATCAGCAGAATTAGCCAAAGCGATTGCAAAACTACGTGTAATCGAATTGACTCGTCGTTGATGTAAATAGGCAGTCTATGAATAAAAAAGCCAGTTGGTTCTTAGCTAACTGGCTTTTTTGCGTCATGAAATATTTTGTGTGACGAAATATGTAGTATTATTTGGCATAAACAGGTTTACTTGCCATTCTTTACGGGAGTTATCGGGTTAATTATGTCTAATTCAGCTAAAAGCGTTGTTATTCTTGCTGCGGGAAAAGGCACCCGCATGTATTCACAGTTACCTAAAGTTCTTCATAAACTTGCAGGTAAATCCATGGTTCAACATGTGATTGATACTGCCAAGTCATTAGGTGCTCAACAAACACACCTTGTCTATGGACATGGTGGTGAACTAATGAAAGAAAAATTAGGTTCACAACCTGTTAATTGGGTACTACAAGCAGAGCAACTAGGAACAGGTCACGCAATGCAACAAGCTGCGCCTTTCTTTGCTGATGATGAAGATATCCTGATGCTTTATGGTGATGTTCCACTTATCACTAAAGAAACGTTAGAACGTTTAATTGAAGTAAAACCAGAAGGCGGTATTGGCTTATTAACGGTTATTTTAGATAACCCAACGGGCTATGGTCGTATTGTTCGTGAAAATGGCGAAGTGACTGGCATTATCGAACAAAAAGATGCTTCTGAAGAACAACTCAAAATTACTGAAATCAACACGGGTATTTTAGTAGCAAACGGTGGTGATTTAAAACGTTGGTTAGGTAAACTCAATAATAATAATGCACAAAAAGAGTATTACATTACTGACATTATCGCGTTAGCGTATAAAGAAGGTCGTAAAATTGAAACGGCTCATCCTCGTCGTCATAGTGAAATGGAAGGCGTGAATAACCGTTTACAACTGGCTGCATTAGAACGTATTTACCAAACAGAACAAGCAGAACGCTTATTATTAGAAGGCGTTATGTTACTTGATCCTGCACGTTTTGATTTACGTGGCACATTAACTCACGGTAAAGATGTCGTGATTGATACTAACGTTATTATTGAAGGTGATGTAACTTTAGGAAATAACGTTGAAATTGGTACAGGTTGTGTTCTGAAAAACTGTGTGATTGGTGATAACTCGATTATTAGCCCATATACGGTGATCGAGGATGCAAACTTAGCACAAGAGTGTACTGTTGGACCATTTGCACGTCTTCGCCCAGGTAGTGAATTAGCGGATAAAGCTCACGTTGGTAACTTTGTTGAGATGAAAAAAGCAAGTTTAGGTGTTGGCTCTAAAGCTGGTCATCTGACTTATTTAGGCGATACTGAAGTAGGCGCTAACGTTAATATTGGTGCAGGTACTATCACTTGTAACTACGATGGTGCGAATAAATTCAAAACAGTTATTGGTGATGATGTCTTTATCGGTTCTGATACCCAATTAGTAGCGCCAGTGACGGTTGCTAATGGAGCAACCATTGGTGCAGGAACAACGCTCACTAAAAACGTGAATGAAAACGAATTAGTGATCAGTCGAGTTAAGCAAACTCATATCAGCGGATGGAAACGTCCAGTGAAGAAAAAACAATAATTTTAAGATAAGGGCGTATATTTAATTAGCGCCCTTTTCTTGTACGCTATTATTCTAAAAACAAAAAATATCCCCGCTTTCTACAATGGCTTGGGGAATAAACCAATCAGGTATAAGACATCCAAGTGCGAATAAACGCACAGTTTTAGGAATAACACAATGTGTGGAATAGTAGGTGCAGTTGCACAACGCGATATCGCTGAAATCTTAATTGAAGGCTTACGTCGTTTAGAATACCGCGGTTATGATTCTGCGGGTTTAGCGGTTGTGGATAATGACTGTAAAATGACACGTCTGCGTGAAGCTGGCAAAGTACAAATGCTGGCAGAAGAAGCAGAAAAGACACAAGTGATTGGTGGGACAGGTATTGCTCATACACGTTGGGCAACACATGGTGAACCTTGTGAAGATAATGCGCATCCTCATGTATCTGGCACTATTGCCGTGGTACACAATGGTATTATCGAAAACTACCAAGAACTGAAAGCAGAATTAATTAAAAAAGGGTATCAGTTTGCATCTCAAACTGACACTGAAGTGATTGCTCACCTTGTTAACTGGGAACAGCGTCAAGGTGGTACATTACGTGAAGTTGTACAACGCGTTATTCCTCAATTACGCGGTGCTTACGGTACTGTGATTATGGATAGCCGTACACCAGAGTTATTAGTCGCTGCTCGCTCTGGTAGTCCGCTGGTGGTAGGTCTTGGCGTAGGTGAAAACTTCCTTGCTTCTGACCAATTGGCATTATTACCTGTTACCCGTCGCTTTATCTACCTTGAAGAAGGGGATATTGTTGAAATTACTCGTCGCCATGTTCATGTTTTTGATGTGAATGGCAATGAAGTTAATCGTGATACGATTGAATCAAATGTTCAATACGATGCGGGTGATAAAGGTGTTTATCGCCACTACATGCAAAAAGAGATCTACGAACAGCCTCTGGCGATTAAAAATACCCTTGAAGGTCGTTTAAAATCAGAAACTATCGATCTCAGTGAGTTAGGGTCTAAAGCTGAAGAGATCTTATCTAAAGTTGAACATATTCAAATTGTAGCTTGCGGGACTTCTTATAACGCAGGTATGGTTTCTCGTTATTGGTTTGAATCTTTAGCTGGTATTCCTTGTGATGTTGAAATTGCATCAGAATATCGCTACCGCAAACCAGCAACTCGCCGTAATAGCTTACTGATCACATTATCTCAATCAGGTGAAACAGCAGATACATTAGCTGCTTTACGTTTATCTAAAGAGCTAGGTTATTTATCTTCTTTAGCAATTTGTAACGTCGCGGGCTCTTCTTTAGTTCGTGAGTCTGAATTTGTTTTAATGACTAAAGCAGGTGCTGAAATTGGTGTTGCATCAACCAAAGCATTTACAACACAGTTAACCGTTCTATTAATGCTGGTGGCATATATGGGACGTATTAAAGGTGTTGCGACATTAGAACAGGAAGTTTCAACAGCATTACATGCATTGCCAAGCCGCATTGAAAGTATGTTATCGAAAGATAAAGTGATTGAAGCGTTGGCTGAAGACTTCTCAGAAAAAAGCCATGCTTTATTCTTAGGTCGTGGCGACCAATACCCAATTGCGGTAGAAGGTGCATTAAAGCTAAAAGAGATCTCTTATATTCATGCTGAAGCATATGCTGCTGGTGAATTAAAACATGGTCCATTAGCTTTAATTGATGCAGATATGCCGGTTATTATCATTGCGCCAAACAATGAGTTATTAGAGAAATTAAAATCTAATATCGAAGAAGTTCGGGCTCGTGGTGGTTTACTGTATGTGTTTGCAGATCAAGATGCAGGCTTTGAAGAAAACGAAACGATGAAGTTAATTTCACTGCCTCACGTTGAAGAGCTTATCGCGCCGATTTTCTATACCGTACCATTACAGTTGTTGTCTTATCATGTTGCTTTAATTAAAGGCACAGACGTAGACCAACCTCGTAACTTAGCAAAATCGGTTACAGTTGAATAAAAATTAGCTTTTTATAAATAATTTATTGTTATTTATACTTAAACCCAGTGAAATCTTAATTAGATCACTGGGTTTTTTATTATATTTATAGTGTTTTTCGCCTTTAGTTATAAATAATATTTATTAAATAAGGCTAGCGTTGCGAATTAACAATAATCTTAGTAATAATAATGTTTAATAATTATTGATGAAGAGGGCTTAACTTATAGAATAAATCACTAAAGTTAAACCGCTTATTCAATAGGAGTGTTTATTTACCTTTTCTAGGAATAGAATATTAAATAGTAAAATCTAAAATATATTTTATATTTTAAAAATAAATAAAGGTATGTATTGTAATGTATTGTTTTTTAATGGTATTTATTTTTTTTATTAAAATAATTTTTTATAAATATTATGCTTTAATTTAAATTTTTATTATATTTGTGTTTTATTCTTTCTGTATTAATTTGATTTAGAGAAGTATTAATTTATGTTTTATTTGTCTAATTTCTTATTTAAATAGTCAAGTAATATTCAGGTTAATTCTCTTATCTCATCCGATCTCTTATTCAATAGTCATATTTCTTCAAATTACGGTTTATCGCTAGTTTAATTAAT
The DNA here is from genome assembly GCF_040140245.1 of Proteus sp. fly-1013. Lineage (NCBI taxonomy): Bacteria > Pseudomonadati > Pseudomonadota > Gammaproteobacteria > Enterobacterales > Morganellaceae > Proteus > Proteus sp. fly-1013. Next base: position 136,791 of record NZ_JBEEWD010000010.1, on the reverse strand, counting down.
TGTTGTTATGATTTTAAAAAATAGATGCAATCATATTAAATATATGTAAAGTTTAAGGTTGTTTTATTTATTAATAAATAATGAAAATTACAAATTAGCGCTAATGATCGTTCTTTAGCGTTTTATTGCAGTTTATAAGCGAGTTCTTTCAGGAGAAATAAAGCTCAAAAGTAAGCTAAGAAAAACTGCAAATTATAATTACAAGAGGTAAGAGAAATGCAAAACACAATTAATTCACAATACAATGAAATGGTTGAATTTTTAAAAGAATTAGTGAACACAGAAAGCGGATCTTATGATAAAGAGGGCGTTGATGCCGTTGCTAATTTACTGATTCAACGTTATGAGCAATTAGGCTTTATTGTTGAGGTTTTTAATAATGAAAAACTGGGCAATAATTATCGCTTAGTTCATAAAGAAGCCAAAGATCCACAGATTTTCATTGCTGCCCATCTTGATACTGTTTTTCCTAAAGGAACAGTGGCAGAACGCCCATTTAGTATCGAAGATACTCGTGCTTATGGTCCTGGTGTTATTGATATGAAAGCCAGCCATGTTCTGACTTATTATGCTATCAATGCACTTATGCAATCAGGTAATAATGCTTATAAAAATGTTGAAATCTTCTTAAATTGTGATGAAGAAATTGGCTCAAAAACTTCTCGTGGTCTGATTGAACAGTATGCCAAAAATAAATCCTATGCCTTAGTGATGGAGCCAGCTCGTGCTAATGGAGCGATTGTGAGTGCGCGTCGAGGTGTGGGAACTTATGAGCTTTTAATTGAAGGTAAAGCATCTCACTCTGGTATTGCACCAGAAGCGGGAATTAGTGCTATTCAAGAGCTCTCTTATAAAATCCAAGCATTACACGCACTTTCTCGTCATGATAACGGCCTTTCTGTCAACGTAGGATTGATTTCTGGTGGTACATCCGTTAATACCGTCGCACCTAATGCACGTGCTGAGATTGACGTTCGTATTTCAACCGATGAGCAAGGTGTTGAAATTGATAAACTTGTAAGAGAAGTATGCAGCAAACCTGTATTAGAAGGAATTAAGCTTACACTTAATGGTGGTATTAATCGCCCTCCTATGGTTAAAACACCTGAAAGTAGTGCATTAATTGACATCATCAAAGAGCAAGCTCGTCTGCTTGGTCTTGATATTGAAGATATTTCAACAGGTGGTGGCTCTGATGCTTCGTTTACAGCAGGGGTTGGCACACCTAGTGTAGATGGTTTAGGCCCTATTGGGGGATATCAACACAGCGATAAAGAATATATTGATTTGCCTTCATTAACCGAAAGAACGGTGCTATTTGCCAATATTTTAAAGCGCTTGTCTCAATAAGGTGAATGTATGGATAAGAATAAAAAAATAAAATGGGCTATGCCTGATGCTTTTATTATTATTTTTGGCATCGTTATCTTAGCCGCTATTGCAACTTATTTAATTCCTGCAGGCACTTACGAACGCGAAACAGTAAATGGACTAAATCGAGTTGTACCGGGTAGTTTTGGTTATGTTGACCAAAACCCTGCATCATTAATGGATGTTTTTTATGCCATTCCTGTGGGATTAAAGCAGTCAGCGAGTATTATTTTTCTGATTTTTATGATTGGTGGTGCGATTGCTATTTATGATAGAACTCGCGCTATTGATTCAGGGATCAATGCGTTAATTGTCAAAACAAAAGGTAATTATCAAGCACTGATTATTACCGTTGCGTTTATATTTGGAATGCTTTCATCATTAGGATTAGCTGCAAATGCGGTTATTGCTTTTATTCCAATAGGAATAGCCCTTTCGCGTTCAATGAAATTAGATGCCATAACGGGAGTTGCTGTTGTTTACCTAGGATATTATGCAGGAAATGCAGTTGGTGTTTTAGATCCTACTATTTTGGGTACAGCACAAACCTTAGCTGAAGTGCCTTTATTTTCAGGTGTGATTTTTAGAATTGTATTATTCTCAGTTCTGATTGTGGTCACTATTGCTTATATTGTTTGGTATGCAAGACGTATCGCGAATAATCCAGCTAAAAGTTATATGTATGGACTAGCAACAGATGATCCTGATTATGATGCTAACAAAGATCAAACTGTGGACGGTACTTTCTCTTTAATGCAGAAATTGAGTCTTGTGGTCTTTATTGCATTTATTGGATTGTTTTTATACGGTGCATTTGAATATAAATGGGGAATTGAGCACTTATCTGCCATCTTTATTATGATGAGTGTTGTGGTTGCAGCGATGTTTAAAATTGGCCCTAATGACTATATAAAAACCTTTATGAAAGGCGCTCAATCCTTAGTTTATGGTGCATTAGTCGTCGGTATTGCAAGAGCTGTGATTGTTATTTTAGATGAAGGTCGTGTACTGGATTCTATTGTTCAAGCCACACTCGTTCCATTACAGCAAACCTCTCATTTTTGGGGAGCGCAGTTACTTTATTTCTTTAATTTATTATTTAATTTATTGGTAACATCAGGAACCGGACAAGCTTCTATTGTGATGCCAATTATGGTACCTATCTTAGATATCTTGGATCTCACTCGCCAAACTGGTGTATTGATCCTTAAATTAGGCGATGGATTTACTAACATAATTACACCAACATCTGGCGTATTAATGGCAGTATTGGCCGTAGGAAAAGTGCCTTGGACTCGTTGGGTTAAATTTGTTTTCCCAATCTTGATGGTTTGGACCGTGATTGGTATGGCGGCGATTGGTATCGCAACCGCTATTAGCTATGGTCCTGTCTGATTTATAAAATAAGAAAATAAAATAGCCGCTTATTATAAGCGGCTATTTTTTCAATTCTAATTAATTTGATGCTGAAAACCGAGCAATAATTGCTCTAATCCAAATTCGAAGCGACTTGTAAAATCATCAGCAAAAAGAACCTCTCTTGCTTGCCAAGTTTGAGGAAATTTATCTTGGACTAATTGCTCAAATGCCTCTCTTTTATCCATTAATTCTGCTTTTTCAATGAGCATGACGGATTGTTGTTCTATACAACATCCTAAAATAAAATAGAGTAACGCCATTGTCATTTTGCTGGCTAATTGAGCTGAAGTACCTGACTGCATAATTGCATTAATAAAAGTATTATTTATACGTAATACATTTTCAGAAATGACATAAGTACCTGCAAATACTCTGGCACCGTCCCTATGACGTAAAAATGCGTTTCTTAAATCATAAGAAAGGCGTGTTATATCTTTTTTCCAATCATTATGAAATTCAAAATTTACGGCAACATCGCTGACTATTCTATCCGCGATCCCTTCAATTAACGTCTGTTTGTTATCAAAGTGCCAATAGAGGGAGGCTGCTTTTATCTGTAAAGCATCCGCTAGTTTACGCATTGTTAAGCCTTCAATACCTTCCGTCTCTAGTAATGCAAGGGCGGTATCTACTACTTTCAGCCGTTCAATTTTAGGTGTTTTCATAAATAATTCTCATTTCCCTCTTTTATATCTAACAATGTTAGTTTACCATATTTATACAACCTAACAATGTTAGATTGCGGGTTAAGTGAGTGGAAATATCGTTATTTAGGAATGAAATATGAAAAACATGCCATCAAGAAAAGAAAAAATAACAGAATTTATAATGACTTATACTCCTTGGATTGCTGTCATTTTAGTTATTGTATTGATTACAACTGCAACGTTAGATTGGGATAAATGGTGGAGTGATGCACGATATCAATCCACTGATAATGCCTACATAAAAACAGACCCTACAATATTAAAATCAAGAATGACGGGATTTATTTCTGAAATAAAAAAGGAGGATTATCAGTTTGTTAAACAAGGAGATGTTATTGCTATTATTAATGATAACGAACAGTTACTTAGTAAAGAGACCGCTATTGCCGAGTTTAAAAAGGCACAATTACAGTTTAATAATTTAAAAGAAGAGATAAAAGCGTCTGAACTTAATATCGAAACTTTACATAATCGCTATGAAGCGACAGTTATTGATGTCGCTCAAGCGAAAAGAAATCCTTTATTACGAAAAGATTTGATTCGAAGTGGGGCTATAACTCAACAAAATTACCTTGACGCTCAATCTGATTTACAACGTTTAATAAAATTACAAAGCGCAGCTAAAAATGAATGGGAGCAAGCTAAACAATCATTGGTATTACTTAAAGCTCAAGAAGAAATACGTCTAACAGAAAAAAATATTGCTCAAACACGTTATCAACAAACAGAAACAGAACTTACTTATACAAGAATAGAAGCCCCTTTTGATGCTCAGTTAAATAAAATAAAAGTCAATCTTGGTAGTTTAGTTACTCCTGGCACAGAAATCGTCACACTGACTCCTCTAAATCATATTTACATCATTGCGAATTTAAAAGAGACACAGATAAAAAAAATTCTTCCTGAACAAACTGTTTCTATCAATATAGATGCTTTTCCTAATGAAATATATCAAGGAAAAGTTCGTTATATTGGTGCGCAAAGTAGTGGCGAATCGGCATTAATTCCTGCCGATAATGCGAGTGGCAATTTCACTAAAGTTGTTCAACGTATCCCTGTTTACATCACTTTTGATAGTAATAATAAATTATTAGCTAAATTGCGTGCTGGCATGTCTGTCGAGGTAAAAATAGACACAGAAAGTTTATCTATAGAGGAGGTTGATGGTGACGCTTAATTTCTTGTCTGGCGCACAAGAAAATAGACCTTTATTTATCGTATTTTCTGTTTTTCTTGGTGCTATTTTATCTACGTTATTTATTCGTATGTTTTCTATTTCTTTGGCTGATCTACGAGGCATTTTTGCTCTAGATGTAGTCCAAGGAGCTTGGTTAAACGTGGCAATTAATTCTGCTCAGTTAATCAGTATGACATTAGTACCTTGGTTTATGGTGATTTATGGTGCTGAGAAAATATTAATTAGTTCAAGCTTATTACTTTTTGTCTGTTGTATTTTTGTCTCTAGTTATGGCGATTTTATTGGGCTACCTTTTTTATTAATACTGCATTTTTTGATTGGTTTTTGTTTGGGTGTCTATTTGCCAATGACAATTTCTTTGGCATTAAGAAGTTTAAACCCTAATGTTTGGTTAATCGTTATGGCGGCTTATAGCCTACGTGTTTCAGTAGGAATGGATGCAGGAATAGGAATTTCAGGTTCAATATTTGAGATCTTAAATTGGCGCTGGCTCTATTGGGTTTCAATGTTATTTTCGTTAGCTATTATGTTTTTTGCTTGGCGTGGAATGCCAATTACACCTATCAATAAAGAGCAACTTGCACAAAGTGATTGGGGAGGAATGACATTAAAATGCCTAGGTTTAACTCTATTATATATTAGTGTTGTTCAAGGTGAATTACTTGGATGGTGGGACTCTGGGCTAATTATTTCTTGTTTACTTGGTAGTGCTATTTTAATACTGACTTTTATTATTAGAGCGGTAACTTATAGCAAAAGTTTTGGATATCTAAATTGGCTGACAAATTATAATTTAAGGGTCTGTTTTGTCATTGCTTGTTTATACGGTTTTTTAATGTTGCCCAACTCATTATTTGTGCCTTCTTTTTTGAGTATTGTTGCAGGTTTAAAAGCACAACAAATAGGAGAAATAAGCAATGTTGGTTTTATTACCTATCTTCTTTGTAGTCCTTTAGCCATTATTATCGCACGTCGGCTAGAGCCTCGTTTAGTGATGATGATCGGAATGACTATTATTGGTGCTTCTTGTTTACTTGGTCATCAAATTAATTATCAGTGGAGATCGGATGATTTCTTTTTGCTTATTGTGGTACAAGCTATTGGAGAATGTATTTTATTAATTGGTTTAATTGCTTCATTTGTGACCAATATTAAACCCAGTGAAGCGTTGCACCTTGGGGCTTATATTTCAATAGCAAGAGTATTAATGCCAGCACTAGCTGGAGCCTTAATGAATACGTATTTAAGAATATCTTATGATACACACCAAGGATCACTAAGGGGTTATGTACAAACAGGGGAACAAAAATTATTAGGAAAGGGGCTTGATAACGTTCAAGATGTTATGGCTTTAATAACAAGGGAGTCTCATGTCGCATCCTTTATAGATGGATTTCATTTAATAACATGGTTTGTTGTTTTAGGATTGATTTGTCTATTTTTTTTAAAACCTTCACCCGCTAATCCTATTGTGCCAACATTATTTACTATTCAAAAATAAAACTCTGCCTGTAAACGGAATACAGGCAGAGGAAAATAGCACTATCGGAGAGATATATCGCTATTAAAACAACACTACAGTAAGAATAAAACTAACTAAGAAAAACCTAGTTGTAAGCCTTAAATAGAGATTGATTACCTGACTTATCAAAAGCAATAACTTGGTAAGGCTCTTTATAATCACCGGCATACATACCTAAACTTCCTGCAGGCATTCCCCCAACCGCAATACCCGATTTAGATTTATCCACTAAGTCGATATTTTTTAAGCTATCAACTGGGATATGTCCGACTAAGTCTTTACCTTGATAAGTCGCAAAGTGACAACTTAATAAATTATTGGGTACACCTGCTTGTTGGTACTTTTCCATTAATTGTGTTTCTGAAACGATATTCACTTTAACGTTAAAGCCAGCTTCTTTTACACCATCAGCCCATAAAGTACAGCATCCACAACTCTCTGTTTTATAAACTTCAACAACATTATGATTAGAAGCATAAGCTGTACTTGTAAAAGCAGAGATTGCAATGATAGAAGGCAGTAATAACTTTTTCATTGTTCATTCCTTTCATTAAGTTGATAGACGAAACAATAATCTTTCCCCCTACTGGAAGGTCAATTTAATTAAGGTATAAACGCGTAGAGTTTTGTAAAAAAATATTTATAGAAAACAAAGGTATAAATAATACTTTGCTTAGCCTTTTTTGATGTTTTGCGAGAGTATTACTTGATATAAGTAGAAAAAAAGCCTGCATAGCAGGCTTAAAATGGAGAAAACAGGGTAAACGTAGAGTAGTTAGGATGTAAACGACTATGAGGGTATCTCATGAGTTAAAGCACCTCTTGCGAAGAGTGGTTGTGCTTTAACTGGTAATAACTATAAACCTAAACTTAGCCTGAGGTTAAAGCGGAGAAATTTGTATAAAGGATCCAATTTTATTGATTAAACTAAAATATAAAAAAGTGAAAAATAAAAAGCTAATATATTTCAATATATTAGCTTTTATAATAATCAGGCTATATTTAATTTAAAGACAAATTATTTGATGGTAATTATTTGATAATGGTAATTTGTTTTACATCGATCTCTGTACTTGTCCACTCTTTATCAACTTTACCTTCAATTCTGACAGTATTCTCTGGTGTGACTGTTTGTCCGCGCCATCTTTTATTATCAATATCTACATTGATACCGCCAGTGCTATCTTCAAAAACATACAGTTCATCACCAATTTTTTTGGTAATTTTTCCCGTTAAGATAACCCAAGTGTCATCAGAAAGATCTTTTGCTTTAGCTACTGTTGTTTCACTAATAGAAGGGCCTTTGAATCCACCTTGTTCAATTGTGGATGCTTGAATAGAGCCTTGAAAGCCACCTTCATGTGTTGTACTTGCTTGAGATGCAAAAGCCAAAGTACTACCGATTAATAATACAAGTATTTTTTTCATAACAAGCTCGCCTATAGGTTAATAATTCAACTAATTAATATGTTAGATTTTATTTCATTTCTATGTATAAAACCGCATTTTAAGGTAAATTTAAGTATTAATATATCAACTGATTAATATTAACCTTTAAATTATAGACCTTTATTTTTCATTGTTCTTTTTAGTGATATAAGCATCTATCACTAAATACTTCTTTTCTCTAAGTTAAATCCACTAGTTATTTACCCTTGGGATCGGTGCCAGCGGTTATTCAAAAATATACCCTTTGGGATCATTGTTTTTAGATGTGTTACCTCTTATCATCCAGCGCCTTCAAATTTTTTTTAATTTTCCCCTATTATTTTTAGAGGTTTTAGGTTTTATGACTAACGAACGCATTGCCAATCCGGGTCCATTAGGTTTAATGGGTTTTGGTATGACAACGATTTTGTTGAACATACATAATGCCGGTTTTTTCCCAGTAGTCTCAGTCATTATGAGTATGGGAATTTTTTATGGTGGGATAGCTCAGGTTATTGCTGGAATTTTTGAGTTCAAAAAAGGCAATACTTTTGGCGCCACTGCATTTACCTCTTACGGTTTCTTTTGGGTGACATTGGTAGGAATTTGGTTATTACCAGTGATGGGCTTAAGTGAGCCAACAACACCTCTCTTTTTAGGTGTGTTTTTAGCGCTGTGGGGGATCTTTACCTTTTTCATGTTTATTGGCACGTTAAAAGCCAATAGAGCGCTACAGTTTGTCTTTTTAAGTCTGACAATTTTATTTGCTTTATTGGCGATTGGAAATATCACTGGTAATGCACTGATTTTAAAAATTGCCGGTTTTGAAGGTATTATTTGTGGTGCCAGTGCTTTTTATCTTGCAATGGCTGAAGTATTAAATGAGATGTATGGCAGAACAATACTGCCAATTGGTCATAAGTAACCGTTTTATAGAGAAGTGGCTATTTAGCCACTTCTACTACTTGGCTTTTACGGCGAATTAGCTTTCTTGCGCACCATGCATAAAGTAACCCTGCAACAACACCTGAAATATGTGATTCTGTTGATACACCTAATTGTCCCGGAATTAAGCCATAGGCCATTGATCCATAATAGAATAAAACAAAGAGTGCGATCACGATATCGATAATTTTATGGCGAGTAAAAGCGTGAGCAATAAGCAAAGACCATAATCCAAAAATCCATCCACTTGCACCAACATGAATGGCATTTCGCCCAAAAATCCAAACTAATAAACCACTTACGATAATAATAAATATACTTGATAAGACATATTCTCGTAGAGATTGCGTCATGGATAAAAAGCTAAGAATAAGAAGTGGGAGTAGATTACTAAATAGATGAGACCAAGATCCATGAATAAAAGGCGCGATAAAAATACCAATTAAACCTTCTCCTGTTCTTGGAATAATACCCCACTGAAGAAGAGAGATGGAGAGTAGTGAGTTAATAAGTTGAAGTAAGACTAATGTGATAGTTAATCCACCAAGAAAGGTTAGTCTTTTTTTAAACCAAATCTTATCCATAACGATAGCCTTAATAATGTGATGACGCTGGTAAAACACTATAAGCCATAAATAGAAGAGCCTTTAATAAAAGAAGAAAGGCTCTTTTTTATTTATTAGTCTAATAAATTAAGGCAAGCAGCCCCACGAGCGCCACCTGCATCACCATGGCGTGCTTTTTCTATTAATGGGATTTGTGCATTTCCGTAAACACAGCGTGAAAGATATTCAGGCAATAGCTCATACAGCGCGTTAAATTGAGATAATCCACCACCAATAACAATTAAATGCGGGTCAAGCACAGTAAGAATATTGCTAAGGTAAATCGCAAGTACTTTCATATAGCGATCAACATGTTCTTGTGTTTTTGCATCCCCTGCATAATATTGTTCAACAATATCAACAGCTCTTTGTGGGGCATCATTGAAGGCTTTATACATACGCTCAAAGCCACGACCAGATAAATAGGTTTCAAAACACGCTTTTTTACCACAACCACAAATAATTTTTGGCATCGTTTCACCGATCACATTATCTGCATCCACATTCAGATTCATATGACCGATTTCACCAGCAATCCCATTCTTGCCAGACAATACTTTGCCATCAATAACAAAACCACCACCCACACCCGTTCCTAATATAAGACCTAATACCGAAGGGTGATGACGAAACTCAGGGTCCCAAGCTTCTGATAAAGCAAAGCAGTTAGCATCATTTTCAACTTTAACGGGTCTATTGAGTATATGTGCGAGATCGTGAACCATTGGTTTGTATTTAGCTGCTGGAACATTAGTAGTAAATACCGTTCCTTCTTTAGAATTCACAATACCGGGAACACCTACACCCACTTTTCCCTTACAACCTAGTTCATTGTCAGCTTCTAAAGTTAGGTCCTTAAAAACATTCAATAATGCCTGATAGTCATTTTTAGGTGTAGGAACTCGTTTTTGCCATACTTGAGTCAGATCTTTATCAAAAACGGCAAGCTCAATTTTTGTGCCGCCCATATCAAAACCATAATACATATCAGTCTCTTAATTATTCTGTAAATATTATTTATAGCAACGACAAGGTTGTCGTTACGTGGCCATTTCTATTTCAGTCAATACTTAAGTTATCTCTACTGCTTATATACACTAGGTTAAAGAAGAACAGTGATTGGTGACAGTTGAGTTTTCTTTATCTATTGATTACTACCTTCAATCAAAACACTACGTACTTTCATTAGAGCAAAGCCTAATAAATTTAATCCATTCCAAAGAAGAGGGTTGTTAATCTCGTTATCTTGCTCACTTAATCCGACGCCCCATATTTTATCAACGGGGCTTGCCTCAACAAGCACACGATTGCCTGTTGAAATCAGAAATTTACCAAGTTCTTCATTTTGGGAAAACTTAGCGACATTGGCACGGATAACAATATCCATGCGGTGTTGTTCCCAAATGTTTTGGTCAAATCCTTTTACTTCTCTACCTAATGCTTTTGCTGAACCTGGATTAGAGGTGGTAATTATGCGTTCTCTGACTTCTATATCATTAAATAACCTTGCTTTTTCAGCCATCATATAGTGCTCAGCGCTGGCATAACGTACTTCATCTAATATAAAAGGTGCTGGATACCATTGGCTAAAGCAACTTTTTGCTATGTCATTACCTTTACTTTTGTGTCCCCAAAAGTAAATGAACTTTATTTTCTTGCCTGTACGAAATTCTTTTTTTAATTGTTCTAAATCCATCTTTTTTCCAGTTATCTCGAATACTCCTAATTCATTTAATAAAGATAGCATAGAAGTAAACAAGGATAGAGTGCCTTTTTGCTATTCTGTGAGTAGGTGAAGCGATTCCGCTATTTTAAATTATTTTTATTAAATCAGTCTTAATTTGATTGGTTTTTGCTGAATAATAAAAAAAATAGAACTTAGTTTCTTAGGATTACTCTTAAAAGAATTCATCTAAAGAATATCTTTATTTATATAGTTACATAAAAAGATAATCTTAAAACGATACTGCTTACTTAGTAGAAAGGTGTAGTTAATTAAGTATTTTTAATATAAAAAAGCGTAAATATCGGTATTTGTACTAATTGTTAGTATTTATAACTAATATAATGCTTATTATATGATTAATTCAATAACTTAGGGTGATTGGTATGCTAATTTTCATCGTTACATTTATTATTTGAACTACGTCACGATTGTGTGTTTGTTAAGCTAAATTAACAATATCATTTTATAGGTAAAATATCGCTTAAGTTAATTATTCTGGAATACAGGTTATTCTTAGCGGTATTTACTATAAGTAAAGAATAAAATACATCATAGATTGATAATCTATTTTTGTTTTTTATTTGGAGGTTTTTTTCTAAAACTTAACCAACGCTGATGTATTTTATTTTATTTCAATAAAATAAAACGGTCGTAATATGATAAAAAGCAATAAAGTCACCTTTTAGGTGTAAAAAAGAAACCTGTTTTGATGATGATCAATATGGATAAATAATCCTTTATGTTTTTAATTGTTATTTTTTTAGTCTTTTTTAGAATGAAAAAATGAAGGGATATTAAAATTGATCTTGATGGGTTCTTTGATTTTTAGAAGAAATAATATCAATAAATAATTATTTTAGAATTTTATTTTTATAAAATTTATACAAATTGTTATTAGTTAACTCTAGTTATTATCTGGTTTTAAAACCCATTTTTTTAGGTAAAAAAGACGCTATTTTTGATAGTGATAATAAATATTAAATTAAGTAAAAATACTCATTTTTATAAAGTGAAAATGAGTACCGTTTTACTTTTTACACTTTTTTTGATGTTGTCTTTTTCATTAAAATAATTATACAATTTAATTTAAATAATCATTACTCCTAATCGGATGATGCTTATTTGTAATTAAATAAATCAGTATTTATAAGATTATTTTACCCTACATAGTTGATGTTCATTAATTGATGATTTAATGAGAGTTTAAATATGAATTTATAAAGATATATTTTTAACTTATTGTGAAAATTATCTATAAGGTTCTCTCTTCCTTATTTTGGATGAGCATCAAATTATTGAACAAGGTTTAGAGTACTGTTATTAAAGGGGCCACACTATGTATGATGATATTAGTAACCTAAAAGATAAGTTTCAGGAAGATGCCTTTGCTTTTCAGGATTTTTCTTCCTCTACAATACAAGATGTTGATAACAAAATAGAACCAGTAGTTATAAATAAAGAAGATAATAATAAAATTAGTAATTTAAGTAATAATACGTTTTCTGAAACTTCACTTGTTGTGAAAAACGAACCAAAACAGCCTGTTACTTCATCGTCTATTCCTTCTTATCACCAGGATGCTTTAGTTGTTAAAGCAAAGAAAGACAATTTAATTAAGAGTAAGCAAAATTTGTTAGCAGATAATAAAATATTTGATAGCAAAGAAACGGATAGAGTTCATGCTCATGAAAATATATCATTAAAAGATATATTGTCATTTATTGCCTCTGTCTAATCTAAATAAGCAAAACTCTTTGTGTAAATAAATAATATTGACTGGTGTCAATCTTTAGCCATTGTTATTTTATTTTTTAAGATGGGTTTATTTCTTTTCGATATTTATTAATGTCGATGGGGTGCCTTTGTCTTAAGAAAAGATCTATGGCGATGACAAAGGTATGGGTTTATGAATAAAATATTTAAAACATTAATTACGGCTTTTCTATTGATAACAATGTTTTCACTCATTGTTATGCCAATGAGTGCCGAACAACAATATATATTCGGTATTATCAATATATTGCTGTTATTTGTTATCGGTTTTAAAAAATCAAAAAAACGATTATTAACAATGGTTTTTATTTCATTGTTGATGTCAACGCGTTATCTCTACTGGCGTGCAACAAATACCTTAAATTTTAATACAACTATTGAAGCTGTTTTAGGTAGCGGTTTATTTATGGCTGAAATTTATTCTTGGATAATATTAGTCCTAGGATATTTCCAAACATCATGGCCATTAAATAGAAAAATAGCACCTTTACCTAAAGATATTTCTCAATGGCCTACTGTTGATATTTATATTCCAACATATAACGAAAGCTTAGATGTAGTACGTGATACCGTCTTAGCTGCACAAGCTATCGATTATCCACAAGATAAAATGAAAGTTTATATATTGGATGATGGTAGCCGTGAAGAATTTAAACAATTCGCTGGTGATGTTGGTGTAACTTACATTGAACGTGAAGTCCATGATCACGCAAAAGCGGGTAACTTAAATCATGCGATGGGATTAACAGACGGTGAGCTCATTTGCGTTTTTGACTGTGACCACATCTCAACACGTATTTTCTTGCAGGCAACGGTAGGAAGCTTCCTTGAAGATCCAAAATTAGCGCTGATCCAAACACCACACTATTTCTACTCGTCAGACCCATTTGAACGTAACTTAAGTGCGGCTAAAGATGCACCGCATGAAGGCGCACTTTTCTATGGTCCTGTTCAACGTGGTAATGATAACTGGAATGCGACATTCTTCTGTGGTTCATGTGCTGTTATGCGTCGTAGTGCCCTTGAAGAAATCGGTGGTATCGCTGTTGAAACGGTAACTGAAGATGCTCACACTGCGCTTAAATTACAACGTTTAGGTTGGAACTCTGCATTTATTGATATTCCTTTAGCTGCTGGTCTTGCAACAGAACGTTTAGCATTACACGTTAACCAACGTATTCGTTGGGCTAGAGGGATGACGCAAATATTCCGCGTCGATAATCCAATGTTAGGTCGTGGTTTAACATTCCCTCAGCGTTTATGTTATCTCAATGCCATGCTCCACTTTCAGTACGGTTTGCCTCGTATCATCTTCTTGACTGCTCCGTTACTGTTTATGTTATTTAACCTCAATATTATCGCTTCATCTGCCAGCATGATATTTGCCTATGCATTACCACACTTAATCATGTCGGTTTATGTAAACTCGAAAAATATCGGTAAATACCGTTACTCTTTCTGGGGTGAAATTTATGAAACCGTTATGGCATTTAGTTTGGTATTACCTACTTTACTGAGCTTAGTTTCACCAAAATTAGGTAAATTTAACGTAACAGATAAAGGTGATTTGCTTGATAAAAGCTATATGGATTACCTCACTGTGCGTCCATTAATTATTACTGCACTTCTTCTTATCACTGGGATTTCATGGGTTGTTGTTCGTTATCTATTAAATGACTTCCAAGGTATTGACCCACTGGTTATTGTTTTAAACCTTACTTGGGCGACTTACAGTTTATTTATCATTCTTGCCTCTATTGCGGTTGGTAAAGAGACTCGACAAATTCGTAAGAATACACGTATCAACGCATCTCTACCGATCACATTACATTTTGATGATGGTGCTGAGTTAACGACGACCACTGAAGATATTTCTATGGGTGGCGTTCGCATCGCCGTAAATAAGATGTCTGAACTTCGCCAACGTAATGTCACTTCAATCACTCTGAATGTACAACGAGATGAAGTTACTGTTCCTGTTGATATGGTGAGTTTAGAAAGCAATCAACTACGCCTTGAATTCTTACCTATTGATTTAAATCTTCGCCGTAAATTAGTGCGCATTATCTTTGGTCGTGCTGATGCATGGATCCATCAAGCAGATTATAAAGACAAACCATTTAAAGAATTGGCAGGCATTACGCGTTGTATTTTTGAATTGTTCTTTGGTCGTCGCCAAAAAGTGAAAGCACCAGCAGCAAGAACAAAAGCAAAAGCTTCACTCTCTGTGCAATCTATTAACGGGGATGACTAAGCATGAAAAAGAAACTGACATTAATGCTAAGCCTAACGGCGATAGCTATCGCAAGTATTAATCTTTCCCAAGCAGATACCGGAATGTTAGAGCTAGGAGGGGAGCTTTTACCTGATCCAACTTCTTATACACATTCGCCTGTGCAACAAAATGCGAATAACCCGATCCAACTTGAAGAGGGTGTATTGTCTGAAGCGCGTAATATCGAAGAGCAATTAACATTGGCACAGATGGGAAATCCATCACCTATTGTGTTATCAGGAAGAAAATTACTTTCTGGTGTGACGTTTAATATGGCGAATGATTTATTTATTGATAACGCCACATTAACGATGAAAGTGAAAGCGTCTCAAGGATTAATTCAATCCGATCAAACACTTCACTTAATGCTAAATGGTCAACCTATGGGATTTCTACCTTTAGAAGAAGGTGGGCAAGAGCATGAATATGTTTTAGAAATCCCTGAAATGATGTTGACGAATGTGAATAACCTCAGCTTTCGTTTAGCCAATCGTGATGCGTTGGATGAAAACCAATGTATTCCTCCATTGGCTGAAGGATTAAGTCTGGTTATCTCACCTGATTCATCATTAGATTATCGAGGTCGCTGGATTAATGGCGGGTATAGTCTGGAACGATTGCCCCTACCGTTCTTTGACCCTGACAGAATGACAGCGACCTCGTTACCTATCATATTGTCAGATAAACCTGACCATGCAGAGGTAACAACAGCAGCTATTGCTGCATCATGGTTTGGCAGTTTTAGCCATGATATTAAGCAAGTTGATTTACCTGTCTTAATGAATCAGTTACCTGAAAGTGATGGTATTTTAGTCGGCTATTCAGGACAAACTATTGCGGGTATTACATTACCTTCAGGAAATAGTGGGCAATTAACCATTGTTGATAACCCGGTCGATCCAGTTTTCAAATTATTACTGATCAGTGGTGATAATGAGAAATCTCTTCGCCAAGCTGTATGGGCGTTAAACAACGGTAAGTTGCCACAAAACGATCACTTAGTGGTGCCTTCTCAAACGCTTGCTATGCGTAAAGATTATGATGCACCTCGTTGGTTAAATACCAATAAACCTGTTTCGTTAAGTCAAATTGCTAATGGTAGTGATGACTTCTCACGTCAAGGTATTAACCATGCACCGAATCAGTTTTCGTTTCGTGTTTCTCCCGACCTCTTTTGGTGGGATGGTGATGCGCTGCCTTTAGATTTGAAATATGTTTTCCCTCATTCGGATAAACTAAATAGTCGTCGTTCTTCATTGATTGCTTCTTTGAATAACCAATTCTTAGGTGCATTGTATCCGGCGCGTTCAGAACCTTTAGGTATGTTAAGACAATGGCTAGGAATGGAGAGTGAGCAGCAAAATAGCACGCTCTATTTAAATCCTCGTCAGATCTACAGTCAAAATCAATTGCAGTTTTATTTTGATTTACGCGAACCTGAGGATGCTCCTTGTATTTTAACGGATGGCAGCAGCTTAATTAGCCAAATTGATCCGCAATCAACGCTGCAATTTAAAAATACTTGGCACTACTCAAGAATGCCGAACTTGGCTTATTTTTCAGGGGCATCATTCCCATTTAGCCGTCGTGCGGATTTTTCACAAACCACACTGCTATTACCTGAAAATCCAACAATCGAAGAACTTTATACCTTAGTGAACTTAATGGCGAGATCGGGTTATGCCACAGGTACACCGGTTTCTCATGCATCAGTTTTCTTAGGTGCTAAAGAGCTTGAGAAAAATAATCTCTCTCAACAGGATGTGTTAGCGATTGGTTCATTAAGTAGTGAAGGATTTTTACCCGCTCGTTTTTCACAACAAGCTTTCTCATTTTTAAATAAAAACGTCGAAATTAAACCTCAATCATTGATTGATAAAGCAAAAGGTTGGATGGCTGGCGATTATTTATCTCAAAGTGGTGATGCTGCAAGTTACTTATCTTCAGTGAAAGACTGGCGTGGCATGATGAGTTTTATCTCCCCTTGGGCAAGCGATAGGGTTGTCGTATTAGTTACAGCTAAAGGTAATGATTCGATAAAAACCATTATCAATGACTTAAATTTAGCCCAAATAAATGCGGCGATTAAAGGTGACATCACACTTATTAGTGGCAAAGACACCGTAAAAAGTTTCCATTTAGGTGAACACTTCTCGCAAGGTGACTTACCTTTCTTACAACAATTCCTTTGGTATAGCTCTAGACACGTCTATTTGCTGGGTCTTTTAGCTGTTGGTTTTTGTGCGTTGACGGGCCTCGTGACTTATTACTGGTTACAACGTCGTTCAACTCGTCGTTTACATCAGATATCACAGCATCGTTCAGACAAATAAGGGGGGATATAAGATGAAAAATCACGCACTTAATATCATCGTTAAAGTCATCTACGCAGGTTGCATTTTAGGGGCTTCAAGCCAAGTACAAGCAACGGCGGTTGAGGCAAATATAGCAGCAACTGATCCAAATATTGTCAGTTCTCTTATTGAACAAGCTAACTATTGGCATGGTAGAGCGCACGATGAGCGTGCAGTAGAAGCACTGCAAAAAGTACTGATTATGGAAAGCAATAATCAGGATGCGCTGTATTTAATGGCGTTCTTTACTGCACAACAAGGTAATGAAAAACAAGCAACTTATTGGCGAGAAAAACTTGCGCAAATTGCACCGCAAGATCCACGAATTGATGGATTAAAAAACATCCGATCATCACAATTTAGTGAACAGCAATTAGGATATGCCAGAGAGTTAGCGAAAAAAGGCCAACACGAAGAAGCGATAAAAGCGTACCAACGTTTATTTGTGAGCAGTGAGCCACCTGAAACACTGGCGTTAGAATATTATCAAACAATGGCAGGTGTACCTGCAATGTTGCCTCAAGCCATTACGGGATTAAAACAACGTGCTGCATTGATGCCTGATAATAAAGAAACGCAAAAAGCATTAGGATTAACATTAACTTATAACGAAGAGACTCGTCGTGAAGGGATAACTATTTTAGGTAATATCTCAGGTGATGAGTCAGCCAAAAAAGGTATGCGTCAAGCTTTGTTATGGTTGAATGTCCGTCCTGATGATGACGTGTTATATAAAACCTATTTGCAAGCAAACCCGAACGATAAAGCGGTTGCAGAGCATTACCAAGGTGCTATTCAAGGTAATGCACGCCAAGCAGGTTATACCGCATTAAACAAAGGTAAATTGAAAGAAGCCGAAGGCTATTTCAAACAAGCTTTAGCGTCAGATAACAATGATGCGCAAGCCTTAGCGGGTTTAGGTTATATCGCATTACGTTCAGGTGATTTAACCACAGGTCAGCGTTTATTAAATCAAGCTGCGCAATCGGGTGGCGAACAAGGCAGTAAATGGAAGCAACAAGCGGAAGATGCGGGTTTTTATGCGCAATTACGCAGCGCACAACAACGCGCTAAACAAGGAAATATTCAACAAGCTATTGAACAATTAGCCCCATTAACCAGTGCTTCAGGTGAAAAGGGGTTATCTGCCAATTTATTACAAGCTGACTTATTACGTAAGCAAGGTAATTTACCGGCTGCCCACCAATTGTTGTCAGGGCTTTATCAGCAAAATAGCCGTAATGAAAAAGTGATTTCTGCTTATTACTATTTATTAGTTCAGGAAGGACAGAATACGAAAGCAGAACAATTACTGGCTCAACAATCTGCCTCTTTGCGTCAAAAACTAACAGCGAATACCGATCCTTCTGAGAAATTACGCCGTGAAGCGCAAAAAGCGTTAGAAAATGGTAATCGTGTTCAAGCAAGGCAATTGCTTTTACAAGCACAGCGTAAAAACCCGCAAAATAACTGGGTTTACCTTGATTTAGCACGCTTAATGGCAGCTGATGGCGACAGTGTTGGCGCAAAAAATACTATTTCGCAGCTACAAAACCGTAGAACAAGAGATTCTGATTATGTGGCATCTCTGTTTTATGTTGAGCAAAAAGAGTGGGATAAAGTTTTTAACTTACTAAGTAGCCATAATCAACAAACTGAAGCTGAAAAAGAGTTATTACAGCGTGCTCGTTTTCATCGCCAACTTGCGCAAGCTGACCATTATCGTCAGGCTGGAAACCTTGTAGCAATGCGTAATATTTTACGTCCATTAATTAATCAAGTCGCTGATTATCCAAATGATGTGGGTGAATTAGCAGAGAAATTGGTTAACAGTGGATTAAACGATGAAGCGTTGCAATTAGTTGAAAGTGATATTGCAAAAGGCACTAAAGGCTCGGTAGGTAATTACGCAGGTCATATCAACGTTCTCAATGAGTTAGGTCATTATACACAAGCATCTAGCTTGATTAACGATCCCGCTTTACAACAAGAAACACCGATTGTTGAGAAAAAACGTTTAGAAGTTGCGACTAAAGTTGCGCAAGCCGATAGTTTACGTGAAAAAGGCGAAATTAAAGCAGCTTATGACACGTTAGTTGTTGCTTTAAAAGCATCACCAAATGATCCTGATTTATTAATGGCATTAAGTCGTGTTTATTTAGCGCAATCAATGCCTGAACAATCAAACAAAATTCTTTCTTACTTAGAAAAAGAGCAAGGAAAAGATAGCAAATTAATCCAAGCTCAAATTGAAGTGGCATTAGCTCAGAAAGATGGAAGAAAAGCACAGCAGTTGTTGCAGCAAATTCCTTCATCCTCGCAACCGGCTTATTTATTACAAGCCGCGCAAATTGCGCAATTAAATGGTGAGAATCGTAAAGCATTAACGTTACTGCGCAGTGCGCAGTGGCAAAACAGTGGTAGCACACTGAACACTTCTGCCGGTCAATTAAGTGCATTAGGGGGCAGTGATAATTCTGCTATTGCGGGTTCTATCTATGAACGTAAAGAGATGGCATCGGTTCAACGCACTATTCGTGAGCTAGAAGAAAAAGTCTCACCTTGGGTACAAGGTGGTGTAGCTATACGTCATCGTAATGGTGATAAAGGATTATCTAACGTCACCGAAATTTCAGCACCAATGAGCATTTCAAGTGTACCTGGTGAAGAGTTCCGTTGGGAATTTAGTGTTAATCCAGTTTCGATGACAAGTGGTTCGGTTTCAGGAGAAAGAGCTAACCGCTTTGGTTCTGGTCAGCTTCAACATGCTGAACGCTTTGCTAAGAATAGCGATAACCATGATGAGAAAAACAAAATTAATGCCGATGAAGCAGGTAGCCAACGTGCTTCTGGTGTTGAATTAGGACTGCGTTTATCAGACAAGGATATCAGCTTTGATGTGGGTTCAACGCCATTAGGTAAAGATACAGCAACGGTTGTCGGTGGCCTCACATATTCACCTCAAATTAGCCAAAATGGGCAATTAACACTGACCGCAGAGCGCAGAGCCATAAAAGATAGTCTACTTTCTTATATGGGGCGTACTGATCCAATGACTGGCGAAAGTTGGGGGCGTGTAACTCGTAACGGCGCTAAAGTTCAATATGCTTGGGATGATGGAAAAATTGGGGCTTATGCTGGTGGTGGTTTCTATAACTACGAAGGTAAAAGTGTTGCGAGTAATGATGAAGTGAAAGCGTGGATTGGCTCTTATGCTAAGTTCTATAAAGACGATCAACAAGAAGTAAAAGCAGGTGTGCATGTTGATTATATGAACTTTAGAAATAACCAGAACTACTTCTCACTAGGACATGGTGGTTACTTTAGTCCACAAGATTATGTGTCTGTTTCATTGCCTGTTGCTTATACCCGCCGTTTTGAAAAAGGTGAAGTTTCATTAAATGGTGCAATAGGGATACAAAGTTACAAACAAAAAGGTAGCGATTATTTCCCAACGCATGGTTATATGCAAAACGCATTAAATAAAAAGAATGCGAGCGATCCTCGTATTAAATCTCAGTACGCAGAAGAAGACGAAACGAATTTTACTTACAGATTAGGTTTAGACGCGAAATATTATTTAAACAAAGAAACCGAGTTAGGTGTCAGCTTATCGCATGATACATCGGGTGATTATGCTGAAGATAATATGTGGTTACACTTAAAATATACCCCAGACTTCCTGTCTAAATAATTAAGGAGACAAATAATGAATAAGCATGACAGTGATATCTTACAATTACCTTTTGAAAGTGGCTGGCAAGATCTAACTCAATTATTATTTTTTCAAATCTTAAATGACAATGATATTTCTACTGCTGGAAATAAATTAAGAAATATAGGTAAGGATATTGCCTTACGTTATCCTTTACCTGAAAGCGAAAATATTCAATTACTTGAATCACATATTAATCGCGTATTAACACTATTTAAATGGGGTTTTGTCACGATATCTCCTGCAATGAGCGAACTTTTACTGGTTCATTGTGCATGGCCTCATTTTACGCAAAGCCAAGATGATGCTCAGTGGCGTGTTGCAAGTGCCAGTGTTTTAGAAGGGTTGTATGAAGGCTGGTTAACGAATCAAGGTGGTAATGCCAAAATGCAAGTGCATCGTCAATCTACTGATGCAAAAGATGTCTTTATTTTCCGCTATGCGCATAACTCATCAGCCGAATAATAATATATATGCTTTATTGATGAGCATAGGAGGTCAAAAATGAATGAAATGATATTTAATGATGATAATTCTAAATGCTTATTAATAAAGCAATTTACTAATAATGTTTTTATGATGTTAGTAACAGATATTAATGGCATCATTATTTATGCAAATGAAAAATATTGTGAATTTAATAATGTTCACTTTGAAAATATAAAAGGTAAAAAATACAAATTATTTAACTTAATTGATGAGAATCAAATTAATTGTTGTGTGAATGGCAATAATGATAATAAGGGAGTATATCGATTAGAAGCTAAGAGAAATAACGATACACAACAAGATGTATGGGAAGATATTAGTATTATCCCTGTGTTTGATGAAAGTAATTTAATTTCTCACTATGTGTTTATTAGCTTAGATATTACTGATAAGGTAGAGCTAAGAAACGAGTTATTTAATAAAAGCTATATTGATTCATTAACTGGAATATCTAATCGATTAAGTATTGTTGAAAAAATCGAAAATGAACGCTTAAATATTTCACAGCCATCTTCATTTTGCCTTGGTATTATAGATTGCGATAAATTCAAATCTATCAATGATCAATTCGGGCATCATGCAGGCGATAAAGTATTATGTGAAATATCAAAACGGTTGTCACAATTAGAAAATAATGAAGTCTATTGTGGGCGGCTTGGTGGCGATGAGTTTGCTGTGCTTTTCCCTAAAGGATTACGTTCTTGTTCTGTGATTTTGTTAGAAATAATAGAATCACTTTGGAAATCAATGGAAAAGCCCATCGATATTAATTCAGATTTTATGTTAACCCCTTCAATTAGTTTAGGTATTGCTGAATATCCTAAAGATGGAAAAACATTATCTGAATTATTAAAGTCTGCGGATGAAACACTTTATTCTATAAAAGAAATGGGTGGTAACAAATATGGATTTTATTCCGGATTTTAAATAAAAGATTTTAAATAGAAAGTTTTTTAGTAAAGATATATTAAAAATAACGTTATCTCTTTTTAACGAAGAGGGAGGTGACTGTTTTTAAAATATATCTAGCATTCCTGATGAAATATAAGAGTAAATTTAAAATAATACTAAATATTAGTTTTAGATAAATGTTTATTAGAGGATTTTATTATGATGAAAGCGGTTATCCCTGTTGCTGGATTAGGTACTCGTATGTTACCTGCAACGAAATCAATTCCTAAAGAAATGCTGCCTATTGTTGATCGCCCTTTAATTCAATATATTGTTGAAGAGTGTGCTCAGGCTGGCGTCGAGGAAATTATTTTAGTGACTCACTCTTCTAAAAATTCAATTGCGGATCACTTTGATACCAGCTTTGAATTAGAAAATATGCTGGAACAGCGTATTAAAAATAAATTATTAGAAGAAGTGCGTTCAATTTGTCCTGATAATGTGAAAATTGTCCAAATTCGCCAAGGTCACGCCTTAGGTTTAGGCCATGCAATTTGCTGTGCACGTCCAGTTATTGGCAATAATCCATTTATTGTTTTACTGCCTGATGTTTTATTAAATGCACACTATTGCGATCCTCAACATGATAATTTATCAGCAATGATAAAACGTTTTGAAAAAACAGAACGTAGCCAAATCATGGTTGAACCTGTGCCAATGAGCCAAGTGCAACAATATGGCGTTGTAGATTGTGAAGGTGTTTTCTGTCCTCAAGGTAATTGGGCACCTATTCGTCGTATCGTAGAAAAACCAAATCCTGAAGATGCGCCTTCTAACCTTTCTGTTGTTGGTCGTTATGTTTTTTCTGAAACTATCTGGGAATTATTAGATGGTCTACCTGCTGGCGTAGGCGGTGAAATTCAATTAACGGATGCGATTGATTTATTATTGAAAAAAGAAGTCGCTGAAGCATATACCTTGGTGGGTAAATCACATGACTGTGGTAATAAGCTAGGATATATGAAAGCCTTTGTTGAATATGGCTTACATAATTCTGCCTTAAAAGAAGAATTTGCTTCTTGGATGCAGGACTTTTGTGAAAAAACATTGTTACCCAAAACAGAAGTCATAGAAGAAGATGAAGTAAGTGAAGAACAAAAGATAGTTGCTATCTTTTGAGTTTATCTTGAAATAATATGCAATCTGCCGACCGAACTCAGATAGCGGTCGGCAATAGCAGGAGAGAAAGGCAATGTCTTTTAGGCACTTATCTCGTTGTAATTTTCTATTTTCTACCTTTTTTATTTTAGGTTTGTTGCTTATGGTTTCTCCTTCAATACAGGCAGCAGATACTCAAGTAGGATGGGAACAGTTTAAAGAGCGCTATATTAAGGATGATGGGCGAGTTATAGACAGCGCTAACAAAAATATTTCACACTCTGAAGGTCAAGGCTATGGCATGTTAATGGCTGTAATGAGTGATGATCATGAAACATTTAATAAGTTATGGCGCTGGACAGCTGCTTCTCTTTATCGTGGTGATTTAGGCTTATTTAAATGGCGTTATGAGCCAGAAAATAGTGAACATACCCCTGATCCTAATAATGCGACAGACGGTGATATCTTAATTGCGTGGGCATTATTAAAAGCGGGTGAGAAATGGAATGATGAAAGTTATCTTTCAGCTTCTGATTCTATTCAACACGCTATTTTGGAACATACTTTAGTTAAGACAAAAAATTATACCGTACTTTTACCCGGTATTAATGGTTTTAAAACGCCAGAAGAAATTATTATTAATCCATCCTATTTTATTTTCCCTGCATGGAAAGATTTTTACCGCACAAGCAACGATGTTCGTTGGAAAGTGTTAATTAATGATAGCCAATCTTTACTTAGAAATATGCGATTTGGTGAATATCAATTACCCACTGACTGGGTAAGCTTATATCCAGATGGAAAGATAGAGCCTAGTGAAAAATGGCCTGCGCGATTTAGCTTTGATGCAATACGTATTCCGCTTTATTTAGCTTGGGCACATGATGAATTAGCGCTACAACCTTTTATGCAGTATTGGCAGCAATTTGATCGTTATAAAACGCCTGCTTGGGTAAGTATTGATGCTCAAGAGCGCGCTGAATATAACCTTACTCCCGGCATGATGGCGGTGAGAGATTTAACGATGAAAACACCTATTGAAGATGTCGATTTAAGTAAAGATACGGATTATTATTCTTCAGCTTTACACCTATTAGCGGCATTTGCTCAAAACGGGCAATAAGTATATTTAGTTAATTTTAATGATAGATAGCTTAAATGCTTTTTAATACAGAAAGGCATTAAGCTATCTATTTTGTTTATATCGATAGTGCTAAAAATATCACTTTATAAATTATTTATACTTATTCGTTTTTAATAATTTAATAGTAATTTGTTATCTCTATTTTTCATAACGCTATGTTTATTAAATAATAAATAAACATTAAACTATGATCTAAGAATAATTTATTTAATGATATTTATGCTAAAGTTATCTCAGTAATTTGATAGTGTTATTAATATAATTTCTCATCAATAATAGAGGTGGATAAATGAAAGTTTCAGCACGCAATCAGTTAGTCGGTAAAGTTGTTGATATTATTGAAGGTGCCGTTAATAGCGAAGTGATTTTATCTTTAGCCCATGGTGAAAAACTTGCCACGATTATTACTAAAGAGAGCTGTGATAGTTTAAAGATCAAAAAAGATGGCGAAGCAATTGCCATTATTAAAGCACCGTGGGTTGTCTTAGCACTACCTGATTGCGGTTTAAATTTCTCTGCACGTAACCAATTTGCAGGTAAAGTAACTCATATCGCACAAGGTGCGGTGAACTCTACCGTTCATTTAGAAACAGCTAAAGGCTTAGAACTGACAGCTGTTATTACAAATGAAAGCTTACAAGAGATGAAATTGGCAAAAGGCAGTGATGTTTTAGCACTAGTGAAAGCATCAAGTGTGATTGTTGCGACACGCAAATAATTACAGGTTTATTTTTTGAAATAAAGAAAGAGGCTAAATATTTAGCCTCTTTCTTTTTGATATTACTTATCTTTTTGAATTTATTATCCCGATCATCTTTTATTCAGGTAATAAAAATTAATTATCTGTACTACCTGCGACTTTCAGTTTGTCATAGATATAATTTTTATAACTGTTAACTAATTTCTCATCTTCACAGTCATTTAATTTACCTTCACATAAATGGCGCATTTGAATGTTTGCTTTGTAGAAAGGAGATAATGGCAAACGAGCACGCTCTAAGATCATGCCGCCTAAGAAGCTAATATCAGTTAATTCACCCATTGTTATTGGCGCACCTTGCGACAGGTTATCTCTTAAGGTGAACTGAGTAATATACGAAGGGTTATTAAAAGGTGACTGATAATTTTTTAACTCTATATTAGGTTGATGATCACCAAAATAGAGGAACATCGTTGGCTTTTCTCTTTGTGCAACAAAATTGGAAAAATCTTTAATTGCTGGATCACTGGTAACGATTTTTTCCATATAGTGGCTAAATTTACCCGGTGCATTACTGCTTTCGGTATGACCTGCAATTTGGTACATATCTCTGTGCGATTCATCATAAGGGCCATGTTCATACATGGTTAATGAGAATATGAACAAGGGTTTATCTGTGCGTTTCTTCAGTATCTCTTCAACGTAACCCAGCATATCGACTGTCGATATTTTCCAGAGGTTTTCCTCTAATGTTCCCGGGTAGCCAAGCTCTTGAGGTTGAATGATTTCATCAATTCCCATTTTTTCATAAGCGTAACCAGCATGGTAAGCACTACGATTAAACGGGGTGAGTAAAACGGTGTAATAACCTTCAGCTTTTAGTTGGCGGAATAAACTTTCATTAAGATTATCGACAACAAAATAGAATACAGAGTTTTTACGCGCACCAAAATCATCCGTATTTAGCCCTGTTAATACAGAAAATTCAGAAAGCCAAGTACCACCACCAAAGGTTTGTACACGTAAAGGGCTTTGCGCACTGACATTTTCATCTTTTTGGAACATAAATAGATCAGGCAGTGCAACATTGGTATCAAATTGATAAATATGAGGGTTAACTGTCGATTCCTGTAATAAAACGACAATGTCAGGTTTTATGTCTGTCTGTGTTTCTGGTAATACGGTTTTATTGGCTTGTTCAAGGAAGTAATTCGCATCTTCCTTGAAATAAGGAGGATGATAAGCCGTTTGGTAGCCAGACATGATTAAATTAGTGACAGTGCCTCGTCCTCCCGGAAGTGTACCTTCCCATTCGGCTTGCCATTTTTCTACGGTGAAATGGATGGTAGTAAATCCGATGACTATTAAGAGTAAGCTACTTATACGCAAGGCTGGGCGTGATTTTTGGGAAAAACGCCAAGCAATAGACATATTGATAAGAAGCCATATTAGCATCGCAACCAATGCAACACCGGCTTCCCAATAATGACCTAATGTCCCTAAATTCGAGCTATCAAAAGCCAAATCAAAGTCAGAGAACATTAATGTTTCTTTGTAATAATGGACTTTGAGCTGATTAATAAACTTAGTTATCAGGAAGAGTGTACCGGTGGTAATAGCCGAAAATAAGATACGAGCAGATAAAATAAAGCAAAGAGAGAAAAGAATAAAATAAGCACCAACTGAAAGAAGTGCCGTATAAATAAATGTTGTTTTCTCAAAAACAATAAAGAGTGAGGCTATAAGAATAAGTGCAAGATAAGCACTTCCTAATATTTTTTTCATATCTCTTCCGAGTATAGCGATAAAGAATAAAGGGGTATTTTACAAATATTGTAGGCGATAACCTTAAATAGGCTAAATAATTTTATTTAGCCTAAGTTAACATCTGTATTTAGAATAACCCTTTGTCTCGTAAAATATGAAGATCTTTTTTGCGGCGAGTAAAACCTGTGCGATCAAAATATTCTAAAATTTGCACTGCTAATTTACGCCCAACGGATAATTCATCACGGAAGTCTGCGGCGGTAACACTGCCATTGCTTTCATTATATTTCACAATGATAGATGCAAATTTTTCTATTGCTTGGTGTGTATAATAGCGATCAGCAATAATCGGAATAATTAAACCTAATTGCGCTGCTTTACGTAATAATGAGCGGATCACCTTCTCATCATTTTTCATTTCATTGGCAAGATCACGTACCCACCAAGGTTCAGATTGCTCAAAGTAGACTTTGGCATTTTGCCATAACGCATCTTGTTCTGGAGAAAAGGCAAGACCATGAGTTGGAAGATGAAGCCAGCCACGACTTTGGCTAATAGCACCGTCTTTACGTAATTGATCAATTAAGTGGTAGACCAATTCATCATGATAAGTAGGTAGTGCCATTCGTTTTAAACGAGAGCGACCCACACCCATTTGATCATTATGTTGTTGGTGATATTCCTCAAGGGTATCGAGTAATTTCTGTTTTGCATTATCAGCATTCTCTTTAGAAAGAATAACGCCTGCAACACTGACTAGGTCAAAGGTTTCTAATAACTGAGTTAGCGCACTCTCTGTTAATTGCTGAGCCCAAGCAAACTGACTTAGAGAGAGCTCACCTTTTGGTAAACATAACGCTAAATGGGCACTAACGCTGTCTGCGCTATCAAGTTGGTGTAGCCAAGTTAAGAACTCAGCTTGTCGTTTACCTCTACGTGGCGAGTGCAAATGTAAGACTTTCGCTGCGGCTAAAGTGCGTTGAGCGCTGATATCACGCAAGATAAGTCTATCGTTATCCACCAGCCAAAGGGGTTCATCAAGAATAAGCTCAGCTAACGGTGGTGTTTCATTAGCATCATTTAAAAGAGCAACACGACCCGTAATATGGCGTGTACCGTGGTGAATATGTACAGGCTGCCAATGCTTTAAAGGTTCATCTACAATTAAACTGACTAATATTTTATGCGATTGATAGTTAGGTGCTTGAGAAAGCAGCCAATCACCACGAGAGACGTTTTCTTTACTGACATCACCTGTGATGTTAATTGCAATACGATGACCTGCACCAGCTCGCTCTACGGGCTGATTTTGTGCATGTAAGGCTCTTATTCTTACTGGTTTATCTGCACCAGTTAGCCAAAATGTATCGCCAACAGAAATTTGCCCTGCAAGTGCGGTACCTGTGACAACTAATCCTGCCCCTTTAATGCTAAAAACACGGTCTATTGCTAAACGAAAACGCTTATGCCATTGAGGGTGTTGTTGCTCTTGTTGATGCAACTCAACAAGATAGTCACGAAGTGCTGGAATACCTTCACCAGAAGGGGCTGCGGTGACAAAAATATCAGGTTGTTGCCAGCCTAAATTGGCTAATACGTCGATTGTTTGTGAACGAACTTCTTCAATTCGCTCAGGTGTAACGCGATCTGCTTTGGTAAGAATAACGGTAACTTGAGGACAGCCAGCAAGACGTAAAATAGAAATATGTTCGATGGTTTGTGCCATAACGCCATCATCACAAGCCACAATTAATAGTGCATGAGAGATCCCACCGACACCCGCGAGCATATTTGAAAGGAATTTCTCATGGCCGGGAACATCCACAAAACCAATTGAGGTACCATTATCTTGACGCCAATAGGCATAACCTAAATCAATGGTCATGCCGCGTTTTTTCTCTTCAGGTAAATGGGTAGTATCTACCCCAGTAATGGCCTGTATAAGAGTGGTCTTTCCGTGGTCTACGTGACCTGCTGTCGCAAAAATCATAGTAAAAGTGCCTGTATTAATGCATTTTCATCCTCAAGACAGCGCAGATCAAGCCACAGGCGACCATCAGTAATTCGACCAATAATCGGCTTTTCTAAATTACGCCAATGCGCAGCTAGCGCATCTAACTGGCTACCTTTTCCATCTTTGGCTTCAAAGGTAAGTGCTGCACTCGGTAAACTTTCAATAGGTAACGAACCACTGCCTATTTGAGAAGCACATGAGGATATCGTGATATGGTAGTTATCCCCATAATATGCCTGAAAATGAGGCAATAACCGTTGCGCCATATCATTAATTTCTGTTTGTGTCCGAGTTAACAAACGTAATGTCGGAATTTCAACAGCCATTTTTTCAGGTTGCTGATAAAGGCGTAATGTGGCACCTAAAGCGGCTAATGTCATTTTATCAACACGTAATGCACGCTTTAAAGGATGGCGCTGAATAGCCTCAATCCACACTTTTTTACCAAGGATTATCCCTGCTTGTGGACCACCTAATAGTTTATCGCCAGAGAAGGTAACAAGGTCGATACCTTGTTGCAGATAATCCTGTGGCATTGGCTCTGAAGGTAAACCTAAGGCGGCTAAATTAGTCATTGAGCCACTACCTAAATCGATAGCGGTTGGTAAGTTCATCTCTTTACCAAGCGCAGCAAGTTCGTCGCCATGCACTTCAGCGGTAAAGCCTTGAATACAATAGTTGCTAGTATGAACTTTCATTAGCAAACCCGTATTCTCATTAATGGCGTTACGATAATCTTTAAGGTGAGTTCGGTTTGTTGTTCCGACTTCTTTGAGTGTACAGCCTGCTTGTGTCATCACATCGGGGATACGAAAAGCACCGCCAATCTCAACTAATTCACCGCGAGAAACAACAACCTCTTTATTGGGTGCTACCGTTGCGAGCATCAATAAAACAGCTGCTGCGTTGTTATTCACGATACAGGCATCTTCTGCCCCTGTTAATTCACATAATAAGTCAGCGATAGCGCGATCACGGTGTCCTCTTGAAGCACCATCAAGAGAATACTCTAAGGTTGCTGGTGAGCGCATAACTTGGCTAACGGCTTCAATGGCGGATTCTGCCATTAATGCACGCCCTAGATTGGTGTGTAAAACAGTACCTGTTAAATTAAAAACAGGTTTAATTGAGGATTTTCGTTGTAGTGTAATGCGATTTTTTAATTCATTAGCCCAATGGTTGTGCCATTGTGGTAACTCGTTTTCTTGACGAATAATGATACGCGCTTCTTCTTGTAACTTTCGTAAATGCTCTGCAATAAATGTCTGACCATAAGAAGCCACAAGGGCTTGAATGTCTGCTTGGTGCAGTAACTTATCAATAGACGGCAGTTGGCTATAAAGTGAGCGCGTATCATTTGTCATGCTAATACCTAATTGTTATTCATTTGGGAACAGGAATGGATTAATGCTACTACGAGCAAAGCCTTCTTCTTCCATTTTTGCATCAAGAACAATAGACGCTAAATCATCAGCAACAGCATCTACATTGGCATCTTTTTCTTGATATAAAATTTTCAGATAGCTTCCACAATCACCGCAGCTTTCTGCTTTCACTGGGGCATTTTCGCTGTCTAAAGACCAGTAATTTAATTTACCTGTTAATTCACAGTTGGTGCATTTAATGCGTACAACATGCCACTGTGTTTCACATAAATTACAGTGTAAATAGCGTAAACCTTGTGTTGTGCCGATTTGTACCATGCTTGCCACTGGCATACTGTTACAAACTGGGCAGAATTGACGATTTTCACCGTATTCTGTTTTCGCTTTACCTGGAATATTTGCTGCTAATTGTGCCCAGTACAGAGACAGTGCTGCCCAAATAAAGACAGATTTATCAGCTGAAACTTTTGAATATTCATCATTAAGTAATGCTGTTGCCATCTCTTCTAATTCAGTTTCAGAAGCTTTAGAGAGGTTTTCTAAAGTGATAGTGGCACTTTCAGGCACAACTGGGCGTAATTCAGCAATAATCGAGGCTAATAAAGCATGCCAATGTTTACTGCGTTTAAATGTTTTTCTATCTAAAGGCGCTACGCCGGCTTGTTGTGCAAGGAGTGGGGCAAGATCAATGACAAGTGGATTGTCATGAAGTGCTTTCTCTTGAGCCTTGACAATTTCTGCTGCAAATTCAAGGTAGTCTGCGAAAGGATTATCTTTTGCTAGTGTTTGAAAACGTTCAGCACGACGTTGATAAAGGTTTTTCAGATTAGGGAATAATACGGGTGGAATAAAACTGATCCCTTTTTCTGATTGCTCTTTACCTAATTGCTCTTTAGGAACGATGCGAATACTCATAACGTTCTATCTTCCTATTATCATAAATTTTATAGTGAATACCCACAGGATTTGGCTTCAGAATAAATCAAAAGCAAACATGAAGCCATGACAGTGGGTAATAATAGCGTGATTTTATTGTTTTTTTACGTCTTAAAAACGGGCGTAAATTGAATAAAAAACGGAGGCTGATCAAGCCTCCGTTTGTTCAGAAATACACTTTAGGGCATTATTTCTGTGACTGTTTTTCGGCTTCTTTTTTCTCTTCTTCGAGAATTTCACGATACCAACGAGGGTGATGCTTTTTAGCCCAACCACGAGTTACCCAGCCTTCAATCATGCTACGAATTGAACCTTTCACCCAGAATGCCGCATAAGCATGAACAAATACGGTGATTATCAGTAAGATTGCTGATAATGAGTGAACTAATAAGGCAATTCTAATTACTGGGATCGAGAAATACTCGGCGAAATAAGGACGCCAAATGATAACACCACTAACTGTCAGTAAGATCAGACTGATACTTAATGTCCAGTAGATCCCTTTCTGACCAAGGTTGTAGTGACCAATATCGCCAGCTTCTTCATTTTGCAGCACTTTATGAATATTTTTAGCCCAGACTAAGTCATCTTTATCGATAAAGTTGTGCTTCAGATATCTGAAGAACATAAAGAGAAAGAGGAACGCCATCACGCTACCCACGAATGGGTGTAACAGACGCGACAGTTCTGGTGTACCTAAAATATTCATGAACCAGTTCAGAGATGGGAAGAAGAAACCCAATCCGCTGATAGCAGTAAACAGAAATACAATCACTACTAACCAATGGTTAATACGCTCAGAAGCGGTGTGGCGAAGAATTTTATCGCCTTTCTTCTTCATCATTTCTGCTCCTCCTTATTCACAGAGGTCTGTGTTTTAGAAGATGCTTCCATCTCTTTGAGCGCTTCTTCTTCATCTTCTTCAGTTGTACGGTTTGGACCGACACCTAAATAGTGGAAAATTGCACCCGCGAAGGTTGCGGCAAAACCAACGGCTGCTAATGGTTTCCAAATACCTTTCCAGAATTTAACGGTTGAGCTAATTTCTGGGTTTTCTGGTAAACCATGATACAGATTAGGTTTGTCAGCATGATGGAGAACATACATCACGTGTGTACCACCCACACCTTGTGGATCGTAAAGACCAGCATTGTCGTAACCACGAGTTTGCAGTTCAGAAACACGCTCACTAGCAAGATTGATCATGGCTTCTTTCGAACCAAAATGAATCGCACCTGTTGGGCAAGTTTTCACACATGCAGGCTCTTGACCAACTTCTACACGGTCAACACATAACGTACATTTGTAAGCACGGTTATCTTCTTCATTAATGCGAGGCACATCGAAAGGACAACCTGCAATACAATAACCACAACCAATACAGTGTTCTGATTGGAAATCAACAATACCGTTAGCGTATTGAATGATGGCACCTTCTGCTGGGCAAGCTTTTAAACAGCCCGGATCAGCACAGTGCATACAACCATCTTTACGAATTAACCATTCCAGTTTGCCGTTCTCTTCCACTTCAGAGAAACGCATCACTGTCCATGATTTCGCAGTTAGGTCAGTTGGGTTATCGTAAACACCGACGTTAGTGCCAATTTTATCGCGAATATCGTTCCATTCAGAACAAGCAACCTGACAGGCTTTACAGCCGATACAGGTTGTTACGTCGATAAGTTTTGCCACTTCTTCCTTGTAATCCCGCACCTGAGGCGCAGGAGTGAGGGAATTGGTAGCAGAGCGACGAATAATGTCTTGGGATTGCAGTGACATAATTTATCTCCTTACACCTTTTCCACATTAACAAGGAACGCTTTAAACTCAGGCGTTTGTGTATTCGCATCACCAACGAATGGCGTTAACGTATTCGCAATAAAGCCTTTCACTGCGACACCTTCAAAGCCCCAGTGAATAGGAATACCAATGGTATCCACTTTGCGCCCATCAACATCAAGGGTTCTAATACGTTTAGTAACCACCGCTTTAGCTTTGATATAACCACGTTTTGAGCTGACTTTTACGGTATCGCCTTGAACAATGCCTTTTTCTGCGGCTAAACGCTCACCAATTTCAATAAATTGTTGTGGCTGAATAATCGCATTTAAGCGCGCGTGTTTAGTCCAGAAGTGGAAGTGTTCTGTCAGACGATAAGTTGTACCGACATATGGGAAATCTTCTGCTTTACCCATATCTTTCCAGTCATCTTTAAAAATACGCGCTGCTGGGTTTGAAACCACATTTGGATGTAGTGGGTTAGTACCCAATGGTGTTTCAATTGGCTCATAGTGCTCAGGGAATGGACCTTCTGCCATCTTATCGATAGCAAACAGACGTCCCATACCTTCCGGCTGCATAATAAATGGACCAACATCAGAACCCGGTGCAGCGTTGCTATAGTCAGGTACATCAATACCAGTCCATTTGCTGCCATCCCATTCGATTAACTTACGTTTAGGATCCCATGGTTGACCTTGTGGGTCTGCCGATGCGCGGTTATAAATAATGCGACGGTTAAGAGGCCATGCCCATGCCCAACCTAATGTATTACCCAATCCTGATGGATCGGAGTTATCACGGTTAGCCATTTGGTTGCCTTTCTCTGTCCAGCTACCAGCGAAGATCCAACAGCCACTTGCTGTGGTACCATCATCACGTAACTGAGCGAACGAGCTAAGCAGTTGACCTTTTTTCAGAATGATATTGCCATCAGCGTCTTTTAAATCGACTAATGCTCTACCATTACTTTCTTGTGCAACTTCTGCGGATGTTGGATTATCAGGATCAAAGTAATCCCAAGTCATATTCAACACCTGCTCTGGCATCGCGCCGCCTTCTTCTCTATAGAGTTGGCGTAAACGATGGAAAATACCAGATAAAATCTCAGCATCAGGGATAGCAACACCAGGGGCATCACCACCTTTCCAGTGCCACTGTAACCAGCGACCAGAGTTAACGATAGAACCGTCTTCTTCTGCGAAACAGGTTGTTGGCAGACGGAAGACTTCTGTCTGGATATCTGCTGTTTTAACGTCGTTCTCTTCACCGTGGTTCTGCCAGAAACATGAAGTTTCAGTATTTAGCGGATCCATTGTGATAAGGAATTTCAGTTTTGATAATGAACGAACAACTTTGTTCTTATTCGGGAACGATGCAACTGGGTTAAAGCCTTGGCAGATATAGCCGTTGACTTCACCTTTATCCATCATATCGAAGTATTGTAGAACGTCGTAAGGTTTGTCCCACTTAGGTAACAGTGAGAAGCCCCAATCATTATCACGTTGAGCATTATCACCATAGAATGTCTTCATCATACTGACGAAGAATTTAGGATAATTGCCCCAGTAGTTAACTTGTCCCGGTACTGTCGCTTTTGGCGTATTCGCAGCTAAGTAGGTTTCTAATGAAGTCTGCTTTTCAGAAGGCAGAGTCATATAGCCCGGTAAGCTTTGAGATAATAGACCGAGGTCAGTTAAGCCTTGAATATTGGAGTGACCACGTAGTGCGTTAACACCGCCACCAGCCATACCCATATTACCTAACAGTAATTGGATCATTGCCATGGTACGAATGTTTTGGGCACCAACGGTATGTTGAGTCCAGCCTAATGCATACAGGAAAGACGCTGTTTTATCTTTCGCTGCTGTTTCAGCAATATATTCACAGACTTTTAGGAAATCGTCTTTTGGTGTACCACAAATCTGAGTAACTACATCAGGCGTGTAACGGCTAACGTGTTGTTTTAACAGATTCCAGACACAACGAGGATGTTGTAATGTGGTGTCGCGTTTTGCGAAACCATTTTCATCCATCTCGTAGTTCCAAGTGGTTTTATCGTATTTACGTTTTTCTGCATCATATCCGCTGAATAAACCATCATCAAAATGATAGTCTTCACGGACAATCAAGCTAGCATTGGTATAAGCCTCAACGTATTCTTTTTGATATTTCTTATTTTCGAGCAGATATAAGATAACGCCCGATAAGAACGTAATATCAGTACCAGAACGGATAGGCGTATAGAAATCCGCAACAGCCGCAGTACGGGTGAAGCGAGGATCAATAACAATGAGCTTGGCGTTATTATGGATTTTAGCTTCCATCGCCCAGCGGAATCCCACAGGGTGTGCTTCTGCCGCATTACCGCCCATAACGACGATAAGGTTGGCGTTTTTCATATCAACCCAGTGGTTGGTCATCGCACCGCGACCAAATGTTGGAGCAAGACTTGCTACCGTTGGTCCGTGTCAGACACGCGCTTGGTTATCGACAGCTAGCATCCCAAGAGCTCTTGAGAATTTCTGAGTTAAAAACCCAGTTTCATTGCTTGCTGCAGAGGCGCAAAGCATACCGGTTGTTAACCAACGGTTGACTTCTACACCTTCTTTATTGAATTTCTGGAAGTTGGCATCGCGGTCTTTTTTGATTAAGCGCGCAATACGATCAAACGTTTCTTCCCATGAGAGTTTTACCCATTTATCCGAGCCGGGTGCACGGTATTCAGGGTGTTTTAAACGACCTTCACTGTGGATGAAATCCACAAGACCAGCACCTTTAGGGCATAATGCACCACGGTTTACTGGATGGTCTGAGTCACCTTCAATATGGAATATCGTTTCTTTTGCGTTTTTCGCGCCATCGCCCAGACTATACATTAATAGTCCACAACCGACAGAACAGTACGTACAGGTATTGCGGGTTTCGCGGGCTCTCAGTAATTTATACTGACGTGAACCTGCTAGCGCAACTGCTGGTGCAAAACCGAGCGCCGCCGCTGTAGTACCTGCCATACCGCCAGCACAGATCTTAAAGAACTGTCTTCTGCTGACCTGCATGGGGTCTCTCCTCATCATACATTGCTTTTACTGACTCTGATTTTCTTCACGAAAATGGAGCTGATTGTTTTTTTATTCCTATTATCCTTAATAGGATCAGGTTCATTGCCTGATAGGTAGTGTAAAATCGTTTTACCCGTATTGTTATTATGTATTAATAAATTTAGGAATTCATCTTATGGATGAAACAAAATCGACAAAATTGTTAACTAAACGTGTAATCATTGGCGTAGATCAAACAATTGTGCAACACAAAGGATCGCTTAACAGACAAGAAGACGATTATATTGCACTCGAAGTTCCTGTTGCATTAGTGTACAACGGAATTTCTCACGTCGTTATGATGGCAAGCCCTAAAAATTTAGAGTTGTTCGCTGTCGGATTTTCTTTATCCGAAGGCATTATAGAATCTTCTAATGAAATTCGCAGTATCGAAATTGTGGAAAGTTGTAACGGAGGTATTGAAGTTCAAGTTGAATTATCAAGCCGACGTTTTATGGGATTAAAAGAGCGTCGCCGCAATATGACTGGTCGTACTGGCTGTGGTATTTGTGGTACTGAACAACTGGAAGAGATTTTCCGACCGATTACTCCGTTACCTTTTACACAAACATTTTCACTTTCAAATCTTGATAAAGCCTTAGAACAGATGACAACCGTTCAAGAAATTGGTGAGCTAACGGGTTGTACACATGCTGCTGTTTGGTTGTCGCCAGAAGGTGAAATGCAAGGGGGATGTGAAGATGTTGGTCGTCATGTCGCACTTGATAAGCTTTTAGGTATGAAAGCACAAGAAAAATGGAGTGAAGGTGCGGTATTAGTTTCGAGTCGTGCCAGTTATGAAATGGTGCAAAAAGCCGCTATGTGTGGCGCTGAGATTTTATTCGCTGTTTCTGCGGCAACCTCTTTAGCTGTTGAAGTAGCTAATAAATACAATGTGACGCTGGTGGGTTTTTGTCGTCGCGGAAGAGCAACAGTGTTTACTCATCCACAACGACTGATTGACTAATTAATATCGTGGAACATCCAAAGGTTGGGTTCAAGATAAGTACCAAATTGGTGTTGAATATCAATACTCACCGGCGCAAGCCCCATAGGAATGGCATAATCACCATTTGTTGGAAATTGTAGCGACGTCCATTGTTCCCACGTTTCTATCGGGGCTTCGATTTTCATAGACTGTGGGGCTATTTTGATAACCTTTGCACCTAATCGCCAGTGTGTCCGTATCCAAGGATCAAAAGGTTCATTATTATGATTCTGCCATTGGCAATATTCTTCAAAAGAGTGCAGTGGATAGCGGTGTTTTAATGTGGGGCGAACGGGAACCACAACACCAAGATAACCTTGTTTTCTTGCGTATACTTTTAATGCATTAATTAAAAGCTGGGGAATACCTTGGCCACGATAGCGGTTATCAACGGTTACAGATAATGCTGAAATAAGTTGGCATGGGAGCTGTTTTTCATCTGCTTGCATACCTAATTCAAATACACAATCCCAGCCATTATCAGGAAGTGCATCAAAACTGTTGTGTTCCCAAGGTAAAGCGACAGCGTTTATTACACCAACGACTTCTTCTTGATCGTTTTCTTTTAATACTGCGAGAAATTGATAATCAGAAAAAGGAGGTGCATATAAGCGATCCCAATAGCTTTCATTAACCGATGTTCCCATCATAAAAGCAGGCCAATGAGCTGCTATCATTTTTTCTGCTTTTTCGAGTAAATCAGTACGGGACTGAAAATGTGTAATTACGATATTCTTCATAGTTAATTAATTTATTAATAAACGTAGTCAGCCGATTATGACCACAATGCACCTAATTTGTAATCCCACTCTTTAGGTTTGATGGGGATACGTCCTGCATTTGGAGTAAAAGTCATTTCGCTAAAGATAAGCCTATTTTCAGACATTAAAAAATCAACTCGGCAATAATTAAAGTCATTTGCCATTTTAGCGGCTAATTGCAACATATTTTCAAATTGAGCCGGTTTTTCAACAAGTTCTGGAGTGTTGGGATCTTCTAATGTGATAGGTTGTAACTGCCAATTTGTATCATACACATTAATGTACTCATTCCCTTTGGTGTCAGAAATATCAATTTCAGCATAAAGAGGCTGACCATTAAAACAGTGAAGACGACAAGTCGTTGGTATCATTGGATTTTGTGTATCAAATAAATCAATATATTCTTCACAAAGAATTTGAGCTTTGATTTTTTTATAATGCCATTCACGAGTGACAGGATAGAGATTACGTTTTAAATGAAACTGAAGCTTTTTCTTTGCTTTTTCAAAATCAAAAGTGGCTTTATCAAGGCAGATGATTGTACTACCACTGTCATGATTACATTTGAGTACAAAACGTGAAGGAAGTTGAGTGATATCGATTTCATCAGGATGAGAATAGGTGTTAATGATAGGAACCAGATAGTGTGGGCCAATCTTTTCTATCACATAGTCTCTGACTTTGATTTTATCGGCTAAGCGCGTATAAATTGGATTTCTATCAAATAGCATACGAGCATTAATTTTTTCATTAAGCGATGTCGGTATTTTAAAGTTAGGTTGATAACCTAGGTTACGAATAAACTTGTTCTTTAAATACACACGATCAGGTAATGCGATAGTGCGAAACTGTTTGAAATAATATTCTATGATTTTCATAAGCTAATGATTATTTTAAATAGATAAGTGAAATAAAAACTAACTTTTCTTTGAATTAAACTTCTATATAAAGAAATAATTAAATTAAATAGAAATTAAGAGAATAATGTCAGTTATTGATATTCTTATATTTTTTATTTATATAAACTTAAAAAGTATTAACGTAGGTTAATATTCAAAGTACTTATTTTAATAAAAGAAAAAATGACGACATTAAGAGAGAGTTAACAAAAAGGAATATTGATTAAGAGTATATTAATTTGATGACCACTTAGTTATATGAATTGGTTTATCCCAATTATTAAAGCGTAATCCTTTGCCTGTTCTGTTTCCATGAGCATCTAATATCTCATAATACTCTTCAACGATTTGGCTACGGCCACGTTGCCATTCATTGGTTGTTGCAAAGGGATCAATTAAATAGATATCGCCGACCACGGTATATAGCTCACCTAAATAGCGAATTTTCTTCGTACTACTATTTGAATAGTGAGAAAACATAATTTGGTAGGTTTTATAGTGCTCTGGCTGACCATAAGGGCCATATTTCATTGCAATATAACGAATACCTTGAGGATCAGAATGGCTTGCACCACCCGGAACGGGCATATCTGGTGTGATATTAAAAAGAGTATATCGAGAACTTGCTGTCGGCTGTCTTAATGCTTGTCGATAGCTTTGTGTATCTAATCCAGAAGCTGGCCATGTTCTATCCACTAAGCCATCTCCCGCCAAACAGGAAACCGATAATCCTAGTAATGAAAGAATTATAAATAGGGACTTAGCAGACATAAATACTCCTTTATTGCCATTATGATGCCAGAAAATAAGGTATTTATTCCATGAAACAGAGGTGCAGAACCCTGTTATTTCTTGCTGTTATCCTATTTCATTCCAAAAGGTTATCAAAAGTAGAGAATAAGTGATTATCTTTTAAGCAATAAATACGTTTTTATATTGAGAGAAATACAGGGCTTAACAGGTAAAAACGTATGAACACACCTAAAACATTACGCGTTGCAACTGTGCAGTTTCAGCATAAAGCAAACGACAAAGCTTATAATTTAGCGAAAATTCATCAATTTATAGATAATGCAGCTAGTCAGCAGGTGGATGTATTAGTGCTTCCTGAAATGTGCATTACAGGATATTGGCACGTTCCTCAATTGCCAGAACATGCAGTCTACGCATTAAGCGAACGTGTTTCTGATAGTGAGTCTTTAGCGTTAATCAAACAAAAAGCGATAACGCATCAAATGGCGATAGGTGTTGGGCTTATTGAGCGAACAGAAGACAATACACTCTATAATACATGGGTTGTTTGTATGCCTGATGGCTCTTTGCATAAGCATCGGAAATTACATGCCTTCGAACATCCGATCATCAAAAGTGGTGAGCAATACACCGTATTTGAAACTCCTTGGGGCGTTAAAATGGGAGTATTAATTTGCTGGGATAATAACTTAGTAGAAAACGCACGCGCTAATGCATTATTAGGTGCCGATATTTTACTTGCACCTCATCAAACAGGTGGAACAAATTCACGCAGCCCACATAGTATGAAGCCTATTCCTATGACACTTTGGGAGAATCGACATCAAGATCCCAAATCATTACAAGAGGCATTTCAAGGTGAGCACGGAAGAGGCTGGTTAATGCGTTGGTTACCTGCAAGAGCGCATGATAATGGCATGTTTGTACTATTTAGTAATGGTGTAGGTCGTGATGAGGAAGAAGTTCGTACAGGGAATGCAATGATCATCGACCCTTATGGACGGATAGTAAAAGAGAGCAAAGCGATTAATGATGATATGGTGATTGCAGATATTGATCTCTCATTATTAGAAAACTCAACCGGAAGACGTTGGCTAACAGGGCGAAGACCTGAACTTTATTCGATATTAACGACAAAATTAGGAAATGAGCAAGATCCTATTTCAGTTCGATTTGGTAAAGCGTAATTCAATAAAAAACAGCTTTTATTTTGTTAGCTGTTTTTGTTTTGGTTAAAGAATAATCTCAATTTAATCTATTTGTTTTATTTATTAATATATTGGCGGTGGTTATTAATTTTATTTATTTATTCTATGTTAGAATAATAAAAGGAAAAATAAGATAGGATTAATGATTAATCATGGATACCCGTTTATTGAATGCTTTTGTTGTTTTAGCTGAAACAGAACATTTTGGTGAAGCTTCATCAAAGCTTTGTATTAGCCAACCGGCGCTAACTAAGCAGATAAAAACATTAGAATCTCAATTGGGTGTCACTCTTTTCCAGCGTGGACGTCACGGCGCAAAATTAACCCCTGAAGGACAGTATTTACTAAGCCAATCTCAATCAGTTTTAAGAGAAGCCCGTATTCTAGAAAAACAAGCTCGCCAATTGAGTGCTCCTCAAAAAGTAGAGCTGTATGCAGGATTTGGTCTGTCCTCATTAAATTTTATTACACCACTATTGGCAAAATTTAATCATGTTCATCCTGATATCACCGTTCATATTGATGATATGCCTTCTAACACAATGGAAGATAAATTACTTTTAGGTGAGCTTGATCTAGCGTTTTCACGTTTACCGGTTACAGAGCCACTAAAAAGTATTTCGTTAGTGCAAGAGCGATTGATGTTAGCCATTCCCACGCAAACTATTATGGTGCTAGAGGCTGATGATGATCCACTACACTACTTTAATACGCTTGGGCTTATTCAGTTGTCTCCTGAAAAAGGAAAAAAACTGTATCAACAAATCCATGATTTTCTGAAATATCATCAAATCAAACCTCGTGTATTACAACAATCGCAAGATATTCAAACGCAGCTAGCATTAGTTGCCGCAGGATTAGGAATGGCATTGGTACCTAAAAGTGCAGAACTTATTTGTGATAAACAAAAAGTTACTTTATTGCCACTCTCTGGTTTGTATACACAATGGGAAATAGGTGTTATTTGGAATAATAATATTCAGAATAAAGATCGTGATATTTTTATAAAAATAATTTCTGAGGAAATAAATAAAATATAATGAATGAAATAGGTTTCTAATTTTATTAATGATTATATTTATAATATATAACTTATAAGAAAGCTAAAATACCTAATAAATATTAATTAGTCTCAAAACAAATAAAGATAAATAATTGCGAGATTGTTCACAAAAATAAACATGAAATATTTGTTGATTTTTTATGTATTTAAATAAAAAATCAAAGTAAATCATTTAATTAATTTAATTCTCATAACATAAATAGGGTTAATTAAAATCTCTCTAATTAAAATGTGTTATTTACAACAAAAGAGATTTATTTAATATTACCTACGAACAACACAGCAAACTTTATATTCGTAAGTGAAGTTGGAAAGATAGATAAAATATTAATATTTCTGTAAGTGGCTACTTGTTATTTCTATTTATAATAAGTAGCCACACCCTCCAATGAATAATAAGGAAGTTATTATGAAAAAACGTAATAAATTAGTCTGCGCATTATTTATATTAATGGGCTCTCATGCAGTACATGCTGAAATTCATTCTAATCAAAGCGGGCCTTTAAACATCATGACAGTGGGAGCAAGTGATGCTGTTCAATACGGCTCTCATCAAATGCCTGGTGGAGAGCCGGGAGTTGGTATTAGCACAGTAGGAGGCGGGAAAAAAATTGGTTTTGCTTCATTAACCTCGCCAATGATGAGTAGTGGAGCGGATAGTAATGGAATTTATACTATTCAACCTAATGAAAGTACGCCTGCTAGTCATAGTGATATGGGTGTTTTCCACTTTGCCAAAATCACAGATGCTAATGTTTATTTTGGTGACTGGGCAAAAACAACATCAACGACAGATGCGACACACCAAACCTATTATGTCGGTAAAGATGTTACAACCACATTACCAACAGATAGCGCTACTTATACGGTAACGGGTATTAGTCAATATAGCGGCAGTAACTTACTTTCAGGTACGTTTGATGTTGATTTTTCACAGAAGAAAATCGAAGGTTCGCTGACTAATAGTCAACGTACGGTTGATTTAGCAGGAGGAAATCTTTATACCGCAAATAATCAAGTGACGTTTTCTGCAGATGCAAATGAAGGGTCAACATCAGGGGTTGTTGAAGGCGCTTTCTTTGGTGAAAGTGCAGAGGCGTTAGCAGGTATTGTGGTGTTTAGTTCAGATCATAAAAAAGACATTAGTTTTGGTGGTACGAAAAATAGCAGTGACAGTGAATAAATGACAGCAAGCATGGACGCTTCTTGATTTTTTCAAAAATAATATTATAGATTTATTTGGTAATACAATCGGTTAATTCTTTTTAAAGTGGTATTAGTGGTCATTACGCTAAATGTTAGCAACAGATAATCTGGTATAGGGTTATCTGTTTTTTTTTATCTAAATTAAGCCGATTTAAAGGAATTGTTCTTTTGTTTTTATAAGGATATACCATGAATTATTATCGACCTTTAATAAGAGGGTTATTGGCTTTATTGCTTATTTTATTTTCATTTAATGGGAGTGCAAAAGAGAGCCGTGACAAGCCATTTTATTATCTTGAAACAACGAATACAGCTGAAATTGGTCAGCAACTTTATCACTATTTGCAACAACAACAGTGGCAAAAAGCAGAAAGATTATTGCTTTATTATCAACAACAATCTCAACATGAAGTATTACTTGTTAATTACGCAAAGGCGTTATTGGCACAAAATAAAGGTGATTTTTTAAACGCTGAATTTTATTATCAGCAACAACTTAAGCAAAAATCCGATTTTATCCCAGCCCAAACAGGATTAATTCAACTTTATTTTCATTTACGAGAATATAAAAAAGCACAGCAACAACTTAATCAACTGAGCAATATCGTTGATTTATCTAAAAATATTATCCAGTCTATTGAGTTTTATAAGGTTAAGTTAGCCTCTTATTTTCAAGGCCAACGTTTCTATCAACTTGGCTTTTTTTATGATGATAATATTAACCATGCACCTTACTTATCTGAAAAAATTATTTCTCAATCAACCCAAGGAAAAACGACGCTAAGAGGTGCAAAACCTATTGCATCTACAGGAATTACTCATTATTTTTCTTTTTATCAACCTTTTATTATTTATTCTCATCATACTTTTTCTTCTTATACTTATGCTCGATATATAGATTATCATTCTCACCGTAACGCCAATTTTTTTGCATTATATACACAACTGGGTTATCGCTATCAAAAACCGCAATATCAGTGGTCAATAATACCTTATTACGAAATAAAATCATCACGGGAACAATATGAATATCAAGCGTGGGGAAATGAAACACAGTTTTCTTATTTTATTAATAAAAAGCAAACTATTAATTTAAGTTTTGATTATAAAATAAAGAAATATCAAAAAGCGTTAAATAATTTAAATAGTAAGCGAGTAAGTTATAGTACTTACCATAACTATTATTTTAATAATAGAATGCAGTTAGTTAATCAATTAAATTAT
The DNA here is from genome assembly GCF_040140245.1 of Proteus sp. fly-1013. Classification (NCBI taxonomy): domain Bacteria; kingdom Pseudomonadati; phylum Pseudomonadota; class Gammaproteobacteria; order Enterobacterales; family Morganellaceae; genus Proteus; species Proteus sp. fly-1013. The sequence continues at coordinate 92,287 of NZ_JBEEWD010000010.1, read as the reverse complement.
CAGTTAGATCGTAAAAAAAATACTTTATTAAATTATCAGTTGTATGGTATAAAAACTGGCGTTTATTATCCATTATCAGTGAATTGGCATATCTCTCTTTTTTTACAGTATCAATTTAAATATTTTAATAACTATAACCCTTTATTAAAAAAGAGAAGAAAAGATAATGGTTTTATTTTTACAGCTAATATTAAAAATAAATCACCTTTTATTTTAGGGTTTTATCCCACAATAGAATTACGTTATACCCGAAGATTAAGCAATGTGGATTGGTTATATCAATATCAGCAACATGAAGTGTTATTTAAATTAGAAAAACAATTTTAATTAAATAAGTGACTTCCTTTATTAATTGAATAGGTAAAACAATGCATGTAATGCTTTTTAAAAAGCGAAAAATTGTTTCAATCTTCGTTTCTCTATCGCTATATTCTCCTTGCTTTTATCTGCAAGCCAAAGAAGATAAAACCGATCTTGGTCATATTCAAATTTCTGATAATAAAGAAAAAGATAAACAGGGTTATTCACACGTTTATGAGAAAGATGTTTCTAATGTTTATTTAGGAAAAGAGCTATTAGAGCGTTATCAAGGCGTTTCTCCCGCTGATTTACTAAAAAGCGCCATTGGTGTTTATAGTGGCGAAGCGCGTAATGGTGGGGCGCTTGATCCTAATATTCGAGGTATTCAAGGGCAAGGTCGGATACCTGTTACTGTCGATGGGACCGAGCAGGCAATTACTGTTTATCGAGGTTATAGTGGTGCATCTAATCGTAACTATATTGATTCTAATCTGATTAGCAGTATCTATATTGAAAAAGGTCCCTCATTAACACCTGATATGAAAACGGGTATTGGTGGGGGTATTGCAGTAAAAACTTTAGATATTCGAGATATTGTACCTATTGGTGATTCTTTTGGGATTAATTTTAAAGGAGATATTAGTAATAACTCTACACGGTATAAAGAAGTTTATACAAATATGATTGAAGATTACCGCTATTACCCAAAATTTTACCAGCAAAATGCTTACATTATTGATCCTGCTTTAGAAATAACCCCTCAAAAAAGTAAAGTACAAAATTTTCAAGATTATTCATTTCGACTTGGGGTGGGATTTGAAGAAGAAAATTTTAACTTATTATTTGCTTACGCACTACGAGAAAAAGGAAATTACTTTGCAGGAAAAAGAAATGCCAAAAAATATAGTGAGAATAATAAAGACTTATTAGAATCCGTTCATGTAAGGGATGGAACAAGAAATTTTGAGCCTTATTTACCTTTTATTGCTCATATTTATCGTCCTGATAATGAAGTCCCTAATACCTCTAATCGTAGTCGTTCTCTTTTAGTTAAAGGAACATTATTCCCTGAATCAACACATCGTTTTTCAATTAACTATCGATACACAGATTTGCTGTTTGGCGATATTATGCCATCACGCCTAAGTTGGGTTCGTTATGATAAAAATTTAGTCAATCAGTGGCCTCTGGGAAATATTACACAACAAGCAGGAATATTAACTTATCAATATAAACCAGAAGATAAAAAAACAGATTTACTATTAAGACTATGGGGCAATTTAACTACAGGTCATACTAATACACGAGGAGGAAAACCAAGGGAGCCAAAACAAGTTGACTCATTTTCTAGTAGAAATACACAATGGGATCTCAGTTATGAAACTGGATTTATTGATACATCTTCTCTTTATCAAGAGAACAATCGCTATGGTATTGATATATCCTCGATATTTAAATTATCACCTCAATTTTCTATTTCATTTTCTAGTAATTATCAATTTGAAAAATTAGACAGTGATGAATTAGAAGTACCAGCCGGTTTTGATTTTGTTACCTCAGGGCGAGCAGGGCAACGTCATGAAATTAATTTAGCCCTTTCCACTGATTGGAAGCCGTTTTCTTGGTTAGCTATTACTGCGGGTGGCAAATACCATTATTATCATTTAACAGATACTTTTTTAAATAATAAGCGACGGAATAACGTAAAAGGTTATGAGAAAACTCCCTCTATTAGAGGATATTTAGTAAGTTATAAAAGAACATTGACACAGGAAGAGTGTTATTTAGTTGGCACTCTATGTGGAATTACGGAACAACAGTTACCAGAAAAATATAAAAGAGTAATAAGAGATCCTGAACTTAGAGAAAAAAGAAGGATAGTACAAGAGTATAAATTAACTCATCCAGAGTATGAAAAACTACCTGGTAATATAAAAAAAGAAATTAATCGTATAATAAAAATTTCAAAACAAATGCATTTTGAAAATAGAACATATCTCCGTGATGAGAAAGGGAATATTGTTTTTAACTCTACTACTATGAGACCAATGAAAACGGAATTATTATATTGGGGTCTTGATGAAGATGGAGAGTTATTAAAAAGCAATAATATTTTGTTAAACGGTTATCTTAATATGGATGAAAAAGTAGCTCACCCAATTACAGGTAATTTAGTTAATAAATATGAAATGGGGGTTTCTAGTCCTACACCTATCTATCTTGATGATGATAAAGATAAATTTGCACCAGAGCCCAGTTATCATCATGGTGCATTTTCACCCTTAGTGTCTGCGACGGTATATGCCAACGATATATTGCGTTTTTATGGACGTTATACCGAACAACTACGGTTACCTAATCTATTTGAAAATACCAGTGGCTTTTCTGGGTCAAAAGCGCGTTATTACGGTTTTAAATTAAAACCCGAACGTGCAAAAAGTACTGAGTTAGGTGTTGTGTTTGATTTGACAGATTGGCTAAATGTGGAGCACCATGCCGATATTAAAATTAATTATTTTCGTACCAATATTGAAAATGTGTTTGATAGAGATACGAACTGGCAAATTAGGCAATTTGAAAAGCAAATATTAGAGGGATTAGAGGTTCAAGCTCGCTTTGATAATGGTTTTATTTTTATGGATACAGCTTTAGTTTATAGCCATAAAAATAAAGTATGTGATAGAAATGCTTTCAGTAACTACGATCCTTCAGGGTTATTAGGTGTTAAACAATGTATGACGGGTGGTTATCCCGGTGGTTTTTTACGTACCTCTATTCAACCTAAATATTCGGTTAATTTACATTTAGGGACTCGTTGGTTAGATAATAAATTAGAAATTGGTAGTCGCTGGCTTTATTCATCAGAAGTGGAAAATAAAGATGAAAAATGGCTAAAAGAAAAATTACCACGAGAAATGTACGGTCAAAATAATAATCCAATGCGTTGGGCAAAAGTCTTTACCGTTGATGCTTATATTAACTATCAATATAGCCCTAATTTATCTTTTGAAATAACGGGCAGTAATTTATTAAACGAATACTACATTGATCCTTTAACGCGATCAGGTATGCCTGCACCGGGAAGAACATTCCGATTAGGTGTGACTGCACAATTTTAATTAAAAGAGAGTAAGGAGCTTTTATTTATGTTGGCACTTTCTGTCAGGCATCCGTTTAATATTTATTATTGGCTGATTGGCATATCGTTAGTTTATATCGGCGTATTAAGTTGGGTGTTACGTTCACTTTCTATGACAGAAAGTGCGCACCATATTCATCAGCAACAAGAAAATACATTATCCGTTTACCAAGTGGTATTTTCACCTCCTCAACAATCAACAGTCGTGCCGGAACCTTTAGTGGAAACGGAACAACAAGAAACGCCCATTGTTTTACCCATTGCCGAAAAAGGGGAGTTTGTTGAAGCACCAAAGAAAATACCTGAAAAAATAAAAGAAAAGCCTATACCTATAAAACCAATTACACCTGTAAAAAAACAGGTGGTGCAAGAAAAAGTAGAGCCGATAAAACAGCGTGATTTAGAAAGCCAAGTAGCGCAAACGACTTCAGAAGCATCGGCAGAAAGCGTAACGCAACATACGGCAAGCTCGTTAGCAGGAAGAAGTCATGCATTAAGCGAGAAAGGAATAGGGCAAGGCGAATCTGATAATCACTATATTAGTTCACTGCGTCGAGAAATAGAGCGCCATAAACGTTATCCATCACAAGCACGTCGCATGCAACATGAAGGTCAGGTGGTGGTGAGCTTTTCACTAACCTCTGAAGGTGCGATTTCAAGGGTTGAGATAGAAAGTACCTCGGGTATTTCCTCTCTTGATAATGCGGCTATTGCTGCGGTTAAACGTGTAAAGCCCATAGGCCCTAAACCTGAAAACCTATTGAATCCTTTGATTGTTTCATTAGATTTTCAATTAAATTAATAAAATAACGGAAACACCTGAGTACAACTTGGACTTGGGTGTTTTTTTATAAAGTTGTTTTTGTGCGCTCATTCTCACTTTTCCGATCACAAACCCATAAATCCTTATTGTTAATGATATTGATTATGATTAACATTAATAATTACATTTATTGTTTAAAGTAAAGATTATTTACTTGGAAAGTGGTCATGTTTAAATCCGTTGTCTCTATTGCTTGTCTTTTTATTTTTTCTTTTATTGTTAATACAGCAAATGCTTCTGATGTTGGCGCTGATAGCCAATCTTGGCCTCGCACTTTTACCAACGTTGATGGCACTAAAACTGAAATTAACGCAAAACCTCAGCGTATTTTATCGGCATCAGTTTCTATCACCGGAACGCTCCTTGCTATGCAAGCTCCGTTGGTTGCTAGTTCAACGGCGGCAAATGGCCAATTTTTTGCCCAATGGGATAAAGTGGCAAAAGAGAGAAAGGTTGAAAAACTGTGGTCTGCGGGCAGTGTTTCATTAGAGATGGCTTATCTTTATGCACCTGATTTAATCGTTGTTTCCATCAATGGTGGTGATACGGTCTATCCTCAAGTTGAACAATTTAAACAAATCGCGCCTACCATTGTTTTAGATTACGGCAAACAGAGTTGGGAAAGCTTAGCGTTACAATTGGCACAAGCAACAGGACAAGAAGAAGAGACCGGTACACTACTACAGCGTTTTGCGAACGTAGTAAAAGAGGGGAAAGAAGCGCTACAACTCCCTGAAGGTCAGGTCAATATTATCTCTTATTTTGGTGCTGGTACTGTTAATCCCGTTTCGCTAACCACCAGCCCTCATGCGGTATTATTACAACAACTCGGTTTTACCATTGAAAGTGCAGATCTTGCGTGGCAACCGAAAGATAAACCCGTTTCAGATTTTGTGTGGGCTCAATATGAGCATTTAACACAACTCACCGCACCTACAACGTTCCTATTAAGTGGAACTGCCAAAGAAGCCGATGTATTTATGGCTGATCCCATTCTTGCAAATCTACCTTCTATAAAGAATAAGCAAGTTTATGGTTTAGGTGCAAACTCGTTTCGTATTGATTATTACAGCGCGCAAGAAATTATCAGTGATATGGTTGCGCGCTTTAGTCAACATAAGTAATAACGCATGTTTACTTCTCACCACAGCATAAAGTGGGGAATAAGAGGCGCTATTCTTCTGTTGCTCTGTTTTGCACTATTAAGCTTATTTGTAGGAAGCCGACCTGTTTCTATGTACACAACATGGCAGGCTTTTATCGATTTTGATACGACAAATAGTGAGCACTTATTAGTGCGCTATCTACGCTTTCCTCGCACATTATTAGCGATAGTGATTGGTATCGCATTAGGCGGAGCCGGAACACTAATGCAAGCTCTGACACGTAACCCACTCGCTGATCCGGGCTTGTTTGGTATTAATGCTGGAGCCATGGTTGCGATTGTCTCTTTAATTGCGCTAACGGGGATCACTGATGTCACTATTTACATGTGGTTTGGTTTATTAGGGGCTTTCTTCGCGGGTGTTGGTGTTTATCTTCTTGGTGGTGTAAGACATGGACTTAATCCTGTGAGAATGGTGCTTGCAGGTGTTGCGCTTTCCGTTGTTTTACTCGCTATTACACAGCTTGTTACGGTAAATAGTGATGAACGCGTGTTCGATCAATTCCGTCATTGGGTTGTGGGTTCATTACAAGGACGTAGCTTCGATGTTTTGTACCCAATTACGGTATTAGTGGTAATTGGAAGTGTGATTGCTTACTCACTCACGCGTTCGTTAGATATCGTGACGTTAGGTGATGATATTAGCCATGCGTTGGGCGCTAACCAAAAACGAGTTTGGTTATTATCGGCTTTTGCAATAGTGCTTCTTGCAGGGAGTGCAACCGCAGCCGTTGGACCTATTAGCTTTTTAGGGTTAACCGCTCCCCATTTTGCTCGTCGTTTAGTCGGTGCTGAATATCGACGTATCTTACCTATGTCAATGTTGATTGGTGCATTAGTGATGTTAGTCGCAGATTGCTTAGGGCGGTTAATTGGCACACCGGGGGAAATTAGCGTTGGTATTATGATCTCACTGATTGGTGGACCTTTCTTTATCTATCTGGTTAAACGTTGGCGGATCATTACATTATGAAACTTAAAAATAATGAGATTATCTGCCAATTAGGTACATGGTCTTGGATCTTCTCTCCAAAAGATATCATCATCGCCTTTATTTTGTTTTTATTGATGATTTCTCTGGCATTTTTCGCTCTTACAACAGGTAAGTTTCCTATCGAATTTTCTACATTGATAGATATTGTTGTCGGGCAATCAGAAGGCGGCATTAAAGAAAAAATCGTCATGGATATCCGTTTGCCTCGTCTGCTTACCGCAATGGGCGTTGGCGCTGCATTAGGTATTTCAGGGGCTATTTTCCAGTCGATTTCTCGTAATGTTTTAGGTTCACCGGATGTTATTGGTTTTACAACAGGTGCAGCAACAGGTGCATTACTTCAAATCATTATTTTCAATGGCACCGTTGTGGATATCGCTATTTCTACGTTAATAGGCGGAATGGCAACGGCGCTAATTGTTTATCTGCTGTCATTAAAAAATGGTGTTATGTCTGGTTACACCATGATTTTAATCGGTATTGGCATCGGTGCCATTTTACATGCCTTTAATGGGTTATTGTTGGTAAAGGGCAATATTGATAATGCCATCATGGCTAACCTTTGGCTTGCGGGCTCACTAAATGCCCGCACTTGGCAACATGTTTATCCTACCTTTATTGGTTTACTGATCCTTGTTCCACTTATTATTTTTTATGCTAAGTCATTAACGTTAATGGAAATGGGCGATGACATGGCACAGCAATTGGGTGTCCATGTGGGTAGAGTCAGATGGGTGATGATTTTTAGTGCCGTATTACTTGCCTCATTAGCGACAGCCAGCGCAGGGCCAATTGCCTTTGTCGCACTCGCTGCACCTCAATTAGTGATCAGATTAAGCCATTCAGGAAAGTTACCCATTGTGGGCTCTGCATTAATGGGCGCACTCCTTTTACTTTCTGCTGATGTGTTATCACAAAGCCTACCCATAAATATTACGATGCCAGTTGGTTTAATGACGGGTGTTATTGGTGGGCTCTATTTGTTGTGGTTACTAACAAGAAAACAGAGAACTTAAAATAATAATAAAGGAAGTAAATATTTACTAACTTAAGGATGAGTCATGGGATGGTCGCCAGAAAGACTAATTAAACATTTGGGATGTAATGAGGGTATTTTATAAATCGTCTAATGGCATGCTCTATGGCATGAAAGGTATAGACTTATGTCTACTGTTCTTACTCTACGCGCTAAAAAAGCCACAATAACAACACTAGTGCAAACAGCTTTATTAGGAACTTTATGTATTGCCGTTCCTAGTATAAATGCACAAGAAATAGAAAAAACGTCAACGTCACAAGACAACAAAAAACACGATGAAAAAGTGGATGTATTAATTGTGACCGGTGAAAAACTGAATAAATCTATCTATGACACAGGCTCAAGTGTCACGGTTTATGATGCGAAAAAAATAGAAGCCACACCAAATGCAGATGTGAACACATTACTGCAAATGACACCCAACATTGTTGATAACGGGAATAGTAATGCATTACCCGCTATTCGAGGTGTTGATGGTTCTGGACCTGCACAAGGTGCGATTGCCTTTTTAGGTGGTACTCGCCCTAGAGTTAATTTCTCCGTTGATGGTCGTTCATTTACCTACAACGAATTTGGTTATGGTGCTCAATCGCTATGGGATGTGAATACCGTTGAAATTTTCCGTGATCCGCAAAGCTATGTTCAAGGTCGTAATGCGATTGCTGGTGCGATTTTGGTGAAAACTCAAGATCCCACATTCTATTGGGAAAATGCTGTAAAACTGGGGGCGGGTCAGCAAGATCTTCGTGAATATGCCGTGATGACTTCAGGGCCACTGATTGAAGATAAACTAGCATTTCGTTTTACCGCAGAAAGACAAGAGCGTGAAAGCTTTGTTCATATGGATAAATATTCACCAACGGGTGATCCACGCGATATTCATTCCAATACATTTCGTGGAAAACTGCTTTATGACTCTTTAGATAATCCTGATTTTAAAGCCAAGTTAACAGTCAGCCATCTTGATAGTCGATCACCGCAAAATGAAGCCAATATGGCAAGTAATTTAGCGCCAAATGCTCCTTCACGTTTTCGTCCGGTTATTAAACGTAAAACAACCAGCGGTATTTTAAATACCACATGGGAAGCGAATGATAATTTGAGTGTTGAAAACACACTGATTTATACTGATTTTTCAACACGCCGCCTGACAGAAGCACAAAGCCCTCGTGCAGATATTGATGCTAAAGAGTTTGAATTTGAACCTATGCTCCGTTTTAAAACGGACAGTGAAGCATTAAGCGGAATTTTTGGTTTACGTTATTTTCATGCCAAACAAGATGAATTTGTGAATATCTTTGGTGGTAGCTATTTTGATGATAAAACAGAAACAGCTTCCGCTTACGGTTCATTAACTTACACACTATTTCCTGAAATTGACGTAACGTTATCAGGGCGTTTTGAACGAGAGCACCATACCCGTAATGGGGGAAGTGCGGCCGTTGCTATCGATTTTGATGAAACCTATAACACGTTTCTTCCTAAAGCAGATATCGCGTGGAAACCTGCTGTGAATCAAACCGTCGGTTTTGCTGTCGGTCGAGGTTATAACGGTGGTGGCGCAGGTGTGACGATTGGTAAGCCGATCGTTACTTACGTGTATTCACCTGAATATGTATGGAATTATAGCCTTTATACACGTAATAGCCTGTTGGATAACAAGTTAAGTGTTATGACAAACTTGTTCTACAACGATTATAAAGATATGCAACTGCCATTTTATTTAGGGCCAAACTCTTCCACTATTCGTAATGCAAAAAAGGTTGAAACTTATGGTGCTGAATTAACGGTTGCTTATCAACCAATAGACTCTCTTGAATTAAATACAGGTGTTGGTTTATTAAAAACGAAAATTAAAGACTTTGGTAACAGTGGTATTGAAGGAAAAGAGTTAGCTCGAGCACCAAGTTATACTGCGAATGTCGGTGCTAAATATCAATTAACACAGGCGATGGATATTAGCGGTAATGTTCAGTTCTCGGGAGACTACTTCTCGAATGCGAATAATGCAGATAGTGGCAAAGTAGATAGTTTTTGGTTAGCTAATTTACAGCTTGGCTATAACTTTAAATGGGGTAGAACAACGTTATTCGCTCAGAACTTATTTGATTCTGATAAACGAATTCTTATTCCAGATAATAATAAAGATACCGCTATTTACCAACGCCCTCGTATGGTTGGTGCTTCAGTAGAAGTCAGGTTCTAAATATAAATCACAGCAAAGGGTGGTGTTAATTTATCACCCTTATTTTGCTTAATGTGATCATTCAATAAAAAGATAATGTTATGCACAATAGCCGATTACAGACACACAGTTTAAAGTTGGGATATCAACAGACAACGATTTGCCAAGATATTTCGCTTTCTATTCCTGATAAAAAGATCACCGTTATTATTGGTCCCAATGGTTGTGGTAAATCAACGCTACTGCGTAGCTTGTGTTGTTTATTAAAACCGTTATCAGGTTATGTTTCATTAGATGACCAGCCTTTAACAGCATTGCCAACCAAAAAGTTAGCCCGTCAAATTGCGTTATTACCACAAACGATGCAAGCGCCTTCAGGGATCACCGTGGCTAATTTAGTGGCAAGAGGACGTTTTCCTCATCAAAGTTTTATGCATCAATGGAGTCGAGAAGATAAGTTAGCCATAGAAACTGCAATGAAAGAGACTGGAATTGTAGAATTTGCAGATAAAACAGTGGATTCGTTATCTGGTGGTCAACGGCAACGTGTTTGGGTGGCGATGATATTAGCGCAACAAACAGAGATTTTACTGCTAGATGAACCAACAACATATTTAGATATTGCTTATCAAATTGAATTACTCAATATATTTCGAAAACTCAATCAACAACAGGGGCGTACCGTTGTTGCCGTCTTACATGATTTAAACCAAGCGTGTCGTTATGCAGATAATTTGGTGGTGATGGTGAAAGGAAAAATCATTGCGCAAGGAGAGCCAAAATCTATTATCAATCAAGCGCTAATCAAACAAGTTTTTGATTTGGAATGCCAAATTATTCCTGATCCTGTTGTTGGGACACCGATGATTGTGCCTTGCTAACTATATAACTAACTATATTGCTGACTATATAGCTAAGAAAGAAAAAAGCGGCTTTAGCATAACTAAATACCGCTTTTAGATTTGAGTTAGCATAAATTATGCTGTTTTTGGCCATTTATTGGCAACCCAAAGTCCACTCATTTTCATCGAGTAACCAAATAAAACGCCAACGATTAATGAAGGGATGGTTTGAGAGAGATCCCCTTGAGCGGCAAATATAGTGCATGCTCCAATAAAGGTACCGGGAATATAAGCGAGTAGGGCACTTTTAGCTTGAATACACATCACAAAGGCAATAACACCAGTGACAGCATAGCCAAAAATAGACATATCACTAAATACTTGGCTACCATAAATAATCGCCAATGCCCAAATTACGCCACTCATAATGGTAGCCATAGTGACAGCTAATCCTTTAATACCCTCTTTAGGATAAGCAAAATAGGCGGTACAACCTAAAAAGCCAGCCCAGCTTAATAAGTCAAACTGATTAGCAACAAATGCCCAAATGGCAGAAAGAATGCCTGTTGTCAGCGCAGTAAAATAAAGCGTTCTCACGATAGACTCTTAAATATAAGGGGGATATTTACCCAGTTAACTAAAAACGAAGTTTAGCATTGTCATTGACTGATTTTCTATATTTAGATCATTAAAAAGCACATTTAATAATGGTATTAATACGTGTTAGATATATTGATCTTTATTCAAGATAGAAAAAGTAAAAAGTAAACGATTGCGTAATCAGTTTTATTTATTAAATGTAAAAATAAATATTTTAACTAAGTATTATTTATTGATATTTAATTTATTATTATTCTTCAATAATATGAATATAAAGAGTGCGAAGAGAATAAGGACAATTGTTTTCGGTTTCAATTAGTGTAAAACCATGTCTTTGATAAAGTTGAATTAGATTTTTATTATTTTCGCATTCTAATATAATGATCCTACCACCAATAAGGGCTTTTGCTTCTGATAAGACAGCATAAATCTCATTCAAGATTAACTTTAAAGAAATAGGGTTATTTATTATAGATGTGTTTTTCCCAATTTGACCAATAAGAAAAGCTTTAATTCTTTCAGCTTTTTTAGAAATTCCATCGAGTTGTTGTATTTTTGTTTTACTTATTTTTGTATTATCAAGAATAAGTTCTTTAAAGGATAAAGAGAAGTAAGCAAGAATTTCACCATTATCATTTAATATTAAATAGGTTTGTGCATTATTAGTTTGCTCAAATCTTATTGCTTTAGTAGAAGAAGTTAAAAATTTCTCAACGTCACAATTTAAATTATTAGAAAAACTACTTAAGAGTTTAATTGTTGTTTCTTTACCAAACTCTTTTAGTAGTTTTCCAAGTTGGACAATCGTTGTTTTAATAACGCAATTCCTTGTCTATTTTCTGTTTCGTAATTCCGTTTTACTATTTTTATATGTCGAGGATAACTTAAAGCATTCTGTATAAGTTCAATAGACTGTTTGTCCTTAACAATAAAATTTTTGCTAAAAGAAGTCGTGGCCATAGATATCTCCTATGATTTTCTTTCCGGAAAATATAGCAATGTTGATTAGTATAAACAAGGATTAATTGTTTGAAAAATGAACTGCAAGGAGGAGTAAAACTATCACTTAATTATTAAAAAACGACTATAGTGTGTAAAACGGACTTTACCTGCTATAACCGTTAAATTAAAATTTACACGGTATAGTAGGTAAATAGCTAAATATTGGCTAATCTTGCCGAGCGTGCTTTCATTCCATTCAATATCTTATTGCGAATTTCAGAAGGGAAATCATCAGGTAGTTGTTGTTTTACGCGTTTGATGGCATCGTCCATTTCTTTATAAAAATAACGAAGAATATCTGTCATCAATAAAGGATCGAAACTGGCTGCTTCAGCTGTTTGGTAAAAATGGCGAGGGAAAATTTGCTCAATAGCATATTTTTTTCCTCGACTTGCTTGTAATCCCATAGCGAGTTTTGCATCTCGTGGATTAAGTCCTTGTCCTCCAAAATTGGGATAGATAGACATGATGTCATAAAGAGGAGTGAGGTGAAAACGTCCTTCTTGATTGATAAAAATAGAAAAATTCTTTGCATGTCCATCTGTTGCAGCTAAAAGCCAAAATAGTACTTGTGCCTTCATAAAATGAAAACGGTCTTGATCAGCATTTGATGAACCAAGCAAATAATTCATAATATCAATAATGCCAGGTCCTCCTTCATTTTCATATTTTAGAGCTGAAGGTATATTTAGAATTTGGCAAAAATCTTCTTGGGGTAAGCGTATTATCCACGATTTATCTGATGAGTATTTTCTATCAAAGCGTTCTACAGCAAGCGCTTTAATATTTTCTGTTTTAACAATAAAGCAGTGAGGAACAGGAAGATCAAATTCTTTGGCAATTAAGGTACAAAGATATTCATTTTCTACACTATCGGATAAATCCATTGTGTAGGAATGCCCTTCAATAACACCAATGGGCAGCTTAATAATATGTGTAGTCGGCGTATTATTGTGTGGCACACACCAATGATCATCTTTTAAAAGTAATGCTGTTTTTTCTTGTGCACCAGCAATAGAAATTCTGAAATCAGTATATTCTTCAAGCATTCCGAGTGGTGTATTGGATTGATATCCTAATAGTATTTTTTCAAGTTCAGCGTTATCAAGTTTGTTATATTCTATTTTTTTTATATTAGCTGGCGTACTACCACTGGGAAGTAACCGTAATGCACCAACTGTATCCGCACCTACGGCAGCTAATAGATCAAATGGTTGATTTGAGTTCGCATTATAGCGACTCACAATACGATTTCTAATTTCAGTATTATCAGGTAAAAGATTATCAAAGAAATTATAGACACAATCTCCTTGATATTCTTGAAGTTGTAGTGGCATAGAAAGAGATATAGGACGACTTCCCGGTTGATTAACCCAATCTTCAGCATATTGGAATGAATGCGCACCTGAGCTTTTTTTAGTAAAAATGCCCACATGATATTCATTCATATACACATCAAGGCTCGCCATTTACCACTCCTCTTTCCATTCACTTTTGTGTGCTAAATTATTTTTAGCATCTTTAGGATGAATTTCCATCTCTAAATTTAGAGCAGAGAGCAGTTTGAAAAAGGTTTCTAGCTTGGTGGAATTAGGATTAAGTTCAAAATTGGATACAGTGTCTTGTCGAATTCCCACTTTTTGGGCGACTTTACCTTGAGAAAGCTTTTTTGTTAATCGGACATCTTTTAGATGTACGCTGAGTTGATAGGCGTTAATTATAATCATCATCTTCTACCGGTTATAGGCGTTAATGTCTAATATACCGGTTATAGCGTGTAGATCAAGGTTTAGTGGTTATAGCGTGTAAAACGGACTTTACCTGCCATAACCGTTAAATTAAAATTTACACGGTATAGCAGGTAAAATTTAGTGATTACTTCCCAATACAGAAACTTGAGAAAATACGACCTAATAAGTCATCTGAAGTAAATTCACCAGTGATCTCACTTAATGCTTGCTGAGCCAGTCGTAGCTCTTCCGCTAATAATTCACCAGATTTTGCATAAACCAATTGTTCATGACCTTGCTGTAAATGTTCTGCTGCGGTATTTAATGCCTGTAAGTGGCGACGGCGAGCCAAGAAACCACCTTCAGTATTGCTGTTAAAACCCATTGCTTCTTTTAGGTGATCGCGCAGTAATTCGATACCCATTCCATCACGAGCAGATAAGCGGATCATTGGGTAGTTACCTTGTGCCGTGATCTCGACATTTTCCCCTGTTAAATCTGATTTATTACGAATAACAGTAACAGGCAAGGTATTTGGCAAACGTGCCATAAATTCAGGCCAGATGTCTTCAGGTGTTGTGGCGTCGGTTGTGGTGCTATCAACCATAAATAGCACTCTGTCTGCTTGCTCAATCTCTTTCCAAGCACGTTCAATACCAATGCGTTCAACTTCATCACTGGCTTCACGTAAGCCTGCTGTATCGATAATATGCAAAGGCATTCCATCAATATGAATATGCTCACGCAATACATCACGAGTTGTACCAGCAATATCTGTGACAATAGCTGCTTCTCGACCTGCTAATGCATTTAATAGGCTTGATTTGCCCGCATTAGGGCGACCAGCGATAACCACTTTCATCCCTTCACGTAACAGGCTACCTTGGCGAGCTTGAGCACGAACGTCATCTAATTCAGCAATAACCGCGTTAAGTTTTCCTTCAATGATACCGTCAGAAAGAAAATCAATCTCTTCATCAGGGAAATCAATGGCAGCTTCAACATAGATACGTAAGTGAGTTAATGATTCCACCATTTCGTTAATATGAGAGGAAAATGCACCCTGCAATGAATTAATTGCTGAACGAGCCGCTTGTTCTGAGCTGGCATCAATTAAATCGGCAATCGCTTCTGCTTGTGCTAAATCAAGCTTGTCATTTAAAAATGCACGTTCAGAGAATTCCCCTGGGTTTGCAATACGCACACCGGGAATTTGTAAAATACGTTTTAGTAATAAATCTAGAATAACGGGGCCGCCATGGCCTTGTAGTTCTAGAACATCTTCACCTGTAAATGAGTTCGGATTAGGGAAGAAAAGGGCGATACCCTGATCAAGTACTGAGTTGTCATCATTGCGAAATGGCAGATAATCGGCATAACGAGGTTTAGGCAACTTGCCTAAAACAGTTTGTGCCACAAGGGCAGCTTTAGGGCCAGAAACGCGTAGGATACCAACACCGCCTCTTCCCGGAGGTGTGGCCTGAGCGACGATAGTATCAGTGCTATGCATGGTGTACTCGCTTAATCAGAATAATCATATCAATATAAAAAACAGAAGGCGGTCATTGTAGACCGCCTTCGCTATTTTATGTCACTTTCCTTTGAATGTAACCAAGGAAGAGGTTTTTCCTCATGTGACCTTATTTTTTGTCTCTGCTGTGTAAGCCACGTTTTTCCAGACCGCGGTAAATTAACTGCTGCTGGATAATGGTCACTAAGTTACTGACGATATAGTACAGAACCAGACCTGATGGGAACCACAGGAAGAATACGGTAAATACAACCGGCATAAAGGTCATGATTTTTTGTTGCATCGGATCAGTGACTGCTGTTGGAGACAGTTTCTGAATGATGAACATTGTCACACCCATTAATAATGGCAGGATGTAGTACGGATCTTGCGCAGACAAGTCTTGGATCCATAACATGAATGGTGCATGACGTAATTCAACAGAGCCCATCAGCATGTAATACAACGCAAGGAAGATTGGCATCTGGATAATCAGTGGTAAACAACCACCCAGAGGATTCACTTTCTCTTGTTTGTATAACGCCATCATTTCTTGGCTCATACGTTGTTTGTCATCACCAATACGCTCACGCAGTGCAGCCAGTTTTGGTTGCAGTAAACGCATTTTCGCCATGGAGGTGTACTGTGCTTTAGTCAGCGGGTACATGATACCACGAACGATAAAGGTGATCATGATGATGGAGAAGCCCCAGTTACCGATAAAGCTGTGAAGGAATTTCAACAGTTTAAACAGTGGCTGAGAGATAAACCATAACCAACCGTAGTCTACAGACAGGTCTAAATGTGGCGCAATGGCTGACATTTCTGACTGAATTTCAGGACCAACCCATAATGTTGAGCTGATATCAGCACTGCTATTTGGTGCAATTGTCACTGGTGCTGATTTATAACCAATCAGAGCAATAGATTTGTTTTCTAAAGTGATAGAGTAGAAGTTATTGTTCTGACTATCTTTAGAAGGAACCCATGCTGTTGCAAAGTACTGTTGTAACATTGCAACCCAACCATTATTCGTGGTTAGAGATAAGTTTTTATCTTCGATATCACCAAAACTATATTTTTTATAGTTGGTTTCATCTGATGAGTATGCCGCACCACGATAAGTGTGTAGCGCAAAGTTGCTGCTACCTGTATCACGGCTTTCTGGCAATTTAACAGATTGTTTTAACTGGCCGTAGAAGTTCATGGTCAGCGTTTTATCTGTTGTATTCTCAATTTTGTAATCAATACCGATATCGTACTGACCTTTCTTCAGAATGAAGGTTTTGACGAATTTCACGCCTTCTTCATTTACGAAAGTCATAGGTACGCGTAATTCATCTTGGTTTTCACCAAGTACGAATTCGTTTTTATCAGCACTATAAACTGGGCGAGATTTCTGATCTGGACCATCTGGGCCGATTAAGCCACTTTGAGCCTGATACAGGAATTGTGGTGTAGTTTCCAGTAAACGGAAAGGTGTCTGTGAATTAAGCTCGGCGGGATAGGCTAACAAATCAGCCTCATCGATAGTACCGCCCTGAGTATTGATACGAATATCAAGTACGTCAGTTTTTACGGTAATCAATTTTGCCTGCTCATTGCTGTTACCAGTTACAGCAAGACTATCACTGCTTGGCACGTCCGCTTGTTGCGAGACCTGAGCGGTAGTGGTGGTGTTTTGTGAAACTTTATCACCCTCCCACTGCTGCCAGATCAGGAAAGAAACGAACAGCAAAGCGATGAATAGAAGATTGCGTTGCGAATCCATCGTTAATTTTCTCTGTTATCGTCGTTTTTTCTAGGTGGGACAGGATCATCACCACCTTCGTGTAAAGGGTGGCATTTTAATATGCGTTTCACTGTTAACCAACTACCTTTTATCATTCCAAACCTGCGCAATGCCTCAATTCCGTAATTAGAGCATGTAGGATTAAAACGACAACGAGGCCCCAACAGAGGACTAATCCCCAGTTGATAGCCCCTAATCAGCAAGATCAGGACTTTTGAGCCAAGCGACAATGACGACGCCATAATTTACCCAATACTTCCGTCAATTGATGGTTATCAAGTTCAGCAACCCCTTTTCTTACTAATAGCACAAAATCCATCGGCGGTAATTCATGCTGATGTAAACGAAAGTATTCACGGGCTAATCGTTTAATGCGATTACGCTCATGAGCACGTTTAACGTTTTTCTTTGCGATTGTTAGACCGATGCGGGGATGCCCCAGCTCATTCTGGCGACCCAAAATAGTAACTTCTGGAGAACTCGCACGTTGTGGTTGCTGGAAAACAAAATTGAAATGCTTGGGAGTTAACAAACGTAACTCCCTTGGAAAAGCGAGCTTAACCACGGAATGGTTAGCTTTTATTATTTCGAAGAAACGGTCAGACGAGCGCGGCCTTTCGCACGACGGCGAGCCAGAACCTGACGACCATTTTTAGTGGCCATACGAGCGCGGAAGCCGTGGTTACGGTTGCGCTTCAGTACAGACGGTTGAAAAGTGCGTTTCATGGCGATTTCTACCTACTTAATATAATTACTGATTCAGCAAATGCGTTGACAGACAGGCGTGCAATAAATAAACAAACCGGTACTTCAATCGCAGCATCAATGATGGAAAGATGCGGGATTGTAATAAAATCACTCAAATGCGTCAATGAAGATGACGCTTTAAGTACCGATTTTTGTCGTCTTTTTTAGCAAACCCGATAATCAATCCTGACTTATGCGCAACGAGTACGCTTATTAGCGGCCTAAAAAAGGTCTTAATAAGTGACTTTGTTGGTACAAGCACGCAGGGTGCAAGATTATACGGACTCATGGTGAAAGCGCAAGGATCTTTAGTGGATCAAATGAGAGATATTTGATCACTTACTATAAGAAAGGGAGATTTATGCAAAGAGAAAGTTATCCCCAATTGCTATTTATAGGACGACTCAAGTACACTAGAACGCCTTTGCATATTTCATTTGGTGAATTATCGTAAATCAGCAAGCCTGTGGATAAAAACCATAAAAACTGTGCAAAAGAAAGAGGATCTTCGTTTCATTTTGCGATATGATCCCCCGTCACGATCAGAATAGCCAGTCTGCGATCGTGAATCACGATGTAAAAAAAATCGTTGTCACCAAGAGTTGTTCCTTATTAAGAATTGAAGAGGAACGGTGTTGTGCACTTTGTATTTAGGCACACAGTGTTTAACTGCATTTTTCCTGTTTATTTTTTAGTCTTGTTTTTTTAGGGGAGTCCGCCGTGTCACTTTCGCTTTGGCAGCATTGTCTTGCCCGATTGCAGGATGAGTTACCTGCCACTGAATTTAGTATGTGGATACGTCCCTTGCAGGCAGAACTAAGCGATGATACGCTGGCGCTGTATGCACCTAATCGTTTTGTTTTAGATTGGGTGAGAGAAAAATACATTAATAATATCAACGCATTATTAGTGGATTTTTGTGGCTCTGAAGTCCCTTCTTTGCGTTTTGAAGTCGGTAATAAACCCGCATCAACACGTACTACGGAAAGTATTCCTAAAGCGGTTGTACATCCAACAGTGAATACGGCTCCAACGCATAGTCAGCCTATTCGCCCAAGTTGGGATAATCAACCCGCTTCTCAATTGCCTGAACTTAATTATCGTTCTAACGTTAACCCTAAACATAAATTTGATAACTTCGTTGAAGGTAAATCAAACCAGTTAGCAAGAGCTGCGGCAAGACAAGTTGCTGATAACCCTGGTGGTGCTTATAACCCACTCTTTTTATATGGTGGAACAGGGCTTGGTAAAACGCACTTATTGCATGCGGTGGGTAACAGCATTATGGAACGTAAAGCGAATGCAAAAGTCGTTTATATGCATTCTGAACGTTTCGTACAAGATATGGTAAAAGCGTTACAAAATAACGCGATAGAAGACTTTAAACGCTATTACCGTTCTGTGGACGCACTATTAATTGATGATATTCAATTTTTTGCCAATAAAGAGCGTTCACAAGAAGAATTTTTTCATACCTTTAACGCATTGTTAGAAGGTAATCAGCAAATCATTTTAACGTCAGACCGTTATCCTAAAGAGATAAATGGTGTTGAAGACAGATTAAAATCACGCTTTGGTTGGGGATTAACGGTTGCTATTGAGCCACCTGAACTTGAAACCCGAGTGGCGATTTTGATGAAAAAAGCGGATGAAAACCAAATTCAGTTACCTGACGAAGTGGCCTTTTTTATTGCCAAAAGACTTCGTTCTAACGTCCGTGAGCTTGAAGGTGCATTAAACCGAGTGATTGCTAACGCAAACTTTACAGGTCGTGCCATTACTATCGACTTTGTACGTGAAGCATTACGTGATCTGCTCGCCTTGCAGGAAAAATTAGTCACTATTGATAATATTCAAAAAACGGTTGCTGAATATTATAAAATTAAAGTCGCTGATTTACTGTCAAAGCGGAGATCTCGATCGGTTGCCCGTCCGAGGCAAATGGCAATGGCGCTGGCGAAGGAATTAACAAACCACAGCTTGCCTGAAATCGGGGATGCCTTTGGGGGTCGTGATCATACAACTGTACTTCATGCGTGCCGAAAAATAGAGCAATTGCGTGAAGAGAGTCATGACATCAAAGAAGATTTTTCTAACTTAATCAGAACATTATCATCCTAGCGCTATGAAATTTATCATTGAACGTGAACAGCTTCTTAAGCCGCTACAACAAGTAAGTGGCCCTTTAGGTGGTCGTCCAACATTACCTATTTTAGGTAACCTATTGCTTAAGGTTACTGAAAACACCTTATCGCTAACAGGGACTGACCTTGAAATGGAGATGGTGGCAAGAGTTAATCTTAGCCAATCTCATGAAATGGGTGCTACAACTGTTCCTGCGCGTAAGTTTTTTGATATTTGGCGTGGGCTACCAGAAGGTGCTGAAATCAGTGTTGAGCTTGACGGTGATCGTCTCTTAGTGCGTTCTGGTCGTAGCCGTTTCTCTTTATCAACATTACCTGCATCTGATTTTCCTAATTTAGATGACTGGCAAAGTGAGGTTGAATTTACTTTGCCTCAAGCAACATTAAAACGTCTGATTGAGTCCACTCAATTTTCAATGGCGCATCAAGATGTACGTTATTACCTCAACGGTATGTTGTTTGAAACTGAAAATACAGAGTTACGCACAGTTGCAACAGATGGACACCGTTTAGCGGTATGTTCAATGGATATTGGACAATCTTTACCGGGGCATTCTGTTATTGTTCCTCGTAAAGGTGTCATTGAATTGATGCGTTTACTTGATGGCGGTGGTGAAAGCTCACTGCAACTACAAATCGGTAGCAACAATATACGTGCCCATGTAGGTGATTTTATTTTCACCTCGAAGTTGGTTGATGGTCGTTTCCCTGACTATCGTCGTGTATTACCGAAAAACCCAACGAAAACAGTAACAGCGGGTTGTGATATTCTTAAACAGGCATTTTCTCGTGCTGCAATTTTATCTAATGAAAAATTCCGTGGTGTGCGTATAAACCTCACCAATGGTCAATTGAAGATTACAGCGAATAATCCTGAGCAAGAAGAAGCAGAAGAGATTGTTGATGTTCAATATCAAGGTGAAGAAATGGAAATTGGCTTTAATGTCAGTTATCTCCTTGATGTACTTAATACATTGAAATGTGAGGAAGTTAAGCTGCTGCTAACAGATGCTGTTTCAAGTGTTCAAGTGGAGAATGTGGCAAGTTCTGCGGCTGCTTATGTTGTTATGCCAATGCGTTTATAATAGTCACTAACATGATTTTATCCCGTTTATTGATCCGTCATTTTAGAAATATTGAACAGGCGGATCTGCCATTAGCGGATGGCTTTAATTTCCTTGTTGGACCTAACGGGAGTGGTAAAACAAGTATACTTGAAGCGATTTACACTTTAGGTCATGGACGCGCATTTCGTAGCTCGCAAGCTAATCGCGTGATCCAGCATGATGAAAATGAATTTATTCTTCATGGGCGTTTAAGTGGACTCAATGAAGAGAGCCGTGGCTATGCGATTGGATTAAGTAAAGATCGCGAAGGCAATAGCACAGTTCGTATTGATGGCAGCGATGGTCATAAAATTGCAGAGTTAGCAAAATTGTTACCCATGCAATTAATAACACCTGAAGGCTTTACACTACTGAATGGTGGGCCTAAATATCGTCGCGCTTTTATTGATTGGGGTTGTTTTCATAATGAACCTCGATTTTTTGCTGCATGGTCAGATTTAAAACGTGTATTAAAACAACGTAATGCAGCACTAAGGCAAGCAACGTCTTATCGACAACTGATGCCTTGGGATAAAGAACTTATCTCATTAACAGAACAGATAAGTGAATGGCGAGCTCAATATACCGAAGATATCGCTAAAGATATTGAAGAAACGTGTCGTCTGTTTTTGCCTGAGTTTTCGTTGAAAGTGAGCTTTCAACGGGGATGGGATAAAGAAACAGATTATGGTGAGTTGCTAGCACGTCAATTTGAACGTGATAAAATGCTAGCGTATACCTCACTTGGTGCTCATAAAGCGGATTTACGCATTAGAGCAAACGGCACGCCAGTAGAAGATATGTTGTCACGAGGCCAGCTCAAGTTATTGATGTGTGCTTTGAGGCTGGCACAAGGTGAATATTTCACTCGTAAGAATGGGCAAAGATGCCTGTATCTGCTCGATGATTTTGCTTCCGAATTAGATGCAAGTCGGCGTCAGTTGTTAGCCGAGCGTCTAAAGTCTACGCAAGCTCAAGTGTTTGTCAGTGCGATAACACAAGGGCAAGTGAAAGATATGCTAGATGTAAATAGCAGGCTATTTAGCGTAGAACGTGGCAAAATAGAGGTTAAACCATAGGAATAAAGCGAGAAACGTTGATGTCGAATACATATGACTCCTCAAGTATCAAAGTATTAAAAGGGCTGGATGCGGTGCGTAAGCGCCCGGGGATGTATATCGGGGATACAGATGATGGAACCGGTCTGCATCACATGGTCTTCGAGGTGGTCGACAACGCAATCGACGAAGCCCTCGCGGGTTTCTGTGATGAGATAATTGTCACTATCCATTCAGATAACTCCGTCTCTGTTCGAGATGATGGTCGTGGAATTCCAACCGGCATTCACCCAGAAGAGGGTGTCTCAGCGGCAGAGGTTATTATGACCGTTCTGCATGCGGGGGGTAAATTCGATGATAACTCCTATAAAGTCTCTGGTGGACTTCATGGTGTAGGGGTTTCTGTTGTTAATGCGTTGTCTGAAAAACTTGAACTGACAATCCATCGTGATGGAAATATCCATCAGCAAATTTATCGTCATGGTGTGCCTGATGATCGCTTAAAAGTCATTGGCGATACTGAAAAATCAGGGACATTTGTACGCTTCTGGCCAAGTCTTGAAACCTTTAAAGGCGAGACTGAATTCCAGTATGAGATCCTAGCAAAACGTCTTCGTGAGTTGTCTTTCTTAAACTCAGGCGTTTCTATCCGTTTAATTGATAAACGTGATAACCGTGAAGATCATTTCCACTATGAAGGCGGTATTAAAGCATTCGTTGAATACTTAAGCCGTAATAAAACGCCAATTCACCAAAATGTATTCTATTTCTCTACTGAAAAAGATGGTATTGGTGTTGAAGTGGCGATGCTGTGGAATGATGGTTTCCAAGAGAATGTTTACTGCTTTACCAACAATATTCCACAACGTGATGGTGGTACACACTTAGTTGGTTTCCGTACTGCAATGACACGTACGTTAAACAACTATATGGATAAAGAAGGTTTTAATAAGAAATCGAAAATCAGTGCAACGGGTGATGATGCTCGTGAAGGTCTGATTGCGGTTATCTCTGTTAAAGTGCCAGATCCTAAATTCTCATCACAAACAAAAGATAAACTGGTTTCTTCAGAAGTGAAAACAGCGGTAGAAACGCTGATGAATGAGAAGCTGGTGGAATATCTGTTAGAAAATCCAAACGATGCGAAAATTGTTGTCGGTAAAATCATTGATGCTGCTCGTGCTCGTGAAGCTGCGCGTAAAGCTCGTGAGATGACACGTCGTAAAGGCGCATTAGATTTAGGTGGTTTACCGGGTAAATTAGCAGACTGTTCTGAACGTGATCCTGCTTTCTCTGAACTGTACTTAGTGGAAGGGGACTCTGCGGGCGGCTCGGCAAAACAAGGTCGTAACCGTAAAACACAGGCTATTCTTCCGTTAAAAGGTAAAATCCTAAACGTTGAAAAAGCGCGCTTTGATAAAATGTTGGCTTCTCAAGAAGTTGCAACGTTAATCACTGCATTAGGTTGTGGTATCGGTCGTGATGAATATAACCCAGATAAACTGCGTTATCACAGCATTATCATCATGACGGATGCGGACGTTGATGGTTCTCACATTCGTACTTTGCTACTGACATTCTTCTATCGTCAAATGCCAGAAATTATCGAACGTGGTCATATCTTTATTGCTCAGCCACCACTTTACAAAGTGAAGAAAGGTAAACAAGAGCAATACATCAAAGATGACGACGCAATGGACGAATATCTGATGTCGATCGCGCTTGATGGTGCAGCACTTTATGTGAGTGAACACGCACCAGCAATGCACGGTGAGCAACTTGAAAAACTGGTTGTTGATTACCATGCAGCGCACAAGATTATTCGTCGTATGGAGCGTATCTATCCTCTTAGTATGTTAAACAGCTTGGTGTATCACTCAACGCTTACAGAAGATGCGTTATCTGATAAAACTAAAGTTGAAGAGTGGATGAGTGGCTTGGTTAACCGTCTAAATGAAGCGGAAGATCAAGGCAGTACTTATAGCTACACTATCGCTCAAAACGATGAAAATCGTCTATTTGAACCTGTATTACGTATTCGTACCTATGGTGTGGATACAGACTACAAACTGGATTATGACTTTATCCACAGTAGCGAATATCAACGTATTACTCATTTAGGTGACATTATCGGTAACCTGATTGAAGAGGGTGCGTTTATTGAGCGTGGAGAGCGTCGTCAGTCAATTTCAAGCTTTGAAGAAGCACTTGAGTGGTTAACAAAAGAATCACGTCGTGGTCTTGCTGTACAGCGTTATAAAGGTCTTGGTGAAATGAACCCAGAGCAATTATGGGAAACCACCATGAATCCAGATACACGCCGTATGATGCAAGTGACCGTGAAAGATGCGATTGCAACTGATGAATTATTTACCACCTTAATGGGTGATGCGGTTGAACCTCGTCGTGCCTTTATCGAAGAGAATGCACTGAAAGCGGCAAATATTGATATCTAGTTTTAGATTAAGTTAGATAAAAAAAGCGGAGCCATGAAAATGGTTCCGCTTTTTTGTTGGCGTAAATAATTACGCTTATCCGCGTTGTCCGACCAAACGACACAGCATCTCTGTTACTAAATAGCTCTTTTCAAATGAGCTAACAGGTAAAAACTCAAAACGAGAGTGGAAATTCAATGCACCAGTGAAATAGTTTGGTGTTAGTAATCCTCTTGCTGAAAGTGCAGAGCCATCTGTACCTCCTCGCATTGGGATCACATTAGGTTGAATATCTAATCGTTTTAATGCCTCAAAAATAAGTTCGATAGCGGTGCGATCTTCCCCAATCGAATCACTGATATTGCTATACACATCGACAATCTCATAATCGATTAGCGCACGAGGGTGACGAGCTTGGATCAACGCAACAGATTGCTTAATAAACTGTTTACGGGCTTCATAACTTTGTTTGTCAAAATCACGGATAGCCATTTTAATCACTGCATTATCAGGATTGGCGATTAAATCTGTGACATAGAAATAACCTTCGCGGTGTTCAGTGTGCTCTGGTGTATCAAAGCGGTCAAAACAGCCAATAAAATCATGAGCAACACGAATTGGGTTTAATAATACGTTTTTCGCTGACATTGGGTGCGCAGTAATACCTTTTACAGACACTTTAATTGATGCCGCATTAAAGGTTTCATACACCACTTCGCCTAATGCACAGCAATCAATGGTGTAAGCAAAATCAACGTTGAAGCGAGATAAATCCATCAGTTTAGAGCCGCGTAATCCAATCTCTTCATCTGGTACAAACGCAACATAGATATCGCCACAATCAAAATCAGCATGTTGAAGTTTATCCATTAACTCCATAACTACGGTGATTGCCGCTTTATTATCAGCACCTAATACACTTGTACCATCACTGAAGATAATCTCTTCACCAATATAAGGTTCTGCTTCAGGGTGTTCTTGAGCTTTAAACCAAATATCTTTCTCTTTATTTAAGCAGAGATCTTCCCCTTCATAACGCAGTGTTTGAGGGTGAATATCAGGTGAAATGCCCACATCAACAGTATCAAGGTGAGCAACAAACCCAACTTTAGGCGCATTGGGTTTAGTACCCGGTCTCATTGCATATAAAATGGCATGAGAATCGATATAGATATCTTTGAGTCCATAAGTTTCTAGCTCTTTAGCCAGTAATTTTGCTAACTCAAGTTGCCCTTGTGTGCTGGGCACAACAGAAGCAGATGCATCACTTTGGCTTTCAATTGCCAGATAACGGAAGAAACGCTGTTCTAACTTTTGACCTAGGGTGTTCATTATAATGTTGTTCCTAATACAGTTGTTTTTATAAGTGTGAGTTATGATGCCGGTTGCCATGTATATCCACTGTCAAAGCCAAGTGGAATATCGAGTCCCCAGAAGACAAACAGTGTTGTCGTTAATACAATAAGCAAGCCAATAGTGAAAGGGATCATCATTGAGCACAGTGTACCGATACCAGCCCCTTTATAGTATTTTTGGCAATACATCAAAATCAATGGGTAGAATGGGAACATCGGTGTACTCACATTCATTGCGGAATCACTGACACGGAACGCAGCTTGCGTTAATTCAGGTGAAATTCCGACAGCCATTAACATTGGCACTAATACCGGAGCAATAACAGCCCATTTTGATGTTGCTGAGGTGATCATAATATTTAAAATCGCAGTCAGCAAAATCACACCTAATACCGTCATACCTGAAGGCATATTAAGCGTACGCAGTAACTCTGCACCCGATAATGCTAATAGAGTCCCTAAATTCGAGTGTTGGAAAGAGTAAAGAAACTGAGCCGCAAAAAAGGCAAAAACGATAAATGGGATCAGCGATTTAGTGATATTTTCCATTGCTTTGACGATATCTTTTGTGGAAGCAAAAGACTTGGTCATATAGCCATAGATTAAGCCGGGTACAGAGAAGAAGATAAACAGTAAAGGCACCACAATTTGCATAATTGGCGCTTTAGGGCTGGTTAAACTGCCTTCTGGTGAACGTAATGGTGAGGTTTCTGGTAATAACAGGGCAAATAAACCAATTCCCATCAATACAACCGCCCAACCTGCAAAACGGAATGCACGTTTTTCTGTTGGTGTGATTTCACCTAACTCTGCATCCTTGGTATCAATCCCTGAAGAGACAGGGCAGTTTTTGTTTAACCAAGGTTCAACAATTTTTTCAGTGATATACCAACAAGTTAAAATAACGCCAAATGTTCCGCCTACGCTAAAAAAGTAGTTACATAAAACGTTAACGCTATATCCCGGAGCCATAATTTGCGCCGCTTCTTGAGTAAAGCTTTGCATTATTGGATCAATAATTGATGGTGTATAACTTGCGGTAAATCCACCCGCTAAACCTGCAAATGAGGCAGCGATACCAGCTAAAGGGTGACGACCACTGGCATAGAACATCATCGCAGAGACGGGCATAAGAATAACGTAAGCAGAGTCAGAAGCTAAGTGCGCAACAATACCAACAAATACAACGGTGGGTGTTAGCATTTTAGGAGAAATAAACGAAAGCATCTTTTTTAATGCTGTTTTAATAAAACCGCTGCTTTCTGCAATACCAATCCCTAAAGTTGCAACAATCGTTATTCCAAGTGGAGGAAAACTAATGAAATTTTTTACTGCACTTGTCACAAATAATATGATTTCTTCATATTGAAACATATTAATAACGGCGATTTTTTCTTTAGTCACTGGATGGAAATAATCAAAATGTACAAAAGAGAGGAGAAATGAAAATATCCAGCAGATCACTAAAGCGTAAACGAACAGCATCGTAACATCAGGCATGATATTACCAATACGTTCTACTCGGTTTAAAAAACCTTTTTTATTGGGTTGTGTTTGTGTTGTCATATTTATAATGCATCTTTTTATAAAAGTAATAAAAATCACCATAAATAAATGACAATACAAAGTAAATTTATTTTTAAATAATAAGTAGTTACCGCAGTTTCTATAAAATGAAGAGAAAAGGAATAATATATTAGAAATTGTTATATTTAGATTTTTGTCATCATTACTTTTCAGTTGTTAAAAAATACTTTATTTATTTTTGCACTCTATTTTGAATAAAAATAGGTGGATTATGCTGAATAATCTGCCTGAATTCTTTAGAGTTATTTTTGAAACTATTGTAGGAAACGTATTTTATAAAGCACCCTAAAATTAAAAATAAATAAAATATGAAAAATTAAAAAATAGTTTTATGAAGAAAGAAGGAGGGGGAAATAAGAAATGAAGCTAATAGCTATTGAGAATAAGAATATCAACCATTTCTATTTTCTAAAAATGGCCGATATTCTAAAAAATTAATATTAACGTAGAATATTTAGCATACGGCGTAAAGGCTCTGCGGCACCCCATAACAGTTGGTCACCCACTGTAAAGGCTGAAATAAATTCAGGGCCCATATTAAGTTTACGAATACGGCCTACTGGTGTACTCAATGTACCGGTAACTGCGGCAGGTGTTAATTCACGTATAGTTAATTCACGATCATTAGGAATGACTTTTACCCAATCGTTATGGCTTGCAAGTAATTGTTCAATTTCCGCAACAGGTAAGTCTTTTTTCAGTTTTAAAGTAAATGCTTGGCTATGGCAACGTAATGCACCAATACGAACGCAAAGACCGTCTACAGGAATGATATTTGAACCTGTATTTAGGATTTTGTTGGTTTCTGCTTGCCCTTTCCATTCTTCACGGCTTTGACCGTTTTCTAATTGTTTATCAATCCAAGGGATCAAGCTACCTGCTAGAGGAACACCAAATTGCTCAGTTGGCATCGCACCACTGCGTGTAAAGTTAGTGACTTTACGCTCAATATCCAAGATTGCAGATGCTGGGTTTTCTAGCTCTTTAACCACTTGATTATGCAAAGAGCCCATCTGTGACAGTAACTCTCTCATGTGGCGAGCGCCAGCCCCAGAAGCCGCTTGATAAGTGGATACGCTCGCCCATTCCACTAAATTGTTAGCAAACAGGCCACCTAATGACATCAGCATTAAACTGACGGTACAGTTACCGCCGACAAAGGCTTTAATGCCTTTATTTAAGCTGTCTTGAATATGCTGTCCATTAACAGGATCGAGAATAATCACGGCATCATCATTCATACGCAGTGCTGATGCTGCATCAATCCAGTAACCTTGCCAACCTGCTTGGCGCAGTTTTGGATAGATTTCATTGGTGTAGTCACCACCTTGGCAACTAATAATAATATCGAGTGATGCTAAGGTATCAATATCATAAGCATCTTGCAGAGTGCTACGGTGATTACCATAAGCGGGTGCTGCTTCACCTAATTGAGATGTGGTGAAGAAAACAGGGTTTATCCCATCAAAATCACGTTCTTCAACCATTCTTTGCATTAAAACGGAGCCGACCATACCACGCCAGCCCACAAAACCAACATTTTTCATTGTAATTACCCTGTCTTTATCTGTAGGAATAGTGAGAGACCTCACACTAACCTGACAAAATATAGAGATGGGTGCAAGTTAATTTATTGATTATTTACCAAAGAATTAGAAGTGTTTCTTATAGTCTTCGTAGAGTTAACAAAAGAAAGCCGCAGAACGAACAAATATCAATGAGTTGTTAAAAAAGAAAATGAACCAACCATAAAAGTGTAAGAATAATCTGCTATATCTTATTTTCTTTTTTTTGATAAATAAAAATATATTCTTGTTTAAGAAAATAGAGTAAAAATAGAAAAATGTAAAATAGTGTAATATATAAGAAAAACGTATTTACTTAGAGATGACTCCAAGCTTTATACTGAAAGTCATTATTCAATAGATGATGTATTTTCATAAATAAAAAATAATGATGAATGTTCTTCATTTAATCTAATTTTTATTTTACCTTAATTAAAAGGCACTAGGAGGCGAAGATGGATATATCCACATTCATTCCATTATCTACATACTACTCATATTTAAAACGGTTTGTGATCTCACCAACCACCATGGGTACTATTGCGCCTTCATCTCGTTGGTTATGTTATGAAATGTTAGATAAACTCAATTGGCAACAGGATCTTCAGGTTGCTGAGCTAGGTGCTGGTACGGGTGTTATTACTCAACAGATTTTAAAAAGAATGTCGTTGAATTCATCATTAGATGTTTTTGAAATAGAACCCAGTTTTGCGACAGAATTAGATAAAATTAACGATAAGCGCTTAAGGGTTTATACCGCATCAGCAGAAAAATTAAATAGTCATTATAATATGATTATTTCAGGGCTACCTTTTTTATCTATTCCTAAAAAAACAGGTTTAAGAGTTTTAAAACGAGTACATAAAGAGTTATTAAAAACACAAGGTTGTTTTGTATTATTTCAATATACAACGCGATATGAAAAAACGTTATCTCGTTATTTTCATTTAGAAAAAAAATTGGTAATGCTGAATGTTCCCCCTGCTTGGGTTTATTATTGCACGCCAAAAAATAAAATAGGGTAAATACAAAGCTTGCTCGACGTTTATATTGTAAATAACAAAGATGTTATTTATTTAGATAATGTTTGAGCAAGCAAAATAATACTCTTTTCAATTTCAATAGGATCATGAGCCGCATACCCTAATAATACGCCTTGTTTTGGGTAAGTTTGGATGCAGTAACGGGATAAAGGCTGTATAGCTAATCCAATCTCTCGTGACTTTTTCACAATATATTCTTCTGTATAGTCAGCCTGTAACCAGCAGACAATATGGATACCTGAGTCTGTCGGTTCAACACTGAAAACATGAGATAGATGTGTTTTTATGGCATTAGTTAACACTTGATAGCGTTCATAACAGGCTTTTCGTATTCGCCTAACATGGCGTGCATAATGCCCTTGAGAAATAAACAGCGCCAATGTAGCTTGCTCTAAAAAGCCAGAATGTGAATCGGTATAGTATTTAGCAGCTTTAAAGGCATCAACTAAAGGTAAAGGAACCGCTAAAAAACCTAAACGAAATCCGGGATACATCATTTTTGAGAATGTGCCGGCATAAATAACGCGCTGGTATTTATCTAATCCTTGTAGAGATTGAATGGGTTTAGAGTGATAGCGAAATTCACTATTGTAGTCATCTTCGAAGATCCACACATTATTGGATGATGCCCACTCTAACAACGCAATACGGCGTGAAAGTGAGAGCGTATTACCTAAAGGGAATTGATGAGAAGGTGTGGTAAAAACAAGTTTTGCTTCAGGGCACTGCTCTATTCCTTGATAAATATCCATTCCGTCAATATCTGAATTTATTGGATGTGATTTTATACCATAAGATGTGAAGATCCCCCGAGCACTGTCATAACCAGGATCATCTAACCAAACAGCATCACCTTCTTTTAATAATACTCTGGTGGTGAGATTAATCGCTTGCTGTGTTCCATTCACAATAATGATTTGCTCAGGTTGGCAAAAAAGTCCACGAGTTGATTGCATGTATTGGCATATCATTTCTTTTAAAGGCGTGTAACCTGTTGGCGAATTAAATGTTGCTAGTGCTTTTTTCGATTGTCGCCAAACTCGCCCTAATAATCTTCCCCAAAGCTCATGTGGAAAAAGATCAACACATCCAATACCGACATGAAATATCGGGTTACTATTGATATTGGGTTGCGACTGTTGCCAAAAAGCTTGTGCTTTTTGCATATTGGGGTTTAGTGTTTCTAATGGGCTTACGATTGCTGGTAATGAATAAGAGTGAGTTGTTTTGATCCAATTATCCGAAATAATGGCATCAGGGATTGTACTTGCAACAAAAGTACCTGCACCGCGTCGAGTAAATAAATAGCCTTCATCAATTAAACGTTCAAATCCTGCGATAACAGAATTGCGGGAAATCGACATCATTTCAGCTAAGGTACGGCTTGATGGTAAACGACTACCTGACGATAAACGCCCATCTAAAATCGCCTTTCTAATCGCGTGATAAACCTGAGAACCAATGGGTCCTTCTTCTAAAACAAGATTAGGAAAATACGCTGTTTTTTTCTGTTTCATAAAGTGGACCCTATAAAAACACAAAAAGTGTACCTTATTGAGAACCAAAATTAAACGTACCATGACCACGATTAAAGGCAGGTGATACCTTTTTATAGCATTTATGAAAGTAGAAGGAAGTGAAGAGATGAGCACAACACCAATAACTGTTTCAATTCAGTTTGTTGAACAAGAGCATTATGCTCAATGGTTGCCACATTGGTTAAGTTATCAAGCATTTTATAAAGTTGAGTTATCAGAAGAGACAACATTAAAAACATGGGCACGTTTTTTTGATGAAAAAGAACCTGTTTATTGTGCAGTAGCGATGGAGGGTGAAAAGGTATTGGGTTTTGTTCATTATCTTTTTCATCGTTCAACATGGGCTGAAAGTGATTTTTGTTATTTAGAAGATTTATTTGTTTCACCAGATACGCGTGGTCGCCATGTAGGTAAGCAACTTATTGAGTTTGTTAATCAACAAGCCAAAGAGCGTGATTGTGCTCGTCTATATTGGCATACACAGGAAACTAATTTACGTGGTCAGCGCTTATATAATTGGGTAGCAGAAAAACCGGGTGTGATTGAATACCGTATGGCGCTATAAAAGAATATTAGGTAGGACAGACAGGGTATAAAAGAGATGGCGATATTTACCATCTCTTTTCTGAGTTAGGGTTATTTATTTGATTTTGGGTTAATTAAACTCTTGTTGGCAATAAAACTCATTGCCAACTTTTTTTGCTTCTTCACAAGCCTGTTTCATTAATTCATCTGCTTTTTGCTTGTTAGGCTCAATAATATGATATTGGCCTGAGAACATAAAAGAAGCCATTGCTTGAGCGAATCCTTCAAAAGTCATTTCATTAGCTTTTGCAAACCACATATTCGCTTTTTCAGTATCTACAGGCACATTGTCAACCCCACTATAAAGAACACCTAACCAAATCGGAGCGTAAACAAGTTCTGGTTGATGAGTCGCTGCAACTTCTTCTAATAATACAATCGCTTTTTTGTGATCTGTTTCTCCAGATAATGGCGCAATGAGAGCTGTTGCTAAACTTATTTTTCCTCTTATGCTTCCTTTATTTACTGCGAGAGTAGCTAATTTTTTTGCTTCGATATAATTATTTTTAAAATAAGGGTCGGCATTAAATAAGTAAATATCAGCAAGTAATGCATAGGCATCGGCATAGTCGTTTTTTATTGCCTCATTTGCCCACAGTTGTGCATTAAGAAGGTTTTTTTCTACGCTTGTTCCCATCGAATACATTTCAGCTAACTGATATTGAGCTTGTGCATTATGGTTTAGTGCTTCTTTGCGAGTATCTTCAAATTTTCTTTTGTCTTGCTCTTCAAAATTAGCATGCAAAGAAAAGGAGAAAAAAAGTGTAATTAGGCTGATAAAGGTCGAAATATATTTAATAAATGTCATGTAGGGTACCGTTTGTAATGATTTTGAAAATCTTACCAATAATAATGGTATAAAAGCAGTTTATTTCTTCGGCTTAATCAAATAAATAACAATATTGGGAGCGCGATAATGGCGATTGATCTTAGCAATCTTGTCACGGAAAGTAGAAATCATAACAGTGAAAATATAGACACACTTTCAACCTTCGATATGCTAAAAGTTATTAATAATGAAGATAAAAAAGTGCCATTAGCCGTCGAAAAAACGTTACCTGAGATTGTTCAATTAGTTGATAAAGTTGCGACCGCTTTTTCTCAAGGTGGTCGTCTTATTTATTGTGGCGCTGGTACATCGGGGCGATTAGGGATTTTAGATGCCAGTGAATGTCCTCCAACTTATGGTACACCTCATGAAATGGTGATTGGATTAATTGCTGGTGGACACAAGGCTATTTTACAAGCTGTCGAGAATGCAGAAGACAATATTCAACTAGGCGAACAAGATTTACGCCAGCTTAATTTTAACGAGAAAGATGTTTTAGTAGGTATTGCTGCAAGTGGTAGAACACCGTATGTGATAGGTGCTTTGCAGTATGCAAAATCATTAGGTGCAACAACAGGGGCGATAAGTTGCAATCCAGAAAGCCCGATTGCCAAACTTGCTGACATTGCCATTACACCGATTGTGGGTGCTGAAGTGGTAACTGGTTCATCGCGTATGAAAGCCGGCACAGCACAAAAACTTATCTTAAATATGATAACAACAGGCGCGATGATAAAAATCGGCAAAGTTTTTGGTAATTTAATGGTGGATGTTGAAGCAACCAATGCCAAATTGGTTGAACGCCAAATTCGTATTGTAATGCAAGCAACTGAGTGTGAAAGAGCTATCGCTGAAGAAGCATTATCACAATGCCATCGTCACTGTAAAACGGCAATTCTAATGATCTTAGCAAATGTAGATGCACAGCAAGCCACACAGATGCTTAATCAAAACAAGGGATTTATTAGAAAGGCATTGGGTGAGTGATTTTCATTTATTAAATAGAGAGTTAAATTTTATTCTTGATTAAAGCCAGCAAATACAAGGTATCTACTGGCTTAATGATGGGCTGTAAACCGCTAAGAAATCTTACTCAATGTTTTGGATCTGCTCGTGGATTAGATAATATTTTCTATTAAAAATCAATTGCTTATATTGATTTTTTGCCGTAATTCAATCTTCACACTTACCAGTTCACTCACCATTTGGCAAAAGTGAAACAATACCAGCTTAGAGCACCATTCAGGCACAATCATACAGCAAGACTTGCCTTTATTCCGTTACTTCTGCATCCATGCTAATAGATCCGACAACAGCCATACTGTGCTGCCGCCAACTCTTTTACGCCGTGGGACTTCACCAGACCTCTCCAGCCGCCACCAGGTTGTCCTGCTGATGGCGGTGATGCGTTCGCGCTCGGCCTCTTTGATCAACCGTTCGGACTCATTGTAGGCACGGAGAATCTCTCCCCGAATCTCCGTTGGCGGAGGAGAGTATCTGCTAGCTTGCCTCATAGAGCTCTCCTTGCTTGTTACGCAGCAACCACTGGTCTATTTCTGTACGCTTGAAGTAAAGACGTTTGCCCATTGGTTTGAAAAAAGGTATTAGTTTTCTATGAGTTAGTTTGTAGAGATATGATACGGAAAGCCCGGTGTATTGTGCGCACTCGTTTATAGTCATGACTTCTTTTGTCATGGCCTTTAATGAGCGGATGTTTTCAAACATTTCAGCAAGTTGATTTTCAGTCATTTTCTTCCCTTCACTTACTTTACTTGCTGTTATTTTCTCATTTGTTCCTTCAGTATATTGACTCTCAAACTGCCCAATACGGACACATTGAGCGTTATTTGGCTCAGTGTTTATCCCGTTTTCTGTAAAGGTACAGACTACCTACAGTTACTACTGTAAAGAAGGCAAATAATCCCAAGATTCCCCAGATCAACGGTGTCATTCGTCATCCCTCTCGTTATCCAATATCTATAGTTTATAATAGTTTGAACTTAGAAGGAGGGCATCATGGCAAGATCGTTAGATGAAATCATCGAGCATGAGAAACCGGAGGTTGTTCAGCAAGCTCATGAAAAAGCAAAGGAAATTATAAAAGATATTGATGAGAAGGCTGAGGCGTCAGCCGCTGGCGATAAATCAGACGGCTGACTATGGGAGTAGGCACAAAAAACTTTCACATGTGAAAGTTTTTCTGCCTTAGCATGATTCAATCGAAGGCAAATCCACCTTCATCTCTCATGCAGGGGATATCCTGGGAAAAAAACTCACCACGGGCGACTTGTTTATGTCCCTCACTAATTTTTTTATTGTCTAGGTAAGAGAGATATGAGTTAACATAAAATTCCTCTTTAAGTTTTCTTATCAACAACTTAACATCTTCCTTGTAGATGATTGTTGGCTTTTGAGTCATCCAGTCATTCCACTCAATCTCAACCTTACCCAGCACTTGAACAATTAAAGGCTTAACATCCTCAATAGCGCTCAAAACTTCTTTATCCTCTGCGCAAGGATGCGCTGAGATAGGAAGAAGAAGGCCTTGGATTGTCTCTTGAGTTGACCAAGCTTGCTCGGAATAAAAATACTCTTTGTTTTCGAAATCAAGATGTAAATGATATACCATGACCAATCTCCAATTTGCTTAAGACAGAGCTATTTTTACTCAGAAATTAGCCATAGTTGGCACGCTAAAGTGCCCATTTTGGACAAATCGGTCACTTTTGGTACTAAAAACTTTCACATGTGAAAGTTTTTAGTCGGTTTTAACTCAGGTTCTTCCACAACCTTGACCTTGAGTCCTGCCGGTGCATAAAACAGATACCATCCCCCAAACTCAGTGGTTTGTTCCGCTAGAACATCTCCCTTTTCAGCGTCAACGAGAGCGACTCGAATTCCGTCTCGATCAAGCTGGCCCTCAATTTCCCTAACTTCAGACAAAGGCAGGCGAAGATGGTTTATCCCTCCACGAACTAGCCGATCTGACTGAATAGACTTGTACCGAGGCGATAATCCGAAATCTCCAGATACTTCTATATTGTACCGACGGTACGGAGTCAGAGAGTCAACAATGGCCGGAGTTTTCACTTGGCGACCATCCACACTAGCGACAACCCCCTTAACGTCCGGCTCATTTTCCTGGCAAATACCATCGGCATTAAGATCCCGACAGGTGGACAACATGAGTGTGGCTTGACCTCGCTGGGGAGTTCTCTGAAATCCCGTGCGGCCAAAGCTACCACTAATTGATAAAGTAATGTTATTACTAGCACTAGGCGAATGGTTGAACGAAGCAGATAGAGTTGCAAATTTCCAGTTCCAAAGATCAGCACGCAAGCTTTGTTGCTGGCCTTCCCATCCATGACCAAAATTGCTCGCCGTGTAGCGGTAGGTGAGACGCCCCAAGCTGAATCGTTTTGATATCTCTCCATTGAAACGTTCTATATCTCTAATACCATTAATATCTTTACTTTCGTGCTCATAAGACGCCAAAACTTGCCAACCCGCCTCCATGCTAGCAAGCATCCACCCTCCAAAGATGTTGGATCTGACACCATTGGCTAAACGATTCGAATAGTATGGAGATAAAGAAAGTGATGTATTCAGTGTCTCAAGGCGCGTGCTGTGATACGTGCGTAGCGTCGTTTCCTGAGTTTCATAGCCGCCGTGCGTGCGGGAAGAATACTGAATAGTTGGTTGGAACTGAGAGCGGGAAGAATACTGAATAGTTGGTTGGAACTGAGAGCGTGATGAAATACTAACAGAGCGTAATTGATAGTTGTCTAAATCACTTAATTGCCCAAAGATCGCAAGATTGCCATCCTGCCAAGAACCGCTCAGAGCGTATCCACTACTGCCATACCAAGCAGGCTCAAATGAAAAGTTATCACTTGAATATAAAGCGGAAAAATACTGTCTTTCCTGCTCATCCTGACCAGCAAAAAGTGACAATTCATTGGTCATCCCGTAGCTCAAGCGTCCAATTAACTTGCTTTCATCAGTGGTTGGAGATTTGCCTACAGCTACTTGATAATTTAGGCCTCCTACAGGAGCAAGCCGCCCTGAAATGGCTCTCTCGATTGTTTTAGTGTCTGTTCTACCGTCAGGTAAAACCGCATAGAATTTATATTGATTATTACTGTAACTCAGCTCGATTTTGTAAGAGAACGGCTCGCTATCCAGAACCAGAGATTGTAAATAGGTTCCGTCACGGTAAACATCTACCCGTGTTCCAACAGGCCAATAAAGCTCAATTTGGTCATTAGAAAATGAACCAGTGGCAAGGCTACTTTCATTCGTGAGTGAGAAACCATCCAGCCCGTAACGCTGAACACGACCG
The DNA here is from genome assembly GCF_040140245.1 of Proteus sp. fly-1013. Classification (NCBI taxonomy): domain Bacteria; kingdom Pseudomonadati; phylum Pseudomonadota; class Gammaproteobacteria; order Enterobacterales; family Morganellaceae; genus Proteus; species Proteus sp. fly-1013. The sequence continues at coordinate 54,832 of NZ_JBEEWD010000010.1, read as the reverse complement.
ACTTCAATGTCTTTGACGTTGCTGTTCTCCTCGTCGTGCCACTGGCTGGAGAAATATGATTCTTGCCCTCCTAACCCTGCTCTAACATCAACATCGAGATCTGCGATGCGGCCTGTTCCCGTGATGTTACCTGCAATATCACCTTTGCTTTGATAGGTGAGAAAGTAGTCAAAGGATTTTACATCCAGATTGGATACATTTGGCTCAATTGTAACCTCTGGTTTGACCTTTCTGGCTTTGGCTGCGTTGTTGCGTGGGTAAAAGTAGATGGTTTGTTCTGACCAAACAATTTTGGCATGACCAAGGTTGTTTAGCCTTTCCAAGGGAAGTGATGCTGTTGTGTTTACACCAACGGCTTGCCATAGCCCTGGCTCAGCCGTGGTGCTATCTACTTCACGAGAAACAAGGTATTCCCCCTTGTTTTGTCCGTTCACGACAAACTTCATCAGGTAGTCATCCGCACGTGTTGGTGAAGCTGTGAGTGTGAAAGCTGCGGCCAAGACAGTGGGGACAAAAACTTTCACATGTGAAAGTTTTTTCTTCATCGGGACACCTCCCTAACTGGGAGTCTGAGCGTGATTCTCGAGTGAACGCCTTGTTTTTCTTCGCTTTGTACGGCATAGGAAAATGCCATCTTTGCGTTTTGAGATAAGACTTTCCCATCTCTCTCTCGAGCTTTTACTACTTGCCGCTCTCCTGGAAGAAGCTGGAAACGCCGAGGGAAGACTTGTACTCCAGGAGGGGGAGTAATTCTCACGATGATTGGTGTATTTAAGGTATTTGCTATGGGGATTTCAGCAACCGCCTTGTGAGCGATGTCCACTTCGTGGATCTTGAGTTGGAAGGCTGATGCTGGTCTAGATAGAGATAGAAGCGCTACCATCGCTACCATCAAACCTGAATTAATAAGGGACTTCATTGGGACCTCTGTGAATGACAATGGTTAGGGCCAACGTTTTGCTGGCCCTGACGCTCTGGAATTATTGGTAATCGACGGCGATATCGACGGTTCCAGAAAAGATCCCTTCTTCCCATGCACTGAGCTGCATGAATCCTGATGAGGCTGTGGCGGGTTGGCGATACGACCAGGCGATGTAAAGCTCGCCCGCAGATGAAGTGGTTGCTGTTAAAGGTGCAGCGTTTACACCGACTCCTGTTGATGTTTGCGCTATGGCATCCGAGCAATCCACGTTTGAGGTACGAAGATCAATTTTAGGTGTGCCACTGAAGGTAAGAGTTGCTCCACCCGGAGCTGTTGGGTTGGATAGGTTAGTGATGGTAATCCCAACCGATTTATTCATGTCTCCCGCCACTTTTAGGCAGCCTGGTTGTACCGTGTCCTCCGGATTTTGCGCCAAGTAAGTCGCCCAACTTTTTAAAGAAAAGCCGCCAGTTGGGGCGGCTCCCGGCAGGCGTTCCAAGGTCATTGTGTATGGCTGAACTTCGACCACAGACAAAGCTGGCGGGGTTGCTGAAATTTGAGCTGTCCCGGTGCCTGTACCAGCATAAGCTGCGGCGGATGAAAGAGTAATAAATGCTGCGATGGCGGCGTACTTAAAAGGTTTCATTTCTAGTGTCTCCATGTGAATATAAAATGCGTTTTCGCATGGAGAATTTTGCGGGTGGGCGGCAGATATTTAGGCACGCCAAACTGCCCTTTTTGGACAAAATGGGAAAAATATTAGGGTTACGATAATTACGGTATTATCGTAATTATGATAATTACAGTAATTAAGATTTGTTCTGACGTAACAAAATTAACTGAATGAAATAATTGACTAATTTTGGCTTTGGAGTCGTTGACAACTCCCTATGTGTTGCTATTATTTATATAAAGGTAGCTGGCCTTTAAACAGCATATTATTTTAGCTGAGTTCAACTCAGCCCATTCAAATAGCCTATTCACAATTTGTGATTAGGACACCAAGTAAGGCATGGGGTCTCTCTTGTTCATCGTTTAACACTTTGAGCGGGGGGCTTTATGCGATCTAACATCCTCAAACTATTACCATTTTTACCAGCTCGACACCATCTCAATCGGTGGGCGTACGGTTATTATCTTGTACAAAAAGGGTTTTCTACTTGTATTGTCATGGAAGAAACGTCCTTTAGTTATAAGCAAATCAGAAAAATAAGAGAAGATTTAGCCATCAAAGAAAATCGCCGAGCGAATTATGGGCAGGATATTATTTCAAAAGAGAATTGGATAAAATATTCCGCAGCAATTCATGTTTACTGTGAGCTGAGTGAAAAAATGCCTCACATAGAAGCTGTTATAAAAGCATCTGAGTGGTTAAGAAGAGAAAAAAACTTTGATATTTCTGGCTTTTACAAAGCATGTAAAGAAATAAAAAGTGGCGAGGCTTTTTTTGTTGAATGTGTACATTGTAAAAGTGAAGTTTTTAGTGGGCCAGGTTTGAGAGATAAAGTTGTCAGTAAATGCTGCCCTGTTTGTGGAAAGAAAAATTGGGAGCATCCAAAAAGTGGACACAGACTGGGCCATATTGCTGCCCGTCCTAAACCTGGTGACCAACAACCGTTATTTTGAGGAGATTTGTTATGTACACACAAATTACAAAAATTGAAATGGTAATTGCTGGCTTAGTAATCGCAAGTTTGTTTGGAGTGGACATAATTCGAATCGCCAGCAAAATATTTACCTCCATATTAACAGTAAGTTTTTAAACTGGTGAGGTAGCTGGCCTCCATAAACAAACAGCAGATTAATTGATTTGGTAAGCAAAAACTTTCACATGTGAAAGTTCCAATGCGAGTTCTGGGCTAGCTAAGTCCTGAGCGGCCTTGCAGGTTGATAGCCTGCCTGAGCTTTTGCGTCTCGCCATCAACCTCCATCAAACTGGCACGGGTGGAGCTGAGCGCTGAAATTTAAGCCGCGAGCGCAGTGCCTCAACTTTTTATTCGTTGAGGTTTGTTATGAACGTACAAATTCACCCTTCTTATTTCCGCAAGATTGTATTGTCGGAACCATTTTCACAAATGATCGATGTGGCTGCTGCGACAGGCTATTCATCTCATCATGTTTATGTTTGCTTGTCAGTTGCTCGCGCTGCAAAACTGCCCACAGCATGTGTAAATGTAGCAGTTGAAGCGGAGATTAATCGTCGCTCGATGGTGCGTTCTGCTCGTGTCGCTGGAGGTGTGGTATGAGCAGTAGGGATAAGTTGTCGACTGAGTTATTTAACGCAGCGGACCTCACCAGGGCCATCGACGGACCAAGAATAGCGATCCCTCGCGCATCAATTCAAGCTCTGGGACTGGAAGCGGCTGCATTTTTACAACAGGCGTCGTTTCTGAGCAGCCTCAAATCAAATTCTGGCGGATGGTTCGATCTGCCTGCCGAGGGAGAGCCTGACCCCGAAGCTACCAATATTTTTGCAGAGCTTGGGAGCTGGCAAGCCTGTCTTGGAATTCAGAGAGATGCCCTGCGTAAAATCCGGCGTAAACTTTGTGATATGTGTTTGCTGGAGGAGAAGCGCTCAGGCGTTCCTGCACGACTTCATTACCGTGTAAATCATGATGCGTATATACAGTTTCTTGCTGACTGCGGTCAGAAAATCCAGAATGCGGAAAATCGCAAACTGGATAGCGATTATTCGCAAACTAGTTTGCACGGTTGTCGCACACAAGAATGCAAGGTTTCAGCAAACTATTCCAGAGAGATCCCAGAGAGCTTCAAAGATATTAATAACACCCGCTCTAAAGCGTGTTTTGATTTTGTTGATGCTCTTGTGTCGCGGGGAGTAGATCCGGTCCACGCCCGAGAGTGGCAAGCAATCCGTAAGAAAAAACGCGCGACTCTCACAAAGGACGCTGTGCTGCTGGTAGAGCGGGAGGCGGCGAAAGTTGGCATCTGCCTAGGCGACGCGATTGAAACGTGTGTTCTGAGGGGGTGGGCTGGCCTTAAGGCAGATTGGCTGGCGTCCAACAACGAGCGAAGCTCACAAACTCGCTCGCTTGTTGAAGACCTAACTGACACAAGCTGGGCACTGGGAGGATGGTGATGGCACTAAAATCCATTGCAGAAGTTATTGAGCTTGATCAACAGAAGCGTGTCGTTTGCTCGGCAAAAAACGCAAGGCCTACACAGTCTTCTTTTCGTGAAGTGGAAAGCAAACCAGATTCTGATCAACTTCAAGCTACGGCAAGGATCATCAATATCTTATTTGCCGAGCTCCAGTCATGCTTCCCCGCTTGGAAGGCGACATTCCCGAGCAAATCTGACGTTGACGCGGCGAAGAGGACATGGACCAAGGGCTTGCTGGAAGCAGGTATCATAACTGAACAACAACTCCAATGTGGGCTCCGGAAGGCTCGGCAAGCAGAATCACCATTCTGGCCGCCGCTTGGACAATTCGTTAAATGGTGTCAGCCAGATCCTGCGGATTACGGCCTACCAAGCGTCAGGCAAGCATACATAGAAGCCTGCCGTAACGCGCATCGCCTCGCAGAGATGGCAAATGATGAGTGGAGTCACGCTGCTGTGTACATTGCTTTAAAAAATACAGGGACGTTTGACATCCGAAATCGCAAAGAAGCAGAAACTTGGCCGATTTTTGAGCGGAACTATGAAATTGCTGTCCGGCGCGTCCTTGCTGGTGAAGATCTTAATGTAGAGATCCCCAAGGCACTGCCGCCACGGCCTGCACCACGGCCAGTAGACCCTGAAGTAGCCAAACAGCATTTAGAACGGCTGAAAAAGATGTTGAAGGGCGGTAAGTAGCCGCCCTTAAATGCCAATGGGACAATTTCTAGTTAAAGCATTAACTCTAACTCGTCTGCTTCGGATAAAAATATCTATGGGTTAACGCCGCACACAAGGGCCGGCAAAAAAGCGCAGCGTTTTGGCGGTCCCAGCGACCAACGGGAGTGACTGCTGTGTTTTGTTATATCTACTTTTGATCCCAACCAATAACCTCACCATTTTCTAAGGTTATTCTCAAAGCATACCTACCTTTACCAGTCTTATTGTATTTCCAAACTTCTTTAACCTTTGTTTTCATAACCCTTTGATCTATATCGACAGGTTTGCCAAGTGAATCTATAAGCTGCTCCTCAGATTGACCTTGCCAAAACATTTTTTTCATTAACCTATCAACAAGATCAACATCGCCATATTTTTCAATAAGGCGTTCTCTCCTAGCCTTTTCCTGGTAGGAACTCAGAACAAAAAAGCCGACAACCACCAATATTACCCACCAGTACCATTCCATTACGACTATCTCCTTCTAGATATAACGCCAGCCATAAACGGCGCGAGGAACGAGCGTCCGGCGACCGCAGGGAGCGAATTTAATGGCCTTGTTAGCGCTATTTCGTCCAATTAGCATATGCTGACGCCGATTTTGTGGGAACAGAACTTGGATCGATTAAGCCAACCAACCCCTTAAACCTATTACGGCAGCTCTGATGTGCCTTAATACGTTCGCTGACCAGAAGCTTCTTATTTGGCAATCCAAGCATAATCTCTACTTCGCTAGGTGAAAATCCTTGAATGATCTTAGTGTAGTGAGGTGCGGCTGCGTGAGAGACACCATAGCGGTTTCCAGCAGCGCAAGTTATTACGACCGTTACAAGCTCTTCCTTTACTGTATCTGGTATAGCTCCCTGTTCCGTAAGTTGTAGTAATCGCTCTGCAAACGGAGGCTCATTGTAAAAATTGTCCATTGCCTGGTGCACTCCAAGCAGCCGTTTTGCAGCATTCGATATAAGAGAATGGAACTCATGCTCACCCAAGAGAGAAAGCATTCCAAGCCGCTCAAAAAACTGCTGCGATGCTTTATGCCGCTTCTCATCGCCTTTAGCAATGTAGTCATGATGGCGATTGATTAAGTCTGATTTTGCCTTGGGGGTAAAATGAGGGGCAAAGGCAGATGCAATCATAAGAGCATTGACGCGAGACTGTTCGACGCTGGCAGGGTCACTGTAGATTCCATGTAACGTACCGAACAGAAGGTATTGCTGTGCCTCATGCGTCTTCTGGATTCTCTGAACCCACTGGCTTTTCTGCTCTTCAGAAAACTTTGTTCCTTTGACAGCGGCCATGAAAGCAGATATGTCAACGCCAACAGGATTATGCTCATTTCCTAGCGCGTACTTTGCGCAGCGATTAGCAAAACCTATGAACTCATGGTCATCAATTTTTCCGACAACAGGGTGCGCAGCAGAAAAGTTATTTCTTATATCTCGGCACTGGTCTAAAAAGAAATACCCATCTTCAGTTATTAGGTTCAGTTTAAGGCACAGATTAAGCAAATCTGCATCTTTTAAATCTAGCAAGGATTGCTCATCAAAATTTTGCTTGCTAAGGAGCTGTTCTACAACCGGGAGGCCGAAGCGCTTTACTTTCTCCCGAAGCTCGATAACGGAAGTATTCCAAATATAGTTAATCGCGCTATCGAACAAGCCCGCAGCAACCGCCACGCACATTCGAGCTAGACCTTCCGTTCGTAGCGCTGGAGGAATTTTATTCATTACTCCTGGGAGATTATTCCACGCCGTTTGAATTTCTTGTCCAGAAGCAAGAATGTCCCGAGGAACGCCAAGTGCATCCGTAAGTTGATCCAGGACGGGAAGTGTGTTGCCCATCACCGCCGGTAGATTCACATCAGTCATTTATCCTTCCTTCTCTTGGTATTCAACGGTACCGTAAGCGCTAACATTTTATTAGTGCGCATGCGCGTTTACCTCGTTGGACCAGTGAAAACGCGCACAGTTAACTATTTGTATGTAATGAACTTATCAGCATTTTGCTAAATTCACCATCTGGAAAAACGCGCATGCGCGTTTCCCAAACCTATTATCTAACCTAAGATTTTTTTAATTACATGATTTTAATCATATTTATTTATCTTTAAATGTGAAAACGCGCACGAAGTTGGGATAAAAATCATCATGATTGCAATATGACTGTATGCCCGTCCAGCGTTTAGGCTTTTCAACGAAAGACAACATTTGAGTGAAATGAATGAAAATTTGTAGGCGAGAAAGTCTGCGTTTGACTTCGCCACAGAAAACGACTCAACTCGTTTGGGGGCAACAGCGTGTTTTCGATAAGATTTTTACCATCATTTCTCCCAGGTGAACTTGCAGAGGAAAAGTAACGAGCTGAATGATGTACAGCCTTACATTGAATCCCGATATCTGTGACCTGAAGATAAATCTATTGACCCTCAGACTTGTATGGACGCCTTAAGCCCAACCTATTGTTTTTTTGAACCCTAAAAACAAACCTGCATTCGTTGTTTATCTCAATAGTCATCGAAACACCACCAATAGGTGGCTTTTCGATGACTCTGAGGGACTGAGACGGACTAAACCCTACTGAATACCACCAAAACACTACCAATAGGTTGCTTTTCGATGACGACCAAGGAAGGTTGTGGCTGCGCTACATCAGAAAGCGATCAACAGGTGGTTTTTGGATGATACCGGCCCATTTTTACCTAGCTTCTTATTTGTCCAAATTGGGCAGTTTGGCGTGCCAACAATGACTCCCCTCTAAGTAAAAATAATCCTGATTTTAATCAATCAGGAGATAAACCAATGAAATTGATCACTTTAACTACTGCGCTCGTCGCTGTCGGTATGCTGGCTGGTTGTACAACCAAAAGCATTGATTCAATCACGATGCACCACTACTTCCTTAATGCCCGCGACCTGTTCGTTATTGACGAAAAAAACGGAAATGTGTCATGCATCGTGTCTCACGATACTGGCAACTCGGATCAATTTAAGAAAGATCTTGGTGAGATTCGGGAGACCATTTACAAGTATCAGTGTGACTCCATAGTGATTCATGGCCGGTATCTTAATCCTGAAGTTAAATTTCAATGGGATAATCGAGGCAAGAGACCTGTTTGCTCAGTAACATTAAAAGCTAAAAATGAAGGTAAACATGGTTTATGGCCAGATGAACCAGCAGCCATCAGTCGGTCTTATGAATCAATGGCGGAGCTCAATTTACCAAACTGTGATTCCATTGATATCCGATGGCAGGAGGCTAAGTGATGCGTAATCAATTTAGTCTTAGCAACCCTCATACCTGCCAGCATTGCTGTGGTAGCAGCTATCTAAAAATACTAGAGATTGCTGCTGAATCTAGTACCGCCGTTGATGCAATCAATACCATAGCTTCTCAGTTGGCATTTTTGGCAGCAGAGCGACGCGAATATTCTACCAGAAAACTAGCGGAACTATTTTCTTCAATCACCCCGAGCTTAGCGCTCGGGGACCCCATCTCACAGCAAGAAAAATCCGTGCTTCGTCCGGATTTTTCTCCACACCCCACTCACCGCGAGTGGTCTGTCTCATCCGGCGCAGTAGCGCCTTCTGAGGGGACTCCCTGCACCTCTGTACACACAGAGTTGCAAGGGAGTTACACGCAAGAGAATCAGGGATAAGGGGGACTACAATGGGAGTTTCTAAGGCGTATCGCGTACAAATATATCCACCTAGGCAAGTACATATTTTGTTGAAGGAATTAGCTAAAGAATCGGGGCAAACGGTTAGTAAAACGGCGGTGTCTTTGATCGAACAGGCGTTAAATAATGACTCAACATTGAGCGAAATCAGAAATGTACAAGTGGATCAGAAGGAGATTTATCAGCAGTTAATTAACCTGCTGTCGATCAACGTGGCAACCACAGATTTTCTGCTCAAAAAGACCTGCTCTGAGGATGAAATGGCTGAGGCTAAACAGGTCATTTCAGCGCGCACAAATGCTCTGCGTTCTCACTTTATTGGAGGGGACGATAATGGCAACGATTAGAAAAGGTCGAGTCGGTGACTTTGTTCGTGGTGCGGACACATGGCTTCATAGCCAGCAGATGTTGTTATTCAGCGGAATTTGGATCTTTCTGCCTGGTGTTTTGTTGGCGATTGTCGGTGGCCTGTTATACATCGGGATAGACGCTGATAAATGTGTCTTGCAAAACGCTAATACATATATTTGGGCACAATTGAAGGGACTAGTACAACCATTTTCAAGCGTAACTGTAGGAACCTGTGTTGCCCTAGATGGGCGCGACTCTCTGCCATCCTCTGTGGTGATAAATGAACCACTATTCCGGGAAGCTGCTGTTAAGCTTCTCAAATCCTTTGGATGGGCTTTCATTTCGCTCTTTGTATTGTACTTGCCTATTGGTGTTTATCTTGTTGTGAAGGCAGTTAAGAGAGGTGAGGAGATCAAAGAAGACAAATATATTCGAGGTGCGAAACTTGTTTCAGCCGAAAAATTGAAAGGAGAAATCGTAGAAAAGCATGGTGTTTCTGATTTAACCCTCGGCGATTTCCCTTTACCCACAGGATTTTCAAAAAAGCATGCCTTGATTAGTGGCACCACCGGGGCAGGTAAATCTACAGCACTTACTCATTTGCTTAAAGCTATTCGCGCTCGTGGAGACCGAGCCGTGGTGTATGACAAGAAAGGCGAGTTCGTAGAGATGTTCTATCGGGACGGAATTGATCACATACTCAATCCGGCAGATAGCCGCTCACACCAATGGACTCCATGGGAAGAAATGGCCTCACCATTTGATGCAGACTGGATAGCTGAGACACTTTTACCTAGTTCTAATAGTAACAGTGGTTCTGATAAATTCTTCACATCCGCAGCCAGAGCAGTTGTTTCTGCCGCACTTCAGAATTTATATCTAGACGGACCGAAGTCATTGCTTTCACTTCTTCGGGCGACAGCGTGGAATGATCTTGAGTTACTCAAAGAACTAGTTGCAGGTACTCCAGCAGCGACATATTTCAATGAAGATAACGAGAGAACTCTCGAAAGTATTCGTTCAACCATCGTAGATGGTGTTCGTCCACTTCGCCTGTTGAAAGAAGAGAATAAAAAGGGGTTCTTTTCTATAAGAGATTGGATAGCAGAAGGCGATGAACCTAATGCCGATGATAGTTGGTTATTCTTACCAGTACGTGAATCTGAAATAGAAATACAGAAACCTCTCATCTCAACGTGGATACAAGCTGCGGCCAAAGGGTTGATGGCGCGTGGGGTTAATAACGAGCGAACTCTTTGGATTGTTGTCGATGAGCTACCAAGCCTCAAAAAAATTCCTGCTCTTTCAATGTTGATGGCCGAAGGGCGGGGCTTCGGTGCGGCTGTTGTTTTGGGTATTCAGGAAATAAACCAGCTAGAGGAAGAGTTTGGAAGAAATACCTCTAAAACCATACTTGGCCTGTGCTCCACACAGTTTCATTTTCGTTTGAATAATGCCGACACAGCTGAGTGGGTCTCCAAAGTACTTGGTGAAGCTGAGCGTGAGGAAGTTGATGAAGACTTAAACTACTCCGCCGATGACATTCGAGACGGTGTTCGGGTCAGTTCTAAACGCCAAAACCGAAAAATTGTTCTTCCCAGTGAAATCATGGACCTGCCTGATTTGTCTTGTTTTGCCAAAATTTGGGGCGTGGAGAGTAAAGCCCGTATTGATATTCCTTTCTTGAGACTTCCAAAGATCGCTGACGGTTTTATTCAAGGTGATGAGAATGAGACTGTTGGTATGCGTCTGCTCAATGCCGCAAGAACAATGAAAATGGAATCTGATACTGACTTTGTTCCGAAAGAACTTTCTAACGCGCAGGCTACTGATGAGCCTAAAGAGCAAGTGCCAAGCCCAAGTGACATTGAGCAGGAAGTACATTCAGTATTGGGAACGGTCGGAATGGATGATGATTTGGTATTTGGTCTGCTTGGGAAAGGAGGCAAAAAATCATGATGTCACCCAAAGCAATAAAAAGTGCCTCGCAGGCAGGTCATTACTTTGAAAAAGACGATTATTATGTCGATGGCCTGTCTCCGTCTGAGTGGGTTGGCTCGGGAGCAGAAGCGTTAGGTTTATCAGGAGACGTGCAGCGAGAAACTTTCAAATCTCTTTTGGAAGGCCAGCTTCCCGATGGGCAGAGAGTTGGAACTATCAGAGATGGTGAGTGGAAGCATCAACCAGGAACGGATGTAACCTTCTCAGCGCCCAAGAGTGTTTCTATTCTGGCTGAAATTGCTGGTGATCAAAGGTTACTGAGCGCCCACGATAAGGCCGTGCACGCCGCTCTGCGCTATATAGAACAGGAATATATTGTTACTAGGAACCGTAACCGGTTCGAGAATAGAGTCGAGTACGAAAAAACCGGCTCGATGGTGGCCGCCACCTTCAAGCACACAACCAGTCGCGCCCTCGACCCACAGCTCCATACTCATTGCGTCCTGATGAACATAACACAGCGCGGTGATGGGCAGTGGCGTTCCACTGAGAACAAGCCCCTCTTTGTTGATCAGAAGTACTTAGGCCTCGTTTATCGGCAATATCTCGCTGAAGAGGTGCGCTCTTTGGGGTATAGCCTGGATCATGCAAAAGATGGAACTTGGGAAATTACAGGCCTTGATAAAGATGTTGTCCATGAATTCTCGAAGCGTTCAGAGGCTATTGGGGATGCCTTGGAAGCCCGTGGAAAAACCAGAGACACGGCTACAGCCGCCGAGAAAGAGGCTGCTACTCTAGACACTCGGGATAGAAAGGTTCAGGCAGAACGGGGTGAACTTCTTGAACGCTGGCATGCTGAAATCAGCTCTGAGAAGCTGACCGAGTTGAAAGAAGTAATAGCTCTGTCACGGAAGAACATTCCAAGCCTAGATCGGCAATCCGAGGCGATTTTGGCGCGGGTTCAATTAGCCAACGAAGCCGTCATGTGGGCGACTGAGCACCTTGGAGAACGTGATACGTCTTGGGCACACCACGATCTAGTCAAAGTGGCTAGCCGTTATGCCGGATCGCGAGTATTACTTTCTGATGTAACGAATGCAATTGATGCTGCAATTCGCAGTGGTCAGCTCATAGAGAAGTCGGTTAGAACCTTTAATAAGGTCAGCAAGCAAGAGATTGATGTGCGGGGATATACGTCGAAAGCGGCCATCGCCATCGAGGATGAGGTGATCAAGGAGGAATACCTTGGCCGCGACCGAGTTCAGGCATTGTGCAGCCGGGAACAGGCGGCTGAGGCCATTTCTAATGCCGAGGAGAAAGCCAACGAATTGGGATACGAGTGGAACGCTGACCAAAGGAAAGCTACAGAGGGCATTCTTCTCTCCGAGAATCGGATCGTTGGAGTGCAAGGATTAGCTGGTACAGCTAAAACCAACTCCGTGCTCAGCACTGTTGCTGGAAAAGCACGAGTTATGGGGTACGAAGTAAGAGGTCTTACTCCAACTAACTCGGCTGCTCAAAGTTTATCTGAGGGCGCGAATATTCCCTCCAGTACAATCCAAAGTTTTCTGGGACAAAATCGCAATGAATGGGTAGAAGAGAAACGACTGATCGCCCAAGTAGAGAGAATAGACAGACGGCTGGATCGGATCAAGAAGGCCCTTGAAAACCCAGGAGTAGACCTAAAAACTGGTGCTCAGATCCCTAAAACCTCTCCCATTTACCAAAAGCGACTCGATGAACTTTGTTACGAACAAACAGAGTTAAAAAGTCAACGGGAGGAGTTAGCTAAGGGAATGCAGCGGTCCCCTCAACTTTGGATTGTTGATGAAGCATCTATGATCGGTACAAAATTGATGCGCGATCTACTTCAAAGAGCTAGACAGGTCGGTGCTAGGGTTGTGTTGACTGGTGACGTCCGCCAGCTTGCTTCTGTGGAGGCTGGTGCTGCCTTTCGTCAGCTTCAGGCTCATGGAATGGAAACATATCGACTAGAGGAAATCGTTCGGCAGACGAACCGAGGCACAAGGGATGCGGTATATCTCTCCCTAATGAAAAAAGCCTCTAATGCTCTCTCTCGGTTACAGGAGAGTGGCAGCACGATAAAAGAATTGGTCGCGCATAAGAAAAGTGGAAAAATTGACCATGAGAAAAGCGGTGAAGTCCGCAGACAAGAGCTTGTGAAGGACTACATGGCTCTTGCGCCGGATGAACGAGCCAAAAGTATTATCCTCGAACCAAGCCGTGAGGGCCGACGTCGCACGAATGAATTAGTTCGTGATGCCCTTAAAAAAGAAGGTGCTCTGGGCGAAGAGCTGCATACTAACCAGCTATCACCAGTCGATGCAACCGAAGCTGAACGGCGTGTGGTGACATCGTATCAAAATGGGCAAATCGTCCGGTTTGCGCGTAGCTTCAAGCGTGAGGGCATCAAGAAGGGCCTGTATTATCAGGTTGTTGGTCGAGATAACCACGATATCTTGCTTAAGAAGTTCGGGGCCAATGAGCAGGCTGAGCTGATTCGCTTCTCTCCTGAAAACTATGCGGCCAAGAACATCCAGTTGTTCGAACTAACTGAAAGTGGCTTGGCCGTTGGTGAGAAGATCGTGTGGCGTGATAATGATAAGCCAACTGGACGATTGAACAATGACACGGCCACAGTTGAGAAGATAGAAGGCACGAACGTAACCTTCAGACTTTCAAATGGTAAAACTGGTGAGTTTGACATGTCCAAACTGGCTAATTCCCATTGGGATCACGGTTACGCCATGACGGTTCATGCTGCCCAAGGTAAGACAGCCCAGAACGTGTTTGTGCACGCCGAAACCAGCCGGGAAGCTTTATTGAACACGGAACAGTTCTACGTGCAGATATCAAGAGCAAAGGACCGCGTGTATCTATACACCGATTCAACGGAAGGGTTTGTCCGAGCTGTGGAGCAGCGTTCAGGTCAAAAACAGACGGCTAAGGAAAGCCGTTACCAGTCTCTGGAACCGCTGGATCACTTGATTGATAAGCTATGGCAACAACCAGAGTCAGGACGCTCGTCAACGCAGACAACTGGTAAATCTCAGGCTAAAGGTATATCAAGAGGCGACAGTGAACGCAGTCTAACAAGATAATTGCAGTCCATTGTCCAAAAAGGGCAGTTTGGCGTACTAGCTAGACTGCCCTTTTATTTAAAAATGGAATGGATACAGAACCAAAAGGGAGATCTAAAAGTGAAAGTTCTTTTTACGTCAATCGTTGTAATGACTGCACTGGCAGGTTGCTCCGCGACCATGCCTAACATCGCCGGCAAGACTAAGACAGATACGTCGGTCCAAAAAACTGAAAAAACAGAGCCTGACATCCAGGCGGCACTAACCGACATGAAACTCGTTGGATTCAGACAGGAAGACTTCGGCAGTGAGGAGGCATTCAACTCAGCAGCTAAGATGGTGGCAAATTTAGGTGCCGAGTGGCAAACCTTCAATTCTTGGACCGAGGCGTTGCTAGAGCCCGGTTATCAATCAGCAGCCCTGGAGCGCATTCGTACAGCCAACGATGAGCGACGCCAAATAGAAAGGAAGGTGAATTTTTCAAAAATAGATCGCTATTCCGACGAAGCAGATAAGGCCATGGAGTACGGATTCCATGATTGCTTCAATGATTCTGGTCAAATGTTCTCAGTAGATGATTTCATCAGCCATTATGCGCTTACCAATGTTGCCTCTTTCAAAAGCACGGTTGAGCTTTATGAGCGTTGTCTAATTAACGGAGGTAGTGAGTGTACGGAGAACGGTCAGGAACTGAGCTTGGATAAATTCTTGGTGAACCACAATACAGCCGCTCCACAAGCGCGTAAGGATCTAGCCTTTAATGAATATTACGAATACTGTGCAGTGCGGACTCCTGTTTCATCTGTTCAATACACTATCTCGGCTCATGATAATGATGTGATGGGCAGCCTTATTGCGGCAGCGGCGTCGCGGGTTGGTTGGGATAGTGCGCTTAAAATGTCTCGTGATGTGTTAAACATGCAATCCAGATCTGGAGCAATGAATATGATTGCTGCCAACTTCTATAATTATCAACGAACTGGCTACTTTGATGCGTTTGATATCAGACCGTTCGCAATTGGGCGCTCCAGTGTCATCTCCGTAATGCACGTGGGTGGTATGTGTGCAGCGTTTGGTACAGGTAGTAGCAGCCAGGATAGTGACATCGAAATTGATGAGCTCGCTATCGCGCTGGGAGCTAAACCTCGTCAAACGAATGGGGGTTACCACTGTTTGAAATGGACAGACGGTAACTGGAAACGTGTTGCTGATTACATTGCTGGCGAAAGCGAGGGTCTTCGTGGGTTTATGTCGGTGTACTCTCCTGCATTCAACAACTATCAGGTGCCGTATTGGAGCTATCCCGGTCCGTACCAGCACAACTCAACTATTCAGACTCAACTCCAGAAAAAAGGAAGTGGTATTGCAAGTTACACAGAGAAAGTCATGGAGCGGGAAACCTGCTCTACATATGCGGCAGGCCATTCAGGACTCGCAACGTGGTCTTATCCTGCCTGTGATTACCTAGAAAAGGCAAGCGAGTCAATGAAGGCCAAGGAAAAAATGATGCAAGCCGCAGGTCGGTTTGATGCCTACATATGCAGCAGATCAGAGGCTGTGAATGGTTATGGAAAACCGGATCTGTCACGTTGTCCCACTGTCTTTTCTCGCGAACAGATAGAAGCTGGCGAACACAAACGCTAGATCATCGAATTCAACTTCTCCACTCATTCTTTTAGGGGCTCAGGCCCCTTTCTTTTTTGTCCAAATTGGGCACTTTGGCGTGCCATCTAAAGCTTGCTCACCTGAGAAAATATTAGCTCAAAGAGAGTAGAGATAAATGAGGACACTATGGCGGCAGAGATTCAATTGAACGGACTGGTACTTCCAATAAATGATGCTCACATTCATCAAAGACGAGGCGTAACCGCTGCAAGAGCAGCGTCTGGTGAACCTCTTCATTTCACTGTATTGAAGTGTCTCGATGGTCGATACACGAAAACATATTGTGGACTTGCCAGAGTCGATAACACCGATGACTTTTTGAAGATCATGGAGTGGGGAGATCACTTCGAACCTATTGCTTCTTGGTATCAAGGCGGCACTCAATGATTACCAGTATTTTCAGAAAAATCTTCAGAAGAGAGCCCAAGCCTGATCTGTACTCTCAACTATCTAACCTTGTGGCTGAAATTCGGAATTATCAGGCTGAGATCGAGCGCTTTCATGCAGATATAGAGGCGTCAGCTAGCCACTTTGAACACATTACCGAGCCCAATAATTTCATTAGCGCAGAGTGGGTTAATGGAAATCTACATGTAAAACATCGTCATTAAGAGGTAACTGGAATGGAATTGAACGAAAAAGCGAAAGTTGCGGCGCTCTATCAAGAACTTAGCAAAGCTGATGTCTCTGACCCTAACAAGTTGGTTGGACAGCTTGAATCGGCGGCTAAGTCAATTGTGCAAAGTATGAATAGTCATCCTATTAAAGATGAGCAGATTAAAACTAGCGTTTTTGATCATGCTCACATGAATGAGCAGTATCGACAGCTATCTGAGCAGCAGATGAAAATTGTTGATTCTGTCCAGTTGCTAATGAAGCAGGTTGAAAGCATGGGGCTCGATAAACCAACTCAAGATAACTGGCTATCTAAAACGCTTTCTAACTATCAAAGAGGTTATCTGGAGAACGATATTTTCACTGAAGCAGCAGGAGCCATGGTGTGGATGGCTGCAAAGGCTATCCAGAAAATCTTTTTTGAGTCAGATAACGCTAAGCAGCAACAAGCTGCCCAGGAGCTAAAAAAAGATATTGGGAAAATGACAAAGGCGCTAGGTGTTGAGTTATCCCGCCTTCGACTAGAGGTCAAAACAGAACAGCGGCATGAACTGATGTCAGATGCGATAAGCAATGCCAAACGGTTGGAACAAAGCGGCCAACAGAAGGAGGCTGATAAGCTGATAGTTAGTACCTATAACAAGCTATCTCATTCTGCCAAGAAAGAGTACAGCCAATATCAACCTCGCCCAGAACATCAAAAATCCATATCCCAGGCTCAATCGAGAGAAAAAGAACGCCAAGCTGCATCGTCAATTCAGCACCAGCAACACAGTGAAAAAAGAATCGACCGCGACAAAAACCAGTCAATTGGTCGTTGAGAATTACATTCAAGAAAATGAGGAAACTGAAATGAAAAAAGCAATCTTAGCAGTGGCTACCGCATCTATGCTCTCTTTGGCTGGGTGTGCGACAAAGCCTGGAATTAACGACGCTTCACTTATGGTTTTTAAGTTCCCAGCAAGTGGTGACACTATTAATGTTACTTACAAGATTGAGCATGGAAAAGACTGTCTTATTACCATGGCGCTCGGCCCTCAAAGTAATGAAGAGAAATATATGGCTGCTCTTGATATGGAATCTCGACATTGCCTGGAGGATGTAACCGGAGAGAGCCAAGTGGGATTACATCTGGACCTCTCTGATGTTCGTTACAATAATCCGGCTGTGATTAATTATAGCTTGACAGGGCCAAGCCCATTAGAGGAACTTGTAGCGCTCAAACCGGATAAGGCAAAATAATAATCATTCCCATCCCACTTTAAAAAGGCAGATTAACCTGCCTTTTTTGTCATTTATGGTGGCTTAAAATTTATCCGGCTTTGGTGTATGTTCGAGTAAAGGTGCTTCTAATGACCATAATATGAGGATTGCCGTGCCAAAGAACTATAGATCTAAGGTAAGCAAAGCAGTTGCTTACAAAAAGCTGCAAGGTGTTTTAGAAAGGCTAAATGATTGGAATGAGCTTTACTCTTCCTACTATGAAATAGAAGAGGCTGCATTAGTCGGCAGTTTGGCTAGAGGTGGTGAAAAATTTGGTGATATAGATGTGTGCTTAAAAATAAGGCGCAGCCAGCAGTTTAGTTACAGTGATTGTAAAAACGACTACATAAAATGGCGGGAGCAAGTTTTAGGGTATAAACCACCTGCTCCGTATTCATCAGCAGAACGATGTATGTTTGAAACGGATGTTAGCCGGTTTATTAAAAGTAGTGATGGACGAATTGAAATGTTGCGCTGGGACCAGTTCGAGCCAATATGCTTAACCTTACAGCCATTTATAAAATTAGTAGAAAATGGCCGCGTGATCGTTGCCAATGTTGAAGAGTTGGAAACTCATAGAATAACTTTCACCGCAGAACAAGCTCTGGATATAGTAAAGAGTGGTGTGCCAGAAAATCCAAGAGGAACAGAAGGCATATACTGGGAGTCTTACTGTGCTGCACTTAAGCTATATCCTGCGTTTATAAGAGACGCAATATTAGAGCGGGACGCATACTGTGCCGCATATCGTTCATTTACTGAAAAGAATGAAACATAGATAAAATTGGAAGGCCACATTCCGTTTACTACTACATATAGGCAGAAGGTAAGAATGTGGCTTTTGATTTAATTTTTATCAGCTTCCTTTAACGCTTTTCTCATCTCTGCTAAGTCTCCTTTGAGGTCATCCATTGACTCACCGTTATCCGCTTCCAATTGAGAGCGAAGTTTTTTGAGCTGTTTTATTCGCTCGTTTCGTTCAGCATTTTCCGACGAGAGAAGGGCCTTATCATGCTGGTTGGGTAGATCAAACTCAGCCCAGGCCTTGGAGAAGTCACGATGAAACTCTTCCGAGCGAATTTGTTGTTGAACTTCATGTGTTTTTTGTTGGATAAGAACTTCCTGCCTACCAGTTAAGGCAAAGTAGATCACGATGGCTGTTATTGGGCAGGCAATGATGATGCCATACAGTACAGATTTCATTTTTAATTACCCCCTTTTATGCCTGGCTGAGACACTGTGAAGCTTGCCTCCGTGGAATTGCTGAGATTGGATGCTTCCTCAGTTTGTAAGCGCTCGGAAGTTCTCATTGAAAGATTACGGGACTTGGATGAGCGGTTGTCGGTACTTGCATAATGAGCATTAGACGTTGATGCTTCTTTTGAGTTAGTTCTGGTAGTCGATAATGAAAAAAGAGTGTCGTGATTTAATGATGTCTCCAACTCCCATGACTCTCCAAAGAGTGAGTTTCCTCGGCCAAAGACAGTGAACTCGCCGATTGAAGCTGACAGATTTTTTGGATCAGCAGAAAAAGAGCCACAAGACCATTCGTATTTTCCTTCATACTGATACCCTCGTGTAGATGGCACTACACAGTTCCTTCCAAATTGTCTATCTACTATCTTCAAGGCCTTTTCTGGTAAGTCATTACGTATGAGCTGTTTACTCATTGCCTTGGCAAGCGCCATTTTTATCGCTGACTTGCCACTTCCGTTGACCGAAATCCCGCTTGATATTTCATCCAGCGTTGCTTCTGCTACAAGTCCGTAGACTGCCCAGCAAACCCCTTCTTTTTTCAGTCGTTCAGATGGAACTCTTATGGATGAAGGCATGCCAGTGGTCGCCCAGTTGAAAGCTGCCTGCTGCAACTCAACTTGGCATTGTCCCAGTGTTTTTTCTTTGTTCCAGGCCATGCAGGCCTGCACGCTTGTAACTAGGGGTTTGGGTTCTAGCTCTGGAAATTGTGGCGCTTGTGGGTTTGTAATGAGCGAACAATTTCTGATGAGGTTTGCTGTTTTCCCTCTTATAGATTTGCCTTTTTCGACATAGGCAAATAGCTCTATGAGAATAGAAAGTGGTGCTGTTTTTACTGAAAGACGGCGAGCATTTTGATATTGCTGCCTAGATGATGCTTCGCTTGCATGTCGAGCTGACGTGGAAGTCGTGTCTCTTTTTTCCTCACCTTTTCTTGCTTCCTCTCCCTTTTGGCGTTGTAACTCCATGCTTGTCTCATCGTTCAACGTGGTTTCTTTTTGGGTGCGCTTTTCCTGTGAGGATTTTTGGCCCACAGTGGCGCTTTCTTGAGCAAGTGTAATGTTTGAGTATGCAATTAATGTAAAGGCCAGCAAACTCAATGACTTTTTAATCATGTTGAAAAGCCTCCTTGAGCAAGGTGATTTGTGAGATGCTATTGATGCTCGGCTCTACCAGCCAAGCGTATCTGTACCTTTGAATGCTTTTACAGAGCGCAACTATGTACTGATCTGCGTCCTGGGGTTCTGAATGGATTTCCCCATCTTCTTCTGCGGCCATAAAATCAGAAAAATCATCAAAGGCTGCTTTGCTTAAATACTCAGCCAAATGAGTAGCATCGTCAGAACTTTTGCACAGCAAAACCTCCGGCCAGAGCAGGTCACCATCTGGCCCCCGATTGCCGGGCTGATCGGGCGGATCTAACCTGACGACCCAAACTTCTTTTAACTCATGTGCTACAGCTAGGTTGAGTAGTTCAATACCATTTAGCTTCATAAAAATAACTCCGTGCTTAGTGAACGGAGTCATTATCCCGCTGATAATTGCCGAGATTGGCACGTCAAACTGCCCGATTTGGACAAATGTGTTGTCTGTAGAGTCAGAAGAAAATTTCCAAGTTTTGACCTAGATTGGTGTTGCTGGTTGAACGTATATAAATGAATTTAAAAAGATATTTATGTTTCGTTACATGTCACGAATGTAAAGTGTGACATGTAACACCGCTGCCAGTTGTGGGAGAGGAATAAAGTTTCACACTAAACAGCCAAGTAACCCGGATCGAACTGTTTGTGATTAAACGTGATAAAAAATAAAAATTCATACTACTTACTTCTACCCATTTCGAATCGAGCAACCACGAAGTATTAAAGTATCATACTCGTTGTACCTCACTTCGGGACATAAATGAGCTACGCTGACCTCCCTAATAATCGGAATTGACATGAGGAAATGTATGGCAAACCTTAGTTGTAGTTGGGGCGCTGAATATTTATCTAAGGCTGTTGGTGGAACGTTTTTCTCCATCGGTTAGGTGTCACCTCATAACGCTCTTTAAATTTATCTCTGAAAATGAGAACTGAGCTAAACCCTGTTTTTGCGACAATCTGTTCGATAGATAAGTCTGTAGACTCAAGTAGATCCTGAGCCAAGTTTAGTCGTTCAGCCGTCAGCCATTCTACAAATGACATACCTGTAGCTCTATTAAATTTTCTCGTAAAGGTTCGGCGGGTCATCATCACCGAATCTGCTAGCTCATCCAGTGAATATTTTTGATTGATATTACGCCTGATATCGTCCATTAATGCATTGATACGTGAATCAGATGTCGTCACGGGTATAGGTTGATCTATAAACTGAGCTTGTCCGCCATCTCTGTATGGAGGCACAACCATTCTTCTTGCTACTCGGTTCGCAATCGTGCTGCTGTAGTATTTTCGGAAAACATACAGACAGCAATCTATACCAGCGGCAGTACCTGCTGAGGTGATCACCCCACTATCTTCAACATATAAGGCATTCGTATCGAGCGAAACTTCTGGAAAGCGTCGACTAAAATCCTGTTCTAATTCCCAGTGTGTCGCAGCTCGTTTTCCCGCTAATAAGCCAGCATAAGCGAGAACATAACCACCAAGACATAAACCGACAACCAATGCGCCTCGGGCATGAGCGCGACAGAGAGCATTGAGCAGGTTTTCATTAGGGCGTTCATCAATTGTTCTCCAATAAGGGACAACGATAATGTCGCAAGACTCTAAGAAATCCAACTGTGTCTCGGTATGAATTTCCATACCGATATCAGATAAAATCGGTCCTTGCTCTCCTGCGACAAATTTAAGTTCGAAAAAAGTTTCATTTAGGGTATCTCGCCCAAACACAATGCTCGGAACAGAAATATGAAACGGACTAAAGTGATTAAAGACGACAACTGCAACTGAGGGAATTGTATGGTTTTCAGCGAGGTTCATTGGGCGTTTCCAAAGTAAAATGCACAGAGCAATATCAATCACTCTGTGCCGTTATCAACTCTAACTCTGTAGTTGCTTCATAATATCAACTTCATTGAAGTGCGCTCGTTTTTCGATTATTTTGCCGTCTTTAATCGTTAGCTGCATCATCAATGAAAAGCGAACCTTCTTACCTGTTGGCTGCAAATTATGCATAGGTGCCGAATGAACGCCTTCAAATATCATATAACAAGCAACTTTATCATCATGAGCGAAGATGTCATGTATACGGAAAATAAAACCAGGAAAGCCGTCCATATTTCCCTTTTCTTGAGCAAGGAACCCGTCGATATCTAATGGCGTATCTACCTGTGAGTAAAACGTGAATTGCTCATGGCACATTGAAGCCACAGCATCGTAATCATTATCCTCTATAGCCCTATAGAAAGACTTCACTAACTCAATATTTGTCTCAGACGTCATTACCAGCCTACTCCTAACATCTGACTAAAGTGTTACTGTTTCACCATCTTCTGGAACAAACACAAAATCGCTAATCATATTTGAAGCTGCGTATTCGCGCATTTCTTGAGTAGTCACCAATACATGGTTAACCGCGCCCATATGAGTCGCAACGATTTTCGCTGTGGGTAGTACTTGGTGTGTTTTTAGTACATCTTCTTTACCCATAATAATAGGACCAAAGCCCAGTACATGCGCCCAGCCCGTATTGAGAATAACGACACCAGGTTGTTCTTTTTTCATGGTTTCTTCTACACTTGGAATCCAAATCGTATCACCAACCACATATAACTTTTCTTCATCGGCATGGGAAAAAATCACGCCTGTCACTTCACCCAAAATTTCAGCCATTTGATCATGTTGGAACGCTGCATCAGAGCCATGCTGGCAGACGGTACGTGTAAATGAAATACCATGATAATCAGTTTCTTCAGAGAAGATTTTAACGTTGGTAAAACCTTGTGATAGAAGAATAGCTTCATCACCTTCGTGCTGTACAAAAATCAATTTATCTTTAGGGATCGCATTCACTGCTGTTTCATCCCAGTGGTCTGGATGAGTATGAGTTAGCAGAACTGCGTCCAC
The DNA here is from genome assembly GCF_040140245.1 of Proteus sp. fly-1013. NCBI lineage: Bacteria > Pseudomonadati > Pseudomonadota > Gammaproteobacteria > Enterobacterales > Morganellaceae > Proteus > Proteus sp. fly-1013. The sequence continues at coordinate 32,152 of NZ_JBEEWD010000010.1, read as the reverse complement.
ATTGATGATGCTTTCAAGAGGCAGAGGCAATTCAACGGTTGGATTGCGTAAGTGTGAATTTGCGGTTCCTTCAAATCCTGGGTAAGTGCCTTTTGGCGCTAACATTGGGTCAATAAGGAATGTTTTACCTGCATAGTCAATGATTTGTGTTGCATTGCGAATTTGTGTGATTTTCATAATTGTGCTCCAGTATTGCTGTGTTTTGCTGTAATGGAGTCATTTTATGCAATAGCATAGACGCTCAAAAGTGGCTTAAAGGACATATAAGGATGCTATTGGGACAAAAATTATCCTTGGTATTCGTTGCTATTAGATAAATTGAGGGAAACTAATAGAAACCACTTTAATGATCGTTAACTTACTTAGCACACAAAGGGGCATTTTCGATTTAGGAATGGCAGCGAATCGACTGAGTACGCTGCCATTTTAGTATGAGACTCTATTACTCTCCCACACCAGTGACATATGTGGGAACGTTGCACGTTTAAGCCTTGGGTATATTGGTTGGCTGCACGATTAACGCTTAAACCTATGGGGCGGTTGCAAGGATGAGCTATTTTTAACCGCTGTTTTCGGCTATTAGTGCGATTTTGATGGTGCTTTTCGGTTCGTTAGAACCTGTTCAACGTGATCTTTTAGTTATGTGGGATTGTTGCACGGATATTTCTCGAATATGTGGGGCGGCTGCACGTTTAGTCTGCGTAGAGCATTTTTGAAGTTTCCCAGCTAAAATCGGATGAAAATACTTGGAGATAATAAAAATATGCGTGATGTTCAAACCATCGAAGACCTCGAAATATTGGCATTTAGGCTTCTGCTGGAACAAGCTGAGCGAGATATAGCTTGTTCCAGGACTGTTTCTTCAAAGGAACTCAGGAAAAGTTTGTCCCAATTAGCCATAAATGATGGAGGGCCTATCAATCCAGTTGAATGAGAGGTGTAACTAGATCGGCAACTTTCTGGTGAGCAACTTTTCGTTCTTTGAAGTACTCATACCGATCGTATATACCGTCAACTCCTCCCTGCCTGTGATTGATGCACAACCGAGCGACGTGATTTGGTGTTCCTACTGATGCAGCGAGACTCCTGAATGTTCGCCGTAAGTCATGTACTGTAAAATGCTCGATATCACCCATTACGTTGGGGGGCTGAATCTTCCTCCCAGCTTCTCGTCCAAATAACTTTGAGATTGCGCTATTCAGGGTATCAGGTCCCATATGTAACAGATTGCTTCGGCGTCTGGCAGGAAAAACGTAATCAGAGCCCATCGATCTTACTTTGAGCTCACTAAGCCATGTCATTGCCTGAGTTGGTAAAGGGATAGAAATAGCTATTCCAGTTTTCACCCGCGATTCGGGGATGTGCCACACAGATTCTGTCATGTCAAATTCCCACCAAGGAGCTTCACATAGTTCACTCTTCCTGTTACCTAGTACCAAAAAGAGGCAGCACAGCAAATAGTTATCTCTACCAAAGCTATTTAGATGGCTTCGAAATACTTTAAAGACTTTCTCGATTTCATCCAGATCTAATGCCCGTTTACAACTGTTTTCAAGGCCTCCAGCATCGTTTATTGTGAAAGGTGCAGCGGGATTATTGGCGGTTAATCCAAGCTTTAAAGCGTGCTTGAAAAGCTGCTTCATATAACCCAGAGTGTCATTGGCAATGGTTAGACGGCCGCTATCCCTAACTCTTTGAATTATCTCTCGAACATCCAGAGCTGTGACGTCCTGAATTTTGAATTCGCCAATGACTGGCTTAATTTCCTTTCTATATATTCGAGCTGGAATGTTGGGATGCTTTAGCCTTGGCGCTAAATCGTTTTTATACCAATCCTCAAATAAATCATCGACCGATATGATACCAGTCCACTTTTGACGCTGTTTTGCAATGAGGGGATCTACGCCTTGCCTTAAGTCACGTTTAAACACTTCGGCTTCTGATCTTGCATCGGCCAACGACATATCAGGGTACTGACCCAGAGTCATTTGTTTTCGTTTGCCATTTCCACTATATCGAAGGGCCCAATAGGGCGCTCCCGAGTCTGGAACGACAAAGTAGAGTCCTTTTCCGTCGGATTTTCTTGTCGGCTCTCCTGATTTTGCAAGTGACGCCACCTGCTTTGCGGTCATTGATGCCATTGTGTCTCCTAATACTCACCATTTGATGCAAGTATAGCGAGGCATTACTCACCAGTTAACTCACCACTTAGATGAAACAGATTGAAACGTACAAGAACAGAGTGAAAATAAAAAGCCCTGATAAATCAGGGCTTTGATTAATATCGGAAAGCTTTGGAAAACAAGAGAAAATTATTCAATGTTCTGGATCTGCTCGCGCATTTGTTCAATTAAAACTTTTAATTCAATGGCTGAATTAGTGACTTCAGTATTAATTGATTTCGATGCTAATGTATTGGATTCACGGTTAAATTCTTGCATCATAAAATCAAGACGACGACCTACCGCCTCTTTTTTCACAAGAATTTTGCGTGTTTCTTTAACGTGGGCTTCTAATCTATCAAGCTCTTCAGCAACATCTAAACGTTGCGCTAACATCACTAACTCTTGTTCTAAACGATTATTATCAATTTGGACTTGAGCTTCTTCTAATTTGCTCGTTAAACGTTCACGTTGCCATTGTAAAACTTCAGGCATCTGTGCTCTCACCTTAACAACTTCTTCGCAAACAGCATCTAAACGCTGTTCAATAAGTACTTTCAGTGATTGTCCTTCAGCTTCACGGCTGGCAATAAAGGCATCAATAGCTAAATCTAATTCAGCTAAAAGCTCAGTACCAATGGCATCTAAATCTTGTTCTTGTGCGGAAATAACACCCGGCCAACGTAAAATATCAAATGGGCTGATAGTTCCTTCATGGCTGTGACTTTTTACCCAGTTGGCAGAAACAATCAGTTGTTTTGCTAAATTTTCATCAAGATTAAGTTCACCTTGAAAGCGAGCATTAAGATCAAAACGTAAGTTACATTCAATTTTACCGCGCGTTAAGCGATTACGTAGACGTTCACGAATAACAGGCTCTAAACTACGTAATTGCTCAGGTAAACGAATATAAGTTTCAAGGTAGCGTTGGTTTACGGAACGTAGTTCCCATGCAGCGCTACCCCAGTCTTTTTTGATGTCTCGGCGAGCAAAAGCGGTCATGCTACGGATCATAATAGGGTCTCAATAGTGTAAAAGATGATACGATTATAACCCTAGGCATCGATACAGGATAGGCATAAGCCATTTTAGGTCGTATAATGCGCCCCCAATATGTCAGAGAAAGCGGAGATAACACCATGCGTCCAGCAGACAGACAAGCAGACCAAGTACGTCCTATTACCATCACTCGTCATTATACAAAACACGCTGAGGGTTCTGTATTAGTCGAATTTGGTGATACTAAAGTCTTGTGTAACGCCACTGTAGAAGAGGGTGTACCTCGTTTTCTTAAAGGACAAGGGCAAGGTTGGGTAACCGCAGAATACGGTATGCTTCCTCGTGCCACAAATAGTCGTAATGCACGTGAAGCGGCTCGCGGTAAACAAACCGGCCGTACTATGGAAATTCAACGCTTAATTGCACGTTCATTACGTGCCGCTGTTGATTTAAAAGCATTAGGTGAATTTACGATCACTGTTGATTGTGACGTTATTCAAGCTGATGGTGGTACACGTACTGCCTCTATCTCTGGTGCTTGCGTCGCATTAGTTGATGCTTTAAATAAAATGGTTGAAGAAGGTAAACTGAAAAAGAGCCCTCTTAAATCAATGGTCGCTGCGGTATCTGTAGGGATTGTTGATGGTGAACCATTATGCGATCTTGAATATGTTGAAGATTCTGCCGCAGAAACGGATATGAATGTGGTGATGATTGATGATGGTCGTATGATTGAAGTTCAAGGTACGGCAGAAGGTGCACCATTTAGTCACGAAGAATTACTTGCTTTACTCGCCCTTGCAAAGGGGGGGTTAGAGAAAATATTTGAAGCGCAAAAAGAGGCGCTTAAGCAATAAATTATATTTTTAAGGCGACTGAGAAGTCGCCTTTTTTATGCCTAAAATTTGTCATCAAGTAACGTAGAGAGGAGAAAGAAATGAAAGCCTACCAACGCCGCTTTATCGAACTAGCATTAGCAAAAAATGTCCTGAAATTTGGTGAGTTCACACTGAAATCAGGAAGGGTGAGTCCTTACTTTTTTAATGCCGGTTTATTTAATACAGGGCGTGATTTGGCTTTACTGGGGCAGTTCTATGCGCAAACATTATTAGATAATAATGTGTCTTGTGATGTGTTGTTTGGACCCGCTTATAAGGGGATACCTATTGCAACCACAACGGCAGTCGCATTGGTTGAACATCATGATATCGATATTCCTTACTGTTTTAATCGCAAAGAGGCTAAAGATCATGGTGAAGGAGGAACATTAGTAGGAAGCCCATTGAAAGGTAATGTTGTGATTGTCGATGATGTCATTACAGCTGGTACCGCAATTCGTGAATCAATGGAAATCATAAAACAGCATGATGCAACGCTTTCTGCTGTGTTATTAAGTTTGGATAGACAAGAGAAAGGGCGAGAAGAACTTTCTGCAATACAAGAGTTAAAACGTGACTATCAATGCCAAGTGTATTCGATTATTACCTTGGATGATTTAATTAGTTACCTAAGTGAGAATGAAACACTGTCTGAGCATTTACCTGCGGTTAAAGCTTATCGTGAGCGCTATGGCGTGAATTAATAAAGTGAATACGCGATAAACGAGTTGGTCGATTAGAGATAAAAAAAAGCCCTCGCCCAATTATGGGCGGGGTGAGTAGTACAATGAATCTTCTGCGACAATTATCACAGATATTGAAATATAAAAAGGACTTTTACAGCAGGGGCAAAGCGAGTCGCTAATGCCACAATGTAGGAACTGCACGAATGCCATTCCTGATAAATACATTTAGGTAACTGTGTACCCGAGGACGCATGTTAACACAAATAAGAAAAAAACGGCATATCTGTAAATTTCAAATTGTTGAGTTAAATCACGAGTCCATCATTTCATTGTAACTGTGCCAAAATTAATGGCCAACGCGCTTCAAATTCTTGAGTAGGTTGATAGCGAAATTCTGTGCGTACAAAGCGCGCTAACATACCTTCACAAAAAGCGAGTAGTTGTGAAGCAAGTAATGCTTCATCATGCAAGAATGCACTACCTTCACGAATTTTACGCTCTTTAATGACTTGTCGTAGTTGAACCTCAATACGCTCGTAAAGCTGATTTATTCGCCCTTGCAATCTGTCTTGTTCAAACATTAATGCATGACCAGTCAAAATACGAGATAGCCCCGGGTTTTTCTCAGCAAAACCGAGGATCAAGATAAGAATTAAGCGAATTCTTGCAACAGCCTCTTTCTCGTCTTTTAAAATCAAATTAATACGGGAAACTAAGCTATCTTCAATAAACTCAATCAAGCTATCAAACATTTTTGTTTTACTTGGAAAATGTCGATAGAGCGCAGCTTCAGATACACCAACCGTGGCGGCAAGCTTTGCCGTTGTGATACGCTGACTGCCATCACTTGATTCCAACATTTGGGCAAGTGACTGTAAGATTTCATCCCGTCTATTTCTTTTCTTTTTGGTTTCTTTTTCTTCTGCCATGACTGATAAGGCCCCTGCTAAAAGCAAAACAAATCAGTAAACCTTTGCACTAAGGTTTTTAGTGCAAAGGGAGTGATATCGTCATTGATATAATTAATGCAAGACGTCGTTATTATTGGCGGCCGGAGTGACCAAAGCCACCGCTACCGCGTTCCGTTGCGGTAAAATCTTCAACAATATTAAATTCAGCTTGAACTACGGGTACGATAATCATTTGAGCAATACGCTCACCCGGTTCGATGGTAAACGCTGTTTGACCACGATTCCAAACCGATACCATCAGTTGACCTTGGTAGTCAGAATCAATTAGTCCAACTAAATTACCCAATACAACACCGTGTTTATGACCTAAACCTGAACGAGGAAGTACCATTGCTGCTAATCCTTCATCGGCAATATGTACAGCAAGACCTGTAGGTAATAATTCGGTTTGCCCTGGTTCAAGAACTAATGGTGTATCAAGGCAAGCACGTAAATCTAAACCAGCAGAGCCTGTCGTGGCATAAGCAGGAAGTGGATATTCTTGACCAATACGTGCATCAAGGATTTTAACATCAATTTTTTTCATCATAATGTTTGGCTATCTCGTCAAGTAGGCGATGGCTAAGTTGTGCTTTACTACTGTGTGGTAAGCGCGTTTCTCCATTAGCCCAAATAAGGTGTAATGCATTGTTGTCACTGTTAAAGCCTTGATTTTCTATTGAAACATCATTGGCACAGATTAAATCGAGCTGCTTTTGTTCGCGTTTTTTGCGGGCATATTCTTCCACATTCTGGGTTTCGGCTGCAAATCCAACAACAAAAGGACGGTGTTCAACCATTTTTCCGACACTCGCGACAATGTCGGGGTTTTTTACCATAGTGATGGTGACTTCATCACCTTGTTTTTTTATTTTTTCAGCCGCGATAAGTTTAGCGCGGTAATCAGCAACAGCCGCACAACCAATAAAAATATCTTGCGAAGGTGCGATTAACATCACTTGTTCATACATTTCTTGTGCGCTTTCAACGTCAATACGTTTAACACAAGCGGGTGTCGGTAATGTGACAGGCCCTGCGATAAGTGTAACATCAGCTCCGCGTAATGCGGCTGCTTGTGCAATCGCAAATCCCATTTTTCCTGAGCTATGATTACTGATAAAACGCACTGGATCTAAGGCTTCACGAGTTGGACCTGCGGTTATCGTGATTTTTTTACCTGCAAAATCTTGTGGCTGTAAAGCAAGTTGTTTTTCAGCTAATGCGACAAGTGCTAAAGGATCCAACATTCGTCCCGGTCCTACATCACCACAAGCTTGACTACCAGAGTCAGGTCCCCAAATTAAACAGCCACGTTGCTCTAAAGCTGATAAATTTTCTTGTGTAATCGTGGCTCTGTACATTTGTTGATTCATTGCTGGCGCAATAGCGATAGGTGCGTTACTCGCTAAACAGAGTGTGGTAAGTAAATCATTTGCCATACCCACTCGTAAACGTGCAATAAGATCGGCAGTAGCGGGTGCAAGTAGAATTAAATCAGCCCATTTACCTAATTCAATATGCCCCATAGCGGCTTCTGCTGCTGGATCAAGCAAATCATCCGCAACAGGAAAACCAGAAACAGCTTGTAGTGACAAAGGTGTCACAAATGCATGAGCTGCGGGTGTCATTACAACTCGCACAATTGCACCTTTCTCACGTAAACGGCGTACAAGTTCAGGTGCTTTATAGGCCGCAATACCACCACTGATACCAAGAATAATCTTTTTGTCGTGAAGTGTAGTCATGATGAAATGCCTAAGTACATAAATAATTGCCCGTAATTTTACCACAAGGTCATCGTGAATTCGGAATTCTATGTAACTTCATGTTTTATAGATTAAATTTTTGCGATTCATCTCGCATAAATTTGATATGTGTCTTTTTTATACAAGATTAGCAGTTTATAGTAAATTAACTGTATAAAACAACAGTTGTTTTGTGATTAGCATTTAATGATGAGTGATGCTTCACCTAAATCCTAATGCTTATGTAAATGAATAAAATAGATCATTAATACCACTGCCTTTGCTTACTAAGGAGCCCATGGATGGAAAATCAATCGGTTAGTGAACTTTTACCTAGAGAAAAATTATTACTTTATGGCGTTGAATCACTCACCGATATTGAGTTATTAGCACTCTTTTTACGCACCGGTACTTATGAAAAATCGGTATTAGAATTGGCAGCTTTTTTACTTAAAGAGTGCGGTTCTCTTTATCATGTTATTAATGCTGATTATGAAACTTTAGGGCGTTTTAAAGGCGTTGGTGTGGGAAAGTTTACCCAGCTACAAGCGATTAATGAAATGGCACAACGCTTTTCTACAACACAATTTATGTATAAAAATGTATTATCTTCTTCAGAAGATACAAAGCATTACTTACAAAAATTATTGCATTGGCGAGACAGAGAAGTGTTTGTGGTACTGTTTCTTGATAATCAAAATCAATTGATTGCATTCGAAGAGATGTTTAAAGGAACAATTAACAGAGTAGAGGTTCATCCTAGAGAAATTGTCCGTCAATCAATAAAAAAGAATGCAACATCCATCATTCTTGCTCATAATCACCCTTCTGGTGTTTGCGAACCAAGTCTCGCAGATAAAGAAATAACGGAAAAAATTTTTACTGCTTGCCAATTAGTGGGTGTAAATGTACTCGATCACCTTGTGATAGGGCATGATAATTGTGTTTCTTTCGCAGAACGGGGTTGGTTGTAGCAAATATTTTTGTAATTATTGTCAATCTTTATTTGTACGGGTCTTGAGCGTTGAGGCCATTGGGCGTATACTACGCCACCTTTGAGGATCTTGGGTTTGGCGAGAAGAGCCTATCTCAGCAAGTTTTTTCTGAGGTGTTTACACAGTTTTTCAATCGTTAAAAGTTGCTGAGATGGGCTCCAAAGCCTGACGAGGCGGTCAAACCTGATATTAAAGCTCGAGCTGATTAGATTTTTGGAGAATAGACATGTCCCGAGTCTGCCAAGTTACCGGCAAGCGTCCTGTGAGTGGAAACAACCGCTCTCACGCATTAAACGCGACTAAACGCCGTTTTCTGCCAAACCTGCACTCTCACCGTTTCTGGGTTGAGTCTGAGAAACGTTTCGTAACTCTGCGTGTATCTGCTAAAGGTATGCGTGTGATTGATAAGAAAGGCATCGAATCTGTATTAGCAGATTTACGTGCCCGTGGTGAGAAGTTCTAAGGAGCTGAAAAATGGCTAAAGGTATTCGCGAGAAAATTAAACTCGTTTCTTCTGCTGGTACAGGTCACTTCTATACCACTACGAAGAACAAACGCACTATGCCAGAAAAACTGGAAATGAAAAAATTCGATCCAGTTGTTCGTCAACATGTGCTTTATAAAGAAGCTAAAATTAAATAATTTTAGTTTTCTTAAAAAACCCGACCTTAGTGTCGGGTTTTTTGTTATCTGGAGTCTGCTAAGTATAACAAAGTAAAGCTATTGTGATCTTAGCTTACTCTTTAGTTATACTATGGCTCTTTTTAAACATCAGGTAAATGGATTGCGGATGAGTAAGTCAGTATTATCAATATTACATACAGAATCATCTTGTGGGTGGGGTGGTCAGGAAATCCGTATACTGACGGAATCTCAAGGTATGATCCGCAGAGGGCACCGAGTTGCATTAGTGTGCTGCCCTACATCCAAAATTGCCAAAGCTGCCCCTGATTATGGTATTGAGGTTTTCACATTACCCATTGAGAAAAAACGCGGTTCAGCATTAAAAGCACTTCGCCAATGGCTGAAATTACATCATCACCAATTTGATGTTATCAATACTCATAGCTCAACCGATGCATGGTTAGTTGCCGCTTCTTGTGCCACATTACGTCATTCTCCTGTGGTTGTTCGAACTCGACATGTTTCTACGGATGTTTCACGCTCATTACCAACTCGATGGCTCTATCTTTCGTCTAGTGCCCATGTTGTGACAACAGGTGAGAAATTACGCCAGACTCTCCATCAGCATAATAAATTTCCATTAGAAAAAATGACATCAGTGCCTACAGGAATTGATCTGCAACGTTTTTTTCCACAAGACAAACAACAAGCTAGAGAAAAAATTGGAATACCGAATAAACCGACATTAGGTATTGTTGCAACTATGCGAGTGTGGAAAGGACATAAATACTTAGTAGAAGCATGGAAATCATTACATCAGCAGTTTCCTGATTGGCAATTAATTTTTGTTGGTGATGGACCTCAACGTAAAAATTTAGAACCGATGGTTAAAGAGGCAGGATTAGAGCAAAGTATCTTCTTCCTTGGTAATCGTAATGATGTGCCTGATTGTTTAAATGCAATGGATCTCTTTGCGTTACCTTCTTTTGGTAATGAAGGTGTGCCACAAGGTATTATGCAGGCAATGGCGTGTGGTTTGCCCGTTGTATCGACTACAGTTGGCGCGATTAGCGAAGCCGTTATTGACGGTAAAACAGGATTTACATTAGCACCACAAATACAAGAAATATTCACGAGTCATTTAGCTAAATTAATGAGCTCAGCTGAATTACGTGAACAGATGGGAAAAGCCGCGCTTGAACACGCTGTTTCACGATTTGGTTTGGATAATATGTTAGATAAGATGGAAAGGATCTTTATTCAGGCAATTAACGATAAAAATAAATCAGTATGATTAATGTTGATAATAAAGTCGTGAAACGATTATCTCTATTATCAACTTGGTGTATTCATCTTATTGATGAATATTTGTAATACTTTTTAGTGTATAGTCTGAGAAGTAAATGTATCATTTAAGCCAAATAAAAAGCACATGGATCCAAAAAATATATTGGTTATAGCGGTAGCACGTTTTGGTGATACATTACTTATCACTCCCGTTATTCATGCCTTAAAACAGCGTTGGCCCAATGCTCATATTCATGTATTTGCACATAAGCGTAGTGCATGTATTCTTGAGCATAATCCTGATATTAAAAGTATTAGACATTTTTCTAAAAAACGCGCTGTTTGGTCAGGTTGGTTACCTAATAAGCCTTATGATTTGGCTTTGGTATACGGTAATGATTGTGAATTAGTGAACTATGCTCGTCGCCAATCTCATCATACCGTTGCTTTTGCTGATATATCTGAGCAGCAAGGCAATACAACTTGGGTTGCTCGCCCCAAGTCACCAATGGTTGCACAAAAAGAGCGCGCCTTATTAATTAATGCATTAGGGATTTATCCGAGTTGTTGGCAATTACGTTACTTTATCTGTGAGGAAGAGGTGACTTTTGCACAACGATTTTTAAAAGATAATTCATTAATTAATAAGAATATTATTGGTTTTCAGTTACAAAGCTTTCCTGCTAAATCCTATCGAGATTGGCCAGTGGAGAACTTTCTGCAATTAGCAAAGCAGATTATTTCCCATGACGCGAGTACGTATTTTTTGCTATTAGGTGGTAAGGAAAGTGCGCAATTATCTATTGATTTAGCGAAAAAAATAGGTGAAGAGCGATGTTTAGCCTTAGCAGGGCGTGTTTCGATGCGTCAAAATGCGGCGATTATGGCAAATTTATCACTTTATGTTGGTGTTGATACCGGCCCTACACATTTAGCCGGTGCTTTAGATATCCCGATGGTGGCGCTATATCATAGCTATCATCCTGGGTGCTATTTAGCCCCTATACAACATTCTTGTTGTCAGGTTATCCAACACCCTACACCATTAGAAAAAGCACGCCGTGAAGATAATATGGCTGAAATCTCTGTTGAGAATGTGTGGAATGCAGTGAGTAATATCATGAATGGAATGAAGGTGAAAAAGTAATCCATGAAGATCGGTATAATTGATGTCACAATCACCATGTCTTATGGCGGGATCCAAACAGCGGTTTGGGAACTGGCTAAGCAATTGCATGATGCTGGGCATGAAGTTCATCTTTATGGCGGCAATGGCGAGATCCGACACAATCTGGCAGGACGCCAAATACAAATTCACACTTACCCTTATACACCACGAGATAAAGTTATCGATCTCGGTGGACGTTTTCGTCGTATTGTTGAGCGTTACTCTTTTGCACGACACGCTAAAAAAGATGTTATCAGTCAAAATTTTGATTGGGTTATTTTAACGAAGCCTTTTGACTTTTTTTGGCCTTCAATGATGCCTAAATCATCCTCAACGCGTTTTTGCTATATGAGTGGGGGAACCAGTTTTTTCAAAGGTGATCGCTGGTTAGGTAAAAAGATTTCAGCATGGGTGGCATGTAGCCATTTTAATGCTTGGCAAATTCAACATCATTTTAAGCAATTCCCTAGTGTGATTTATAATGGTGTGGATATTGAAAAATTTAGACCTATGACTACCTCGTTACGTGAGCAATTAGGGGTCAATGAATCTACTTTTTTACTCTCATTTGCAGGGCGATTAGTGGGTTGGAAAGGCTTGAGTGTCGTCATCGATGCCATAGAGCAGTTAAAAGGTGAGGATGTTAAACTCTTGATTATCGGTGCGGGTGATGATCTTGAGCGATTAAAAAAGAAAGCGATTTCTAAAGGTGTTGCAGAGCAAGTCATTTTTCATCAGCCTGTCGAGCATAACGTATTACCTGAATTTTATGCAGCAAGTGACGTGGGTATTTTCCCAAGTACTGGAGATGAAGCCTTCGGTATTACGATTGCCGAAGCGATGGCATGTGCAAAACCGGTGATTGCGAGCCATATCGGCGGTATTCCTGAAGTTGTGGGTAATGAAGGTACCGCAGGGCTTTTAGTCGCACCAGGTAGTGCAGATGAAATTGTGATAGCGATTAATCATCTTCGTGGATTACCAGACCGAGGTAAGGCGATGGGAGAGCTGGCGCGTGTCCGTATAGAAACACGTTATACTTGGCAACATTCTGCGCAACGTTTATTACAGGCATTGGCGTCATAATTATGAAAATTGCCTATCTTGATCCTTACCCAGTGCCTGACTTACGTGTGGCTTCATTACAAATTTTACAAAATGTGGATGCATTTGCTCGAGCAGGCGCTCAAGTGACATTAGTCACACCTAAAGGACAATATCGAGATAGTGATATATTAGGTCGTTCAATTCATACTAATGCGAGTTTAGTTTCTTTAAGAGATATTCGCCGTAAATGGTATTTTCCATTTAATTCACAAAAACTTTTCTCATTACAGATTACTCGCTGGGTAAAGCAAAATAACGTTGATGCGTTGTTTACCCGTAATTTAAAACTAGCTTGTTATCTTTGTGAAAATTACCCAGAAATTCCTCTCTTTTTTGAGAGTCATGAAATTTTCGCTCAATCTTTTGCAGAATCTCATTCATTTGAGAAAAAAAAGAATCGTGCCAAATATCATAAGCTATTAAAAATGGAAAAGTTAGTTTATAGCCGAGCGACGGGTATTTTTGTTCTTACTTCATTATTAAGAGATGATATTGTTTCACAGTATCAAGTCACTACGCCAATAACAGTGGTTCCTGATGGGGTTGATTTACATGCTGTGGCTGACTATCAGGTCAAACCGTTAATTACTGAGAAAAACTTTACTGAAGTGTTGTATTTAGGGAGCTTGCATAAATGGAAAGGTATTCCAACCATGATGCGAGCGATGAAATACCTTGATAATGCAAGACTTAATATTGCGGGTGGTACACCAGAACAGATTGAAGGATTAACTTTATTAGCTCAAGAAATGGATGTAAAAGATAAAGTGAATTTCTTGGGATTTATTGATCCAAAAAAACGCTTTGAAGCAATTGGCCAACATGATATCTGTGTACTTCCGCTTACGTTAACTAGCATTGGAAGTCGTTACACCTCACCACTTAAGTTATTTGAATATATGGCTATGGAAAAACCGGTGGTGATTTCAGATTTCCCTTCCATCCGTGATGTTGTAGATGAGAAAGCGGTAAGCTTTGCTGATAGTGGCGACGCGCAGAGTTTTGCAAAACAGATAATACAGCTAAGAGAAAAGCCGCAACGGGCTAAAGAAAAAACAACTCATGCCCGTTCTCTTGTTGAAAACTATTACAACTGGGATAAACGGGCAGAGACTATATTAAAAACAATAGAGAAGTTAATTAAGTAACCTATTGTTGTTTTTCTGATGGTGTGACTGATTGATTATTGAGTAAAGCGTGACGCAATGCCAACATTAATCCCACCAAAATACCCACCTGATTAATATACGCATTTTCAAATAACCCTCGTAGTACATAAACCCCTAAGAAGGACATCAGTAATACCAGAGCAGCTTGACGAATAATCCCTTGGTTTTTTCTTATTAGCTGGATACCTTGGGCAATCATAGAAGAGCAAAAATAAAGAATACCAAATAATCCTAAAATACCACCTGCAAACCAAAAGGCTAAAAAGATATTGTGGGGGCCAATGGATTTTTTAAACTTCCAATTAGGGTAATCTTTAACTTTTTCATTATAGACGTCATGGTAAAGCTGATTACCATAGCCATAGCCCGTAAAAGGGTTTTCTAGAATGAGATTAATTGCCGAATCGTATGTGCCATTAATGAAACGATCACCACTATCAATCTGTGTTAATTTATATTGTAATCTGGATGGTTTTCGTTTATCTAAGGGAGTCTCCGGTATTATTTGTATAATTACAAAAAGTAAGATAATACTGATAAAAACACCTATAGTCGTAAGTATCCATTGGCGGTTGATCAATAATATTAAAAAAGAAACAATTAACAGAGATATCCATGCACTTCTAGCTAAAGTGCCTAACATAAGTAATAAACAGGCTACCCCAAAAAAATATAGTAAACTTTGCTTTATAAATTGGTGTTTATTTAATATTAGAAAGGTAAGAATAATAGGATAAAAAAAGAGTAAAGCATAAGATATTTCTCTGTGAAACTTATGGCTTTTAGACTCAAAGGGAATAATACCTCTCTGATATTCCAAATAATACTGCACCAACTCTTTAGCCATAATCACTAGTAACCCAATCACAAAAGCCACCATCACCATCTTTGCTATATCGGTAGGTTTCTCTTTATACAATACAATTGGAAAGGTAATAGCAAAAAGCAGTAGCCCATTGAGTATCGGCTTATTAATCTCTTTTATACTGATACTGGGCTCAACCGAAATCACAATGGAATAACCAATCACCAGCAATAAAAATAGCAGTGAGAATGACAGATTATTTTTAAATATCTTACAGATAGTCTTAAAATCACGCACCAAATACCACAGCGCTGTTGCACCAATTAATCCCATCACAATATTTTTATAACGGGTGATATCCGGTAAGTAGATCAATATAATGTAAAGCCCAATAATGGATAAGTTCCAGAGGGATTTTTTACTATAGTCTTTAAACAACATCATAATAATCTGCTATCGTCCTTTCTACTTTTAGGGAAGCTGATCATACAATAAAAATGATGTTATCGCTGTATCTCTTATCTGATAATAATGGAGCTACCTGTGCCTGAATTGCCAGAAGTTGAAACTAGTCGCCGAGGTATTGAACCTCATCTTGTGGGCAATGTGTTGCACTATGCCATTGTGCGCAATAGTAAATTACGCTGGCCTGTTTCAGAGAAAATAAAAACGTTACTGGATGAACCTATTTTAAGTGTAAAGCGTCGCGCTAAGTATCTGTTAATAGAGCTTAATACTGGATGGATTATTATCCATTTAGGAATGTCAGGTAGTGTGCGTATTTTATTAGAAGAACAGCCTGAAGAGAAACATGATCATATCGATTTGATTTTTCGTGATGGCAAAGTATTGCGTTATACCGATCCACGACGCTTTGGTGCTTGGTTATGGTGTGAAGATTTAGAAACTAGTTCTGTATTAGCCCATTTAGGGCCAGAGCCGCTTTCTGATGAATTTAATGCTGAATACCTATATCAACAGTCGAAAAATAAAAAAACAGCTATCAAACCGTGGTTAATGGATAATAAATTAGTTGTTGGTGTCGGTAATATTTATGCTAACGAGGCGCTATTTTCATCGGGAATTATGCCTGATAGAAAAGCTAATAGCTTAACGCAAGAAGAGTGTACGGTACTGGTGACTGCGATTAAACGAGTATTGACGCGCTCCATTGAGCAAGGTGGCACAACACTTAAAGACTTCTTACAGTCTGATGGCAAACCGGGATATTTTGCCCAAGAACTCTTTGTTTATGGACGCAAAGATAAGCCTTGTTTGATTTGTGGGCAACAAATTGAAAGCATTAAACAAGGGCAACGTAGCACTTTTTTCTGCCGACATTGCCAACATGGTGAGAATGAAAGCTAAAGTTTACCTAACTTTTTCAGCATTGCGGTGGTTACCACTTCGGGTAAAAATGTAGAAACATCACCGTCATGGCGCGCCACATCTTTAATTAAAGATGAAGAGACAAAGGAAAGATTTTGAGAGGGTAGTAAAAAAATACTATCAAGATCAGGCGCAAAGTGGCGGTTCATATTTGCCAGTTGCCATTCATATTCAAAGTCAGAAACGCTACGAACACCACGAATTAAAATAGTAGCTTGTTGCTGTTTGGCAAAATTTGCCATTAGCTCACTAAAACCAACGACTTCAACATTCGGTAAATGGCTCGTCACCTCTCTGGCTAAATTAACTCGCTCTTCTAAGGTAAACATTGGGTTTTTGCGGGCGCTATCAGCAATGGCTAATAAAACGGTATCAAACATACCTGCTGCACGAGTTAATATATCAATATGCCCATAAGTGATAGGATCAAAGGTTCCGGGGTAGATAGCTTTATTTTTCATGATTGGTCGTCTTCTGGCTGAGTTCCCATAAAGAAGCGTATTTATTAAAGGTATACTGTGCATTAACAAATGCCAGTATTAATCCCTGTTTCCCATCTAAAAAACCCATTCTTAATAACCAAGTCTTAAAAAAGGCACCTAATGTATGACTTAAGATGGAGCCATAACGGGTTTTTTTACCTTGTTGATGGCGTTCTTTAGCCCACTC
Source organism: Proteus sp. fly-1013 (assembly GCF_040140245.1). Taxonomy (NCBI): domain Bacteria; kingdom Pseudomonadati; phylum Pseudomonadota; class Gammaproteobacteria; order Enterobacterales; family Morganellaceae; genus Proteus; species Proteus sp. fly-1013. The sequence goes on along the minus strand of NZ_JBEEWD010000010.1, from coordinate 15,519 downwards.
GGTAGCATATTTTAGCTGTTTTTGCTGAAACTCCATTAAATCACGGCAGGTAAGATGCAAGAGATCACCTTGCAGCGTTTTAACTATTGCACCTTGAGTTTCTAACGACTCATGAACCAGGTTATTGTTATATTGATAACGTTCACGGGCATATAAACGCGTCACTTTATCGGGATACCAACCACTGTGCTTCATAAATCGCCCCATAAATAAGTTACGGCGAGCACAGTTATAAACTACATTTTCTTCAGGTTGCTGCAATATCGTGAGGATACTGGTTTTGAGTTCAGGTGTGACACGTTCATCACTATCGATCATAAAAATATAATCACCTGTGGCATATTGCTGCGCTAATTGACGTTGTTTACCAAAACCTGGCCACTCACTGTTTACAAAAACTTTTGCCCCTTTCTCTGTCGCAATACGACAGGTGTCATCTTGGCTTCCTGAATCCAATACAATGATTTCATCAGCCCATTGTACGGAGTCTAAGCATTCACCAATGATATCAGCGGCATTTTTACTGATCATCACGACAGAAAGGCGCTTGCTTTGGCTCATCAGTGACTCCGAGGGGGAAGGTAAGGTGAAAGCAGGGTGAGTAAACGCAATAATGCACCTTGGTTTTCATGAAGCACTTCAACAGCATGACGACCATAATAACGGCGATAATCTTCATCATTAAGTAATGAGGCAATAGCAGTCGCCATCGATTCACTGTCTGTAACAGTAATTAATCCTTCAGCTTGATCGAGCTTGGCACAGATATTTTTAAAATTAAAAGTATGAGGTCCCATAATAACCGGGATAGCGTGTGCGGCTGCTTCTAAAGGATTATGACCACCACGCTCGACTAAACTTCCCCCCACAAAAGCCAGATCAGCAATACCATAGAGCAACATCAGTTCGCCCATGGTGTCGCCTATCACGACTTGGGTCTGTGCATCAGGAACAGTATCAGTGCTTCGTAATGTATACTTTAACCCTGCTTCGCGTGTTAATTGCTCAGCTTTAGGAAAACGCTCTGGGTGTCGAGGAACTAAGATCAACAAAAGCTGTGGAAATTGTGCCAGTAGCTTTTTATGTGTCTCTAAAATAATGGTTTCTTCACCTTCATGGGTACTGGTTGCAATCCATACAGGGCGATGAGCAGCCCATTGGCGACGCAAAGCAACGGCTCTTGCGGCTAATTCTGGGGTGACAGAAATATCAAATTTTAGGCTACCTGTTACATGTAAATGTGAACGTTTGAGTCCTAATTCGATAAAACGCTCACCATCTTCTTGGTTTTGAGCCGCAATTAAGGTGATTTTTTGGAGCATCGTTTTGACGAAACTGCCTAATTTCTGATAACCCGCCGCAGAGCGTTCTGATAAACGTGCATTGGCAATAATCAACGGGATTTTTCGTTGATGTAGTTTTGAAATTAGGTTAGGCCATAGTTCGGTTTCCATAATGATAACTAATTTCGGATCAACCGTTTTAAGAAAACGATTAACTGAACCGGGTAAATCATAAGGAAGATAGACATGGTAAACATCATCACCAAATGCAGAACGCACACGTTCTGAGCCTGTTGGTGTCATGGTTGTGACCGTTATAGGCAAATCGGGATAGTGATGACGAAGGGCGCGAACAAGTGGCACGGCGGCGAGTGTTTCACCGACAGAAACCGAATGTAATAATATCCCTTGAGGCACGACTTTGCCTTTGCAAAAGCCATAGCGCTCTCCCCACCGTTTACGGTAGGCGGGTGCTTTGCGGCTGCGTAATAAAAGACGCAACCAAATCAGAGGTTGAATAAGGTAAAGAAGTACCTGATATAAACGCAACAACATGCTATCAAATTCACTTATCTGGACGAACGCTTATAGTATCACACTGTGTAGTAGAAAGTGTGTAAAAACAAACGTTGTGGCGATAAACAACGCGGTATAATGCTTTTTTATTAATTTTAACAGGCTTTATTCAGGAAACTTGATAGAATTTTTTTTATAATCAAATCACATTACTAATTATTCAAGTCCATTTGGAATGTTATGAGTGAAAAAATGAAGTTAATACAAAGGGTTCTTGTTATTAAGTTACGACATCATGGTGATACTTTATTGATTACCCCTGTTATTAATACATTAAAAGCTAATTTTCCAAATGCGAAAGTTGATGTTCTAATCAATAAAGAAACCATGCCAATGATTGAGCACTTTTCTTCTATTCATCATATCTTTGTACTAGATAAAGCGTGGAAAAAAGAGGGAAAACTGGCAAGATTACGTCATGAGTGGAAATTACTAACAGACTTAAGAAATCAACAATATGATGTTGTTATAAACTTAGCAGATCAGTGGAATAGCGCGATAATAACCCGTTTTACCGGAGCCAAAATTCGTATTGGGTATGATATTTATAAACGTCAAAGTCCTTTTTGGAAAAAATGTTTTACACAGTTGATCCCATTAGGCTCTGTAGATGACAAACATATTGTTGAGCAAAATTTAGCACTCTTGCAGCCATTACAATTGCCTAAAACCGATACTCAAGTATCAATGGCGTATAGCCATCAAGATAAACAAATTGTTATCGAAAAATTAAAAGAACATAAAATATTGAGTTCTTATATTGTTATTCAACCGACATCTCGATGGTTTTTTAAATGTTGGGATGAAGGTAAATGGTCAGAATTAATTGATACTTTGGAACAGGAAGGAAACCAAATTGTTTTAACATCAGGTCCTGATCCAAAAGAGCAAGAGATGGTTAATACTATAATTAAAAAGAGTACTTCAAAAAATCTAGTCTCATTATCGGGGCAGCTCTCTTTACCTCAACTTGCAGCATTAATTGATGATGCACGTTTATTTATTGGAGTTGATTCTGTTCCTATGCATATGGCTGCGGCGCTTAAAACGCCACTTGTTGCTCTCTTTGGACCATCAAAATTATTTCATTGGTCACCATGGGAACATATTGGCGAAGTATTATGGGCAGGAAATTATGGTGAACTCCCAGATCCTGATGATGTCAATACCAACACACAAACGCGTTATCTCAGTTTAATACCTGTCGAAGATGTACTGAATGCCGTAAGAGGACAACTAAAATGAATTCATTCCGATTGGCTATAGTGCGTCAAAAATACCGACCTGATGGAGGCGCTGAACGATTTGTTTCTCGGGCGCTTGAAGCATTGGATAATCAAGCGGTAGAACTTAATGTGATCACGCGTTCATGGATTGGTGCTGTACAACCACAATGGCATATTCATATTGTCAATCCAATGAAATGGGGACGGATTAGTCGTGAGAAAGGTTTTGCTCAAGGTGCAAGGCAATGCTGGCAAAAAGAACAGTTCGATTTAGTACAAAGCCATGAGCGTATTGCTGGATGCGATATTTATCGTGCAGGAGATGGTGTTCATCATCGCTGGTTATTACAACGTTCACGAGTATTAAGCCCACTACGTAGTCAATTACTGCTTAACAGCTGCTATCACCGCTATGTAATGAAAGCTGAAAAAGAGATGTATCATTCATCAGAACTGAAACGGGTTATCTGTAATTCAGAGATGGTAAAACGTGAAGTGATGGAAGACTTTGGTGTTGAAAGTGAGCGTATTAGTGTAATTTATAATGCGATTGATAATCAGCGATTTTTTCCTGCCACAGCACTTTACCGTGAACAGTTACGTCAGCAATACCAGATCCCAATAGAAGCAAAATGCTTTATTTATGTAGGTTCAGGATTTGAACGTAAAGGCTTAAAAGCGGCCATTGAAGCCATTAGTTGTACTCATGCACATTTGATTGTTGTTGGGCAAGATAAAGAGCAGAAAAAGTATCAACAACTCGCTTATCAATTAAAAAGCCATGAGAGAGTTCATTTTTTAGGTATGCAAAAAGATACTCTACCTTTATATCAAATGGCTGATGGTTTACTGTTGCCGACCTTATATGATCCTTTTCCTAATGTTGTTTTAGAAGCAATGGCATGTGGTTTACCTGTTATCACCAGTTATACTTGTGGTGGTTCTGAATTTATTGAACAAGGTATTAATGGTTTTGTCACAGATGCTTTAGATATTTCTGCAATGATAAGTGCAATAGAAACAATTTCTGCCGATAATCTTGATAATAGAATGTCTAAAGCCGCCCGAAATAAGATATTGCCTTATACGCCAGAGCATTTATCTCAACAACTGATTGGGCTTTACCAAAAGGTTCTTAGTTTATGAAGGAACATATCCTTTTTATTATTGATGGATTACCAGGTGGTGGTGCTGAAAATGTCACTATCAGGTTATGTCATGGCTTAAGCCAGCGTGGTTATACCGTTACGTTACTCTCTTTAGCCGAAAAATGTGATTATTCTATTCCCGCTAATATTGAGTTATTGATTGATGCAGATAGTTATCGAGGGTTATTTCATCGACAAACTGAACTGAAACGTCGAGCAAAATCGATGGATAACACGTTGAAATCACTATTTTCACGTAAAGGTATTCCATCGCTTGTTGTTTCAAATTTGCATAAGACTGATAGGATTGTTGCTTTATCTAAAGAGTTAGTGGATAAAAATACGTGGTATTGCATTCATGGCATATTTTCCCAATCTTATTTAGGTAATAAAACCGGTTTTTCTCGTTGGTTAAAACAAAAGAAGATCCAAAAAGTATACCAAGGGAAAAATATTATTACGGTTTCCAATGCGGCTGGGCAGGATTTGATCCAAAACGTGGGGATATCACCACAACAATTAAAAACAATTTATAATCCGTTTGATATTCAAGAAATTAGAAATTTAGCTTTAGAAAATAATTCTTATCAAGGGCAAGATTATTTACTGCATATTGGTCGTTTTCATGAAGTTAAACGACATGACAGATTATTAGAAGCATTTGCGTTAGCGGATTTACCTTGTAAATTATTTATTGCAGGGCAAGGCTCTTCTGAAGTGACAACTAAAATTAAAAATAAAATAGTAGAGCTTAATTTAGAAGATAAGGTGAGTTTAATTGGTTTTTTATCAAACCCATTTGCTGTTATTAAAGACGCAAAAGCGGTTGTTTTAAGCTCTGATAGCGAAGGTTTAGGTAATGTGTTAGTTGAATCGTTGATTTGTAATACACCGATTGTGAGTACCAATTGTCCTGGTGGTATTGGTGAAATTATGGAAGGTGAGCTTGCTAATTATAAAGCAGAACTAAATGCAGCATCGTTAGCAGAAAAGATGCGATTGGTTTATTTTACGCCACCTGAAATTACACCAGACATGTACCAAAAATTTGATATTGATGAAGTGATTGATCAGTATATTGAACTCATAGTAGTTAGAGAGCACTAAAAATGAGAAGTAAAAAACTTAGTACAATTAGACGATTAAATAGACAAAAAAACTACTTTTTTAAAAAAGTAAAATTTTTAATTGCTAAATTTTTTATTGACCCCATTTCTCGTAAGAGCTTTTCTTTAAAAAAAGAGCCTAAAGTACTCTTTTTAAGAGATGATAATAAAATTGGTGATATGGTTGTTTCAACATCTATTTTAAGACATCTAAAGAATAATGGATATTCTGTAGATATTGTTTCTGGAAATAATAATTTTTGTGTTATTGAGTATTCTGATTTATACAATAAAAATTATACATATGAAGAAAAATTGTTTTCTATAATAAAGTTAGCGTTTGAGTTAAGAAAAGAAAAGTATGATTTAATTATTGATATGGGAGAGTTGCTTCCAATATCTTATTTGTTATTTATAAGAATAATTAATGCCAAAAATGTTGTGGGTTTTAATAAAGCCAACATTAAAATGTATAATTTAAATATAGGTTATGATAAGTACCAGTCTCATGTTATTGAAAGATACAAGAAAATGCTTAATGTTCTTAATGTGCCTTTTAGTGAACTTAAATATGAGATTACGATCCCTTATGTGATAGATGATAAGATAAAAAGTTTTATTAATAATCTACCGTATAAAAAAACGGTAGTAATCAATCCATTTTCTGCATCTGAAAAAAGAGATATATCAAGAGAACAGTTATTATTTATAATTTCTTATTTCAAGGAATATAAAGTAAATATTATCTTTATTGGGAAGCAGAATGATTTGAAAAGCCTGCAATTCGAAAATATTTTGGGTAATCCCATTGGGGACTTTATTAGTGCGTCAGCAATTATAAAATATGCTGATTTAGTAATAACACCAGATACATCCATTGTTCATGTTGCTACAACTTTTGATAAACCGACACTTGCATTGTATGGCAATGATTATCATGGTTTATATGTAAATAATTATCTGTGGTCACCGAATAATAAAAAGGCGATTCAAGTAACACAAGATAAAATAGACAGTAAAGTCAGTGAGATATCAACAGATATAATTAAATCTAAATTAGATATTCTTGTGGGTAAATATTTATGTCAATAAAGAAAATAACAATAGTTGGTATCGAGTTGCAAGGTTTAGGAGGTATGGAAGTTGTTTTTAATAAATTAAATAATTTATTAAAAGATTTTTATCCTCAAGTAAATCTATCTATTATCCTTTTGAAGGAACGGGATATTTGTATTAATGAAAATTGGTATGAAAATTTAAATGTTAGATTTATTAGTTGTAAAATTAGAAATCATAAAGTAAGAAGATTTTTATTTTCATGTAAATTAGCTCATGTTTTAAGAAAAGAAAAACCAGATGTCATTATTGGATCAGATGTTATAGGATGTTATATTGCTAATTTAGCATCTAAGTTCTCACTGAGAAATATCCCAGTATTTTCTTGGATACATACATCATTATGGATAGCATATAAAGCGATATACACTTTAAATACGCAATATCATATACCGATTAGTTCAGGTAATAAAAAATATTTACTGAGTAAGAATGTACCTGAATCCCGTATTAATGTAGTTTACAATCCTGTAGATAGAACTGATAAAACTATTCCTCGTCCTCAAGATAAAATAAAGTTTCTCTATATTGGCCGATTATTATCCAAAGAAAGTAAAAACCTTGAATTTATGTTTCGTTCATTAAGTAAATTAGAAGGAAATTGGGAGTTACACTTAGTTGGAGATGGTAAGGATCGGGCAGATCTGCTTTCACTTGCAAGAAAATTAGATATTGATAAAAAAGTTATTTTTCATGGATGGCAAAGTAATGCGTGGGATTATGTATTAAATCATATTAAAGAAGTTACAGCATGTTTGTTAACATCAACTCATGAAGGACTTCCTATGGTTTTAATTGAGGCTCAATCTTATGGTATTTACTGTATTAGCTCTGATTGTTTAACTGGGCCTTCTGACATTATTAATGGAAGTAATGGGAAATTATTCCCCGTTAATGATGAATTGTCATTCTTGAAAATATTAGATGATATTGTTAATAAAAAATTAAGCTTTCCTGAATATAATGAAATAAAAAAATCTATTGAGCCATTTTATGGCGATGTATATATAAAAAACATGATGGATTTTTTTGAAATGAAGAGTAAAGAATATAATGGCTAAACCTGCATTTATTATCACATTAGATACCGAAGGCGATAATCTTTGGGAAAATGAGGGTGAGATCACCACTCAAAATACGCACTTTCTTCCCCGTTTTCAGCAACTTTGTGAGCGCTTTAATTTTAAACCTGTTTGGCTAACAAACTATGAAATGGTTATGGATGAAGCCTATATTGAGTTTGCTCGTGATGTTATTGCGCGTAATACCGGTGAAATAGGTATGCACTTGCATGCATGGAATAGCCCACCATTAACACCTTTAACGGATGATGATTTACGTTATCAGCCTTATTTAATTGAATATCCCAAAGATCAAATGCGAGAGAAAATCGCATTGATGACGTATCTACTTGAAGATAAACTGCAAACTAAAATGTTAAGCCATCGTGCAGGTCGTTGGGCTTTTAATGAGATTTATGCACAACTTTTAGTTGAGTTTGGTTACCAAGTCGATTGTTCTGTGACACCAAAAGTAGATTGGCGTTTTACTAAAGGTGATCCAGCACAAGTAGGTGGAACAAATTACACCGATTTTCCAAGTCATGCTTATTTTATGGACTTACAGGATATCACTAAAGCGGGAAATTCTTCGCTACTAGAAGTGCCAATGAGTATTCAATATAAGCACTCGCCTTTAATGAATAAAGTTAAGCAGGGTTACGACAAATTAAGAGGTAAGCAAAGAGCCCCTTCAGTGAATTGGCTTCGTCCTAAAGGAGGGAATGCCCAACAGATGATTGAGGTTGCTGAAAAATCTTTAGCTCAAGGCCACTCTCATATTGAATTTATGTTGCACTCATCTGAATTTATGCCGGGTGGTAGCCCAACATTTCGTACTGAAAAAGATATTGAAGGGTTATATAACGATTTAGAAACCTTATTTAGTTTCTTGTCAGGCAAAGTGCAGGGAATGACGTTAGCTGAGTATTATCAAAGTAAGATGCAGGCAAAATAAGATGAAGTTAAAAAAATTAAAATGGGTACATAACTTTTTAAATATTTATAACCCACTTTTGGGCAAGATGAAAAAAACAGATACATTTTCATCTGATATTCAATTTAACAGTATTCTTATTTTCTCTACAACAGCGTTGGGGGATTTTATGTTTAATACCCCCGCGATAAGAGCGATCCGAGCGCACTATCCTGATGCACATATCACCTTGGTTTCAAGTGAGAAGAATAGGTTATTAGTTGAAAACTATGATCAAATAGACAGTGTGGTTTATTGGGATAATAAAATTAGAAACTTACTTCCTATCGCACTACAGGCAAAAAAATATAAACCTGAATTAGCAGTTATATTACATTCACATCTTCCTTACGATGTGTTATTTGCGGTTATGTCTGGTTCCCAATATATTTTTCGTAATACATCAGATTCTATTCCTGAATGGTTTAGAAAGTGGATAATTGCTGATCATAAACCGGCATCTGGCCATGTTATCCAAAGTAAACTTAATATTATTCGTTATTTAGGAATAGATAGTGCTGATACAAGAATGGAAATTCCTTGTGAAATAAAACAATTAGATAAAGGAAATTATCACATTGTTGGATTTCAGATGGGGGCATCAACGCAAGAACGTAGATGGCCAGTAAAATATTTTGTTGAATTAGCGCAAAAGCTTATTGAGAATGACTCATCGTTACAGATTAAGTTAATTGGTTCACCAAGAGAGTTAGACTTACCGGAAGACTTTTTTGTATTGTTGCCAGAAAAATATCATAGCAATATTGAAAATCTAGTAGGTAAAACTTCATTACCTGATTTGTTAAGTCAGATAAAAATAATGGATGTATTAGTCACAGGAGATACAGGACCTCTGCATTTGGCGATTACATTACAACGCCCAACAGTGAGTTTATTTGCGACGGCAAACCCTAAATGGACGGGACCTTATCAAGATCTTCATTTGCATACCATTATCAATAAAAGACCTAGCCCTGATGAGGGAATACAAGCATCAATGGATCTTATAACGGTTGATGAAGTTTTTAATGCCGTCAATAAAACCCTAAAAGACTAATAACTTTTAGGGCTTATAAGGCTAAATATCGAGAATATTGATAACTTGTTGCGCATTTATCTCCCCAATATCCCCACCTTCTGCTTTTACAGCCGTTTGAGCTTTACCGTAACCGCCAATTAAGCCGGGATCGGTAGGGCCAAATAGGGTGATATTGGGTTTATCTAATGCAGCCGTTAAATGGCTTAATCCTGTATCCACAGAAACGACACTTTTAGCACCAGCGATAACCTGTGCCACTTGGGCTAATGACATCTTCGGTAATACATCAACGTAGTCAAAATCTTTTGCTAAATGTATTGCTCGTTGATGTTCATGCTCGGCACCCCAAGGTAATTTAATACGTAACCCAGAATCGGCAAGCAGTGCAATTAACTCTCTCCAATGAGATTCAGGCCAATGTTTCTCATCACGCGTAGTTGCGTGTAAAAAGACTAAATAAGGGCGCTCATCAAAGGCGGGAAGTGAGAGAAAATGCTGTGCAATTCCATAATCACCCTGAGATTGTGGAATTGGATAATTTAAGCTTAAAGCAAACAGTTGACGAATTCGCTCAACGGCGTGCATCTCTTTACTGACATTGTGGCGAATATCGTAAAAGAAACTTGCTAAAGGCTCTCGAGCGCATTGGCGAGAATAACCGTGCTTAGTGCCTTTGGCATATCGAGTGACCAAAAATGCACTTTTTAGTAAACCTTGTGCATCAATAACAGCATCATAATGATGAGATTGAATAGCGCGACGAAATTGCGCGCGCTCAGCACGAATAAGGGCACTAAACCAGTTTTTTCGCCAACGGCGTATTGCCACAGGAATAACCGTATCAACGGCTTGATGCCAGCTTGGGATCTGTGCAAAACCTTCTTCGACGACCCAATCAAAACGAATATCAGGATAAGCATTTATTGCATCAGTTAATGCTGGCAACGTATGTAATACATCGCCCATGGAAGAGGTTTTAACGATTAATACCCGCTTCACGCTGATGGCTCCGTTGACAGTAAATTTGCTAACTCAGCAAAAACCTTCTCTGGCTGAATATCGATTAAGCTTTGGTGATAGCCTTGTTCAGCATCCCCTTTACGCACTTTGTGATAACCCGTAATTAAACGGATAACGCGTGCTTTATGTGATAAAGGTGGTGTAAAGTCAGGGCTACTTGGGCCATAAAGAGCCACTAGTGGACGCTTTAACGCGGCTGCAACATGCATTAAACCAGAGTCATTACTGACGACCGCTTTACAAGATGCAATCAAATTAACTGCCTGCTCAAGACTGGTTTCGCCAGCAAGATTAAAACACGCTTCTCGAGCATCAGGTGTTAAAGCTTGTTTTATCTCTTCGCCTGCTTCTTTATCTTTTTGAGAGCCAAACAAGAAGATTTGATACCCTTGCTCTGCAATAAGTTTTTGCGCTAAAGCAGCGTAATGATAATGAGGCCAACGTTTTGCAGGGCCAAATTCAGCACCGGGGCAAAAACCAATTGCAGGGCGTTGAGTCGATAATGAAAATTGACTTAATGTGGTAGCAATATCATTTTCGGTAACTGATAACTTCGGCCATAACAAAGGTTGTGGTAAATCAGTCGCTTTTTGGACTTTTTGCTTGTCATAAGCTAGCGCAACATAGCGCTCAACCATCAAAGGAAATGCTTCTTTATTTAAAGGTCGCAAATCATTTAATAGCCCATAACGCATCTCTCCACGCCAACCTGTGCGCTTAGGAATATCTGCAAAGAAAGGGACTAAGGCAGATTTTAACGAGTTAGGTAATACATAAGCGTGAGTATAACCATTCTCTTTTAATTGTTTTCCTAAACGGCGACGTTCACCAATGGCTAAAGCCCCATGACCTAACGGCATTGGGATTGCATTATCAACTTCTGGCATTTTTTCTAATAATGGACGGCACCACGCAGGTGCCATCACATCAATCGTTGCCGCAGGATGTAATGCTTTCAATGTACGATAAAGACTTTGGGACATCATCATGTCCCCGACCCATGAAGGCCCTACCACAAAGATTTTCATAAACAGCGATTACTTACCTTGATTTAACCATTGCATATAAAGCTCTACGCCTTCAGCAACTGTTTTAAAAGGTGCGGTATAACCCGCTTTACGTAAATTTGTCAAATCAGCTTGAGTAAATGCTTGGTAACGACCTTTCAATTTCTCTGGGAACTCAATATGTTCGATAGAGAGATCTTTATCTTTATGATGAGCAATAACGGCATCTGCAACAGCTTGGAATGATTCAGCACGACCTGTACCACAGTTAAAAATACCAGATACATTATTACGCCAGAACCATAAATTAACCGCAGCTACATCCCCAACATAAATAAAGTCACGTTGGAATGTTTCGCTACCTTCAAATAATTTTGGATTTTGACCCGCATTTACTTGGTTATTTAAATGGAATGCAACACTCGCCATGCCACCTTTATGTCCTTCACGAGGGCCATAAACATTAAAATAACGGAAGCCACAAATCATTGAATCTGCTTCAGGTAAAATCTGGCGCACATATTCATCGAATAAGAATTTTGAATAGCCGTAGACATTTAAAGGCGCTTCATATTTTCTATCTTCGATAAAGTTATCTGTACGACCGCCATAAGTTGCAGCAGAAGAGGCATATAAGAAAGGAATTTGGCGTTCAAGACAAAAATGAAGTAGCTCTTTAGAATATTGATAGTTGTTATCCATCATATATTTGCCATCCCACTCAGTAGTAGAAGAGCAAGCACCCTCATGGAAAACTGCATCAATATCACCGAAATCATCACCAGCAACAACGCTTGCAATAAAATCTTCTTTATCCATGTAATCAGTGATATTCAGATCAACCAAATTCACAAATTTGGTGCCATCTTTAAGGTTATCAACAACTAAGATATCAGTATAACCTTCATCATTTAATGCTTTAACAATATTGCTGCCGATAAAACCCGCACCGCCAGTGACGATAATCATGTGGCTACCCCTTCATATAAAATCTAAAAATTAGCTCTAGGTCTATAATAACACTGAACAGCTTTAACGGTAGCATTCATCATGGAACAACAGACTGAAATTCTCGAAAAAAGCAGAGCGTATTAGTGATCTTAATTACACAAATAACATTAATTATTTACATTTGTCGTTTTTAATAGAACAAAGGCATAGAATAAGAAACAATACTGACTATATTGTAGTCAAACTATTTAAGTTGTCTCTTTTCGAATTGCTGTCTTAGGAGAAAGTATGTCTACTCCCGCGTTTTACCAACAAATTAATCAACAACTAGAACAAACTCGTCAAGATGGCCTCTTTAAAAATGAGCGCATCATCACTTCTTCACAAAGCGCAGATATCGCAGTTGCTGATGGAAGCCATGTTATTAACTTCTGTGCTAATAACTATTTAGGCCTCGCTAATCACCCAAAATTAATTGAAGCCGCAAAAGCAGGTATGGACAGTCACGGATTTGGTATGGCTTCTGTGCGTTTTATTTGTGGTACACAAGATTCACATAAAACATTAGAAAATAAAATCGCTGAATTCTTAGGTATGGAAGATGCCATTCTGTATTCATCTTGCTTTGATGCGAATGGGGGATTATTTGAAACACTAATGGGTCCTGAAGATGCCATTATTTCTGATGCTTTAAACCATGCATCTATTATTGATGGTGTGCGTTTATGTAAAGCAAAACGTTATCGCTATGCCAATAACGATATGGCAGAGCTACGCGTTCAACTTGAAAAAGCCAAAACAGATAATGCTCGCCATATTATGATCGCGACAGACGGTGTATTTTCAATGGATGGCGTGATTGCAGATCTAAAATCTATCTGTGATTTAGCCGATGAATTTGGTGCTCTCGTCATGGTCGATGATTCTCATGCTGTTGGTTTTGTGGGTGCACAAGGTCGCGGAACCCATGAATATTGTGATGTGATGGGCAGAGTCGACATTATCACAGGTACTTTAGGTAAGGCGTTAGGTGGTGCTTCTGGTGGATATACCGCAGCGCGTAAAGAAGTCGTGGAGTGGTTACGTCAGCGTTCTCGTCCTTACTTATTCTCTAACTCGTTAGCTCCTGCGATTGTTTCGGCCTCTATTGCTGTTTTAGATATGCTGAAATCAGGGGATGAAATTCGTGCCCGTTTATGGCGTAACGCCTCACTTTTTCGTGAAAAAATGAGTGCTGCAGGTTTTACATTGGCGGGTGCTGATCATGCCATTATTCCTGTGATGTTAGGAGAAGCTAAATTAGCGCAAGAGTTCGCAACACGCTTACTTGATGAAGGAATTTATGTCACAGGATTCTTCTATCCTGTTGTGCCTCAAGGGCAAGCGCGTATTCGTACACAAATGTCGGCAGCACACACGACTGAACAAATTGAGTGTGCAGTGGCGGCATTTATCAAAATCGGCAAAGAACTTAATGTGATTGCATAAGGTTACTCTATGAAAGCATTGTCAAAATTAAAAGCACAAGAAGGTATTTGGATGACCGATGTTCCAGTACCTGAACTTGGTCATAACGATGTGATGATCAAAATTCGTAAAACAGCAATTTGTGGCACTGACGTTCATATTTATAACTGGGATGAGTGGTCACAAAAAACAATTCCTGTTCCTATGGTTGTCGGCCATGAATATATCGGCGAAATTGTTGCGATAGGGCAGGAAGTTAAAGGCTTTAATATTGGTGATCGTGTCTCAGGTGAAGGACATATCACTTGTGGGCATTGCCGTAATTGCCGTGGTGGTCGTACCCATTTATGCCGCAATACCATTGGTGTGGGTGTAAATCGTCCCGGTTGTTTTGCTGAATATCTGGTTATCCCTGCCTTTAATGCGTTTAAAATTCCAGACAATATTCCTGATGAATTAGCCGCTATTTTTGATCCCTTTGGTAATGCTGTGCATACCGCGTTATCTTTTGATTTAGTGGGTGAAGATGTTCTGGTTTCAGGTGCTGGTCCTATTGGGATTATGGCAGCTGCCATTTGTAAGCATGTTGGGGCACGTCATGTGGTGATCACCGATGTTAATGAATATCGTCTTGATCTCGCGAAAAAAATGGGTGTCACCAGAGCCGTCAATGTCAGCAAAGAAAACTTAATCGATGTTATGAAAGAGTTGGGGATGACAGAAGGCTTTGATGTGGGATTAGAAATGTCAGGTGCACCACCTGCGTTTCGTACCATGCTTAATACCATGAATCATGGCGGTCGTATTGCACTGTTGGGCATTCCACCTTCTGATATGGCAATTGATTGGGGACAAGTTATCTTTAAAGGTCTGTTTATTAAAGGTATCTACGGTCGTGAGATGTTTGAAACATGGTATAAAATGGCAGCACTTATTCAGTCTGGCCTTGATCTCTCTCCGATTATTACTCATCAATTCCCAATCGATGAATTCCAAAAAGGCTTTGATATCATGCGTTCAGGTCAATCAGGTAAAGTTATTTTAGATTGGCAGTAATGAGTGATCGCTGACTAGTCCTGATATAGGTTGACAACTTTTCAGGCATAAAACGCTCGATGTACTTCATCGGGCGTTTTATAGTTTAACGATAAGTGTGGCCGTTTTTCATTATAGAGTTGAATTGATTCTTCTACTAATTTTCTTGCTTGTTCCAGATTACTCGGTTTTATCAGTAGATACTCCATTTTTAATATTCCATTAATTCGTTCTGCTAAGGCATTTTGATAACAATCATACCCATCAGTCATAGAGCATTGAATATTATGCTCTTTATGTATCTCCTGATATTCTGAAGAACAATACTGTATTCCTCGATCTGAATGATGGATTAACGAAGTTGTCGAAGTTCGTTTTTTTAACGCCTGAACCAACGATTTCTTCACTGAACTTGTTTTCATATTGTCATCTAGATGATATCCCACGATTTTTCGTGAATACGCATCCGTAATTAAACTTAAATAAGTATCACCTTCATGCGTCGATAAAT